>NZ_SOBI01000005.1:0-467711 GCF_004364695.1 Arthrobacter sp. AG258 | reverse complement strand
CTATGTGGTTCCCAACCAACAACCCCCAACACCCGGGGTTTGATACGGCACGGAACCAACAACTGAATAACAACACCACACATGTTGTAACCACACAGTCTTCCCACCAACCCCAGGGTTGGGACGGGTAACAAGGTTACGGCGGTCATAGCGTGGGGGAAACGCCCGGTCCCATTCCGAACCCGGAAGCTAAGACCCACAGCGCCGATGGTACTGCACCCGGGAGGGTGTGGGAGAGTAGGACACCGCCGGACACACACATTGGTCGAGGCCCCAACCAACACGGTTGGGGCCTCCCACATTTAAAAACACCACCACCCACCACCGTGAAGGGGTGGATATAGCCTCCGAATCCGGTGATTAACCTCAAAAAGTCGCGGAAACACGCGGAATTTGCGGATCGGAACGTCCCAAGCTGGTAAGTTTTCGAACAGTGGCTTGCGCGCATGCCGCGTGCAGGCTTCAGAATCAAGAATCGTCCAGGAGGACATAAATGGCTAAGAACCGTAGTGAACTTGTTGCAGAGGTAGCTGGCAAGGCCGGCACCAGCCAGGCTGCCGTCAACTCCGTCCTCGACGCTCTGTTCGAGGTTTTCGAGACTTCTGTCGCCGCCGGCGAGAAGATCACCATCCCGGGCTGGCTCGCCGTAGAGCGCACCGACCGTGCCGCTCGCACCGGCCGCAACCCGCAGACCGGCGAAACCATCCAGATCGCAGCAGGCCACAGCGTCAAGCTGACCGCCGGCTCCAAGCTGAAGGCTGCTGTCTCCAAGAAGTAGAGCATTCTCCCTGTCCGGCGCGCAGCCGGCTGGAAAGGAGCGGCAACCCCATGGGTTGCCGCTCCTTGGCTTTAAGCCGGATTCGCCGCCCGGGCAGGCGTAGCGGACAATGGAATGGTGTCTTCTGCCGCAAAACCCCGTTCCACCGCGCCCCAGTCCGAACCTGGCAAGGGAGCCCCGGTCCGGGACGCCGGGATCAGGGGAATCCCGTTGCCCTGGCAGCTGGCGGGACTGGCAGCCCTCATCCTGGGCCTCACGGCAGCACTGCTCTTCTCCGGCGCGGCAGCAGCCCGCAGCGTCGCGGATCCCGGCGCCCTGGTCCGGTGGGGCCTTCCCATCAGCAAGGCCATCCACAACGTGTCCCTGGCCACCGTCGTCGGCGGCCTGATTTTCGCCGTCGGCATCCTCCCCAAGAACCTCAACGCCCGCAGCCGCGACCGGGAAACATCCCGGGATGCAGGCCCCGAGCACCCGGCCTTCACCCGTGTCCTGGCCGTGGCAGCCGCAGCGGGCGCAGTGTGGACGCTATCCGCCATTGCTGTCCTGGTCCTCACCTACGCCGATGTTGCGGGCCAGGGGCTCTCCGGGGACCCCGCGTTCACCCAAGCCCTGGTGTACTTCATGACGGATATCGAAACGGGCCGGGCGTGGCTCGCCGTCACCATCATCGCCGCCGTAGTGACAACCGCACTCTTTGGCGTAAGGTCCACCGGCGGCCTGTTCCTCACCCTCATCCTGGCCCTCGTCGGCCTGGTCCCGGCAGCCCTGATCGGGCACTCGTCAAGTTCCTCAGACCACGAAGGGGCCATCAACTCTCTGGGCCTGCACTTGGTGGGCGTGAGCACTTGGGTGGGCGGCATCATTATCCTGGCCATGCTGTCCGGCATCCTCACCGGACCCAAGGCCGGCACGGCAGCTGATATCACCGAACCGACCCTCCGCCGCTTCTCCACACTGGCAGGCTTCGCCTTCGTGCTGGTTTTCGCCTCCGGCATCATCAACGCCAGCATCCGCGTCACCAGCTGGGCAGACCTCTTCGGATCGGCGTACGGCCAGCTGATCCTTGCCAAGACGGCCGGGGCCGTGGTGCTGGGCGGCATTGGCTTCATGCACCGCCAGTGGGTCATTCCGCAGCTTGGCCGCAAGGGCGCCGCCATGTCCTCCCGGCGGGTGCTGTGGCAGCTGATCCTGGCCGAGCTGCTGGTTATGGGTGCCACCTCCGGCATCGCGGTGGCGCTGGGCCGGTCCGCCCCGCCGCAGCCCACCACGCTGGCGCCGGATGCTTCGCCGGCCTTCATCCTCAGCGGCTATGAACTCCCCCCGGAACTCACGCCGGAACGCTGGCTCACTGAGTGGCGCCTGGACTGGCTCTGGGTCGCCGTTGCCCTCTTCGGCCTGGTGTCCTATTTCCTGGGCGTGGCAAAGGTCCGCCGCCGGGGCGACAGCTGGCAGTGGTTCCGTTCCGTGAACTGGGTCATCGGCCTGGTTGTCCTGACGTACATAACGTCCGGGCCACCGTCGGTCTACGGCCGAGTCCTCTTCTCCGCGCACATGGTGGACCATATGGCACTGACCATGGTGGCGCCGATCTTCCTGGTGCTCGGAGCGCCGGTGACACTTGCCTTGCGGGCACTGCCCGCCCGCAGTGACGGCTCCCGGGGTGCGCGCGAGTGGCTGATGGTTTTCGTGCATTCGAAGTTTTCCCAGCTGGTGACGCATCCGTTGTTCGCGGCCGCCAACTTTGCCGGCTCGATCGTGCTGTTCTACTACTCGGACCTGTTCGGGTATGCAATGCGCGAGCATGTGGGCCACGAATTGATGAACCTGCACTTCCTGCTCACCGGCTACATTTTCGTGCTGACCATGATCGGTACCGACCCGCTGCCGCGCAGGGCGCCCTACCCCATGCGCCTCCTCCTGCTCCTGGCAACCATGGGGTTCCATGCCTTCTTCGGCGTCTCCATCATGGGTGGCACCGGTCTGCTGGCGGCCGACTACTTCGGCAACCTCGGGCGCGCCTGGGGGCCCTCCGCCCTCGGTGACCAGCAAGCAGGCGGGGCTGTGGCCTGGGGCATCGGCGAGGTGCCCACGCTCCTGGTGGCGATCGGCGTCGCCATTATGTGGTCAAGGTCGGACCAGCGGGAGACAAAACGCGTGGACCGGGCGGCGGACAGGAATAACGACGCCGATCTGGCCGCTTACAACGATATGTTTGCCAAATTGGCTGAACGCGACGCCAAGCTGGCTGACCGCAACAAGCTGGAAGGACGCTGATGAGCGAAACCGTACGCACGCACGCCCGGGTCCGGGCCTCCGAACTGGTGGGCCGCAACTGGTTGAACACCGGCGGCAAGAGCCTGGACCTCGAAGCCCTGCGCGGCAAGATCGTCCTGCTGGACTTCTGGACCTTCTGCTGCATCAACTGCCTGCACGTCCTGGATGAGCTGCGGCCGCTGGAAGAGCAGTACTCGGATGTCCTGGTCACCGTGGGGGTCCACTCGCCCAAGTTCGAGCATGAAGCGGATCCGGTGGCGCTGGCCGCCGCCGTGGAGCGGTACGAGATCCACCACCCCGTCCTGGACGATCCCGAGCTGGACACCTGGAAGGCCTACACCGCCCGCGCCTGGCCCACCCTGGTGGTCATCGACCCCGAGGGCTACATCGTGGCGCACCTGTCCGGCGAGGGCCACGCGGACGGGCTGGCGGTGCTGATCCCCGAACTCATCGCCGAACACGAGGCCAAGGGCACCCTCCACCGGGGTTCCGGCCCGTACGTGGCGCCCGAGGCGACCTCCGGCACGCTGCGCTTCCCGGGCAAGGCGTTGTTCCTGCCGCCGGGCCGCGGCTCCACGGCCGTGGCGGGAACGTCCGACGCCGGCAGCTCCCCGGATGCCGCCGCCAAAGGTTCCTGGCTGGTCACCGACACCGGGCATCACCGCCTGGTGGAGCTCGGTACGGACTTCACGACTGTCCTGGCCACCTTCGGCTCCGGCACCAAGGGGCACGCCGACGGTCCGGCCGCCGGTGACGATGCCACCGCCCGGTTCAACGAGCCGCAGGGCCTGGTGCTCCTCCCGGAAGATGTGGCAGCCAAGGCCGGGTACGACGTCGTCATTGCGGACTCAGTGAACCACCGCCTCCGCGGGCTGTCCCTCAGCTCAGGCAAAGCCTCCACGCTGGCCGGGAACGGCATCCAGCGCCTGCTGGAGACCGGACCCGCGCGGGTGGACGAAGAGGCAGCCGGCTTCACCGGACGCTTGGGCGGACACCCCCTTGAGGTCTCGCTGAGCTCACCGTGGGACGTTGTCTGGTCGCGCAAACTGAACGCGGTGGTGGTGGCGATGGCCGGAACCCACCAGATCTTCAGCTTCGATCCCCTGACCGGTGCCGTCTCCATCGTGGCGGGCAATGGGCTGGAAGGACTGCTGGATGGTCCGGCCCACGAAGCCTGGTTCGCCCAGTCCTCCGGCCTGGCTGAGGACGCCGACGGCAACATCTGGGTTGCGGACTCCGAAACGTCCGCGATCCGCAAGCTGGTCGTTGGCGAGGACGGCTCGGTGACGGTTGAATCCGCCGTCGGCAAGGGCCTGTTCGACTTCGGTTTCCGCGACGGTCCCGCCGCCGAGGCCCGGCTGCAGCACCCGCTGGGCGTGACCGTCCTGCCCGACGGTTCCGTGGCCATTGCGGATACCTACAACGGGGCCGTGCGCCGGTACGACCCCGCGTCCGGCACGGTGTCCACGCTGGCACGTGGCCTCGCTGAGCCCTCCGACGTGATCGTGGACCACACGCAGTCCGCCGGCTCGGAGCCGCTGCTGGTGGTGGTGGAGGCCAACAAGCACCAGCTGGTGTACGTTCCCATTCCCAAGGAAGCGCAGCAGGTGGATGAAGGCGCATCCCAGACCCAGCGGCCCAAGAGCCCCGTGGCCTCGGGCCCGCTGGAACTGACGGTCCGCTTCACGGCTCCCACCGGGCAGAAGCTCGATGACAGGTGGGGAGACCCCACCCAGCTGAAGATCTCCTCCACCCCGCCCGAGCTGTTGGTCTCCGGCGGCGGGACGTCCGTGGGGCTGCTGCGCACCCTTGAGTTGTCGCCCGACGTCCCGGAAGGCGTGCTGCACATTACCGCCCGTGCCGCGGCCTGCGACGGACCCGAGACCGAGGACGGCGAGATCCCCGACCACGCAGCCTGCCACCTCTACCAGCAGGACTGGGGTATCCCGGTGGTCCTGCAGGCCGACGGCGACACCGAGCTGGTCCTGGACCTCCGCGGAATGGACTGATACTGCCTCTGGTTTGCTGAAAGGCTGCTTCCTTGTGACTCCGCGTCACGGGAGGCAGCCTTTCGCGTTCCCGGCATGGTGGCCGTCCCGGAATTCCGGGCTTTTCGCAGACCGCCGGCGCTGAAAGCGTGCTCTGCGTGACGCTGGCCGGATCCTCCGCTGTCCACATAGGGCGGCGCCGGGGTATGGGCGGCCCTCAGAAGCCGGGCACCATGGCCGGGTGGATGCCCTCAGAGCCTTGGAAGTCTGCGGCGGAGCCGCGCGAAGGCCCGCCCTGGCCAGACTGGGAGTGGATGACGCCGCCCTTAGGAGGGCAGTACGGGCGGGGGTCCTGCAACCGGACCGGGGTCTGTATGCGCTTCCGACGGCGCCTCCGGACTTGGTTGCCGTGCTGCGAAACCGGGAGTTGTTGACCTGTTCCAGTGCTGCGACGGCATATAGCCTGTGGTCACTGCCCTCGGACGGAAAACGCCACGTCTACCACCGCCGGCAGGAGGTGGTCAGTGGCGATGCAATCCATCATTCAGGGCTCCTGCTGCCACCCTCCCGGGTCCAGCCTGTGGCCGCCCTGGCTGATGTTCTGATCCACGCGCTTCGATGCCTGTCTTTCGCGGGATCGCTGGTCATGGTGGAGTGCGCCGTAACCCGCGGCGACATGACCCTTGATTTCCTGCGCCAGCGCTTGCCGGGAAAACGCAACGGAAAGGCCAGGGCGGTCCTGGACTGGGTGGATCGCGGGGCGGATTCCCTCCTCGAGACGCTGGCACGCACCTACTTCCGGCAGGCGGGAATCCAGGTGCAGCCGCAGGTGTACCTCGAGCGGGTGGGGTATGTGGACCTGCTGCTGGACGGATGGCTGGTCGTTGAACTGGACGGGAGGCACCACGCGGAGTGGAAACAGGTTCAAAAGGATCATCGCCGAAACAATGAGTCGGTCCTGCAGGGATATACAGCCCTTCGCTACTACTACGCCGACGTGGTGTACGGTCCGCAGGCGATGGTGGAGCAGGTGCTGACAGTCCTGCGGCGGCGGCGCTAACTTGCCGGCGGCGTCACGCGGAGCAGGTTTTTGCGTTCCCTGGGCCGACGCAGCCCCGCAAACCCAGGGGCTGCGTCACGTGCCACTGTTGAAAGCGTGCCTGGCGTGACGAGGCGGGTAGGGGAGGGGCCTAGAAGCTCAGCATCGGGGTGACCTTGACGGTGTCACCGGCTACGTCCAGACGGGTGGTGAAGCTGAAGTCCACCTCCGCATCCAGGGGATACCAGGCCCCGGTAAAGGCATTCTGCTGGAGCGCCTCCACCTTGGCCTTGCCGTCCAGCGGTGCCACCACCCAGCGGCCGTCGAACGGTTCCACCGATACGCCCGGGTACTCGGTCACGGTCCACTTGATGCTGCCGTCCTGGACCCTGTTGTTGCTGGCGTAGTAGAAGGGGCAATCCGGCTGGAGCTTCTGTTCCTTGACCGCCTCTGCCGCGCAGCCGTCAAGGAATTCACGGACCTTGGCCGCAACATCGTTCTTCAGCTTGTCCGTGGCCTGGGTCAACAGGTTCAGCGGAGCCACCGGGGAGTCCTTGGAGGTGACGGTGGCGCGGGTGGCGGGCGCCGAGAAGTACTGCCCGTTCAGGGATGCCTCGTACTCGCCGGGATAGAAGACGGCAAAGGAGTTGCGGCCGCCCGGCATGTTCACCGGAACGCCGTTGACGGTGGCCTCGTTGCCGTTAACCACGGTCATGTCCACGGTTGGCAGCCGGGACGGGACAAAGGCCCAGGTGTTGAAGAACAGCCACTCGGTGCCGGTCTTCTGCAGCAGGAACTCGGTGCGGAGCCGGCTGCCGTCGATCGTGTACTCCAGGGGCACCATCACCTGGTTGCCGGGGCGTTCCTCGGGATCGCCGACGTCGACGTTGGACAGCCGGGACGCGGCCGTCTGCAGCCCGCTGCCGTCAAGCATCGCGGCGTTGCCGGGCGGGACAGTGGCGCGCAGGATGCCCAGCGCCCGTCCGCCGTCACCGCTCCTGAGTGCGTCCAGGTACTCCCTGACCGGCTGCTGCGGACTGGCCACGGTGTTGTTGACGATATTGATGGCCACGACGGCTCCGGCGATGGCAAGCATGAGGCCCAGCAGCCATCCGGCCGCGATCCTCACCAACGCTTGACTCATCTGCACGTTTCTTACAGTAACGGCAGTGCGGACGCACTCTAAAGTTGGTGTCCCCCCTAATCCGGCGGGCGGGACACCGATAAGGCCCGACGGCGGGTGGCCGGCAGGGTCAGCGGGTGGGGCCTGACGTCGGCGCGCAGCACGTACCGGCGGCCAGGCGGCAGCGGAGCACCGGAGTCAGCGGCGCAGCGGAGTCAGCGACGACGGCGCCGGGTGGAAGAGGTGCCGAACACGCCGCGGAGCAGTTCGCGTCCCAACTGGGTGCCCATGGACCGCGCCATGCTCTTCAGGCCGCCACCCAGGGCGCCGCCGAGCACACCGCCCAGGTCCCCCATCATGCCGCCGGGCTCGGGTTGAGGCTGGGGCTCGGCGGGCGGCCGGGGAGCGCGGGTTGCTGGGGCCGGGGTTGGCGCGGGCCGGCTGCTGGGCCGGCCCAGGATCTCCTCCTCGATCCGGCGGGCCTCGGCGTCAACGTCGTAGGCCGCCGGCGCGGACTGGCCCCCCGCCGGCGCGGACTGGCCCCCCGGCATCCCGGCGGACGGTTCCGGCGCGGCCGGGCCGGTGGGTGCCGCCCCTTTGCCGGTGAGCTTTTCGTAGGCGGACGGGTTGTCCACGGCCGTCCCGTACTTGCCCAGCAGCGCCGAGCCGGCCACCGTGCTCCGCACCAGCGCGTCCTCGGCAGGACCCATCACGGATTCCGGCGCGCGGAGCCGGGTGAGGGCAACGGGCGTGGGCGCCCCCTTCTCATTCATGACGGTGATAACGGCCTCGCCGATTCCGGCCGAGGTCAGGATTTCCTCAAGGTCGTAGTCGCTGACCGGGAAGGTGGACACCGTGGCCTTGAGCGCCTTGGCGTCCTCGGGGGTGAAGGCGCGCAGGGCATGCTGGACCCGGTTGGCCAGCTGGCCCAGGACGTCGGCGGGCACGTCCTTGGGGGTCTGGGTGACGAAGAAGATCCCCACGCCTTTGGACCGGATCAGCCGGACCGTGGTGGTGATGGCGTCCAGGAAAGCTTTGGAAGCGCCGTTGAAGAGCAGGTGGGCCTCGTCGAGGAAGAACACGAGCTTGGGTTTGTCCAGGTCGCCGGCCTCGGGCAGGTCCTCGAACAGGTCCGCCAGCAGCCACATGAGGAAGGTGGAGAACAGCATGGGCTTGGTCTGCAGGGTGGGCAGTTCCAGGCAGGTGACCACACCGCGACCGTCCGGAGCAGTGCGGAGGAGCTCGGCGGTATTGAATTCCGGCTCACCGAAGAACTTCTCCAGCCCCTGCGCCTCCAGGTTCACGAGTTCGCGCAGGATCACCCCGGCAGTGGCCTTGGACAGGCCACCGAGTTCCTCCAGCTTGTCCTTGCCCTCGTCCGAGGTGAGGAACTGGATGACGGCACGCAGGTCCTTCAGGTCGATGAGCTCCAGGCCGTTCTTGTCCGCGAAATAGAAGACCAGCTGCAGGCTGGATTCCTGGGTGTCGTTCAGCTCCATGATCCGGGCGAGCAGGACCGGACCGAAGGAGGTGACCGTGGCGCGGACCGGGACACCGTTGCCGTCCCCGCCGAGCGCCAGGAATTCCACCGGAAACGCCTTCCCCGCCCAGGGCTGGCCGATGCTTTGGGTGCGGGCGGTCAGTTTGTCGCTCCCGACGGCGGCTGTCGCCAACCCGGAGAGGTCGCCTTTGATGTCGGCCAGGAAGACGGGGACGCCGGCGGAGGACAGCTGTTCGGCCATCATGTGCAGCGTGACGGTCTTGCCCGTACCGGTGGCGCCGGCCACCAGTCCGTGCCTGTTCATCATGGCCAGCGGCAACCGAACCGGCGCGTCCTTGTGGAGTTCGCCGTCGATGATGGCGGCCCCCAGCTCGATGGTGGCACCTTCCAGCGTGTAGCCCTGCTGGATGGTGGCAAGCTTCTCTGCTGTGGTTTTCGTGGCCATGGCGTTAGCTTAGCGGCGGGCTGCCCCGGATGGGGCGGTACCCGCCCGGTCAGTTCAGCGGCCCTGCGGGCAAGTCCTTGGTGAACGCCAGGGGCCCGATGGTTTCCGGGTCCGCCGCAAGGTCGAACTGCGCCTGGTAACCGGTGTTCAGGTAGAGGTGCTTGGCCTCCGGCTGCCGTGGCCCGGTGGTGAGGTACAGCCTGGTGTAGCCTCGGGCGGCCGCCAGGGCCTCGAGTTCGGCGAGCACCACGCGGGCCAGCCCACGACGGCGGTGGGCCGAGTGGGTCCAGATCCGTTTCAGTTCCGCCGTGGCGGGGTCGTACCGGCGGAACGCGCCGCCGGCGATCGACTCGCCATTTTCCTGGATCACCAGGAGGGCGCCATGGGGGCCTTCGAATTCGGCCGCCGGGTAGCGGTTCAGTTCCTCTGCCGCGGCGCCGCGGCCAAACAGGTCCCCGTAGCGGGTGTCGTATTCGACGGCGAGCTCGTCCAGGAGCGGGCGGACACGGGGATCGTGCATGGGCAGGCTGAGGACCTTCAGGGCGTTGGGGTCCAGGGGCCTGGGACGGAGGCCGGGTTCTGCGGTCACTGGTCTTTCCTTGTCACGGATCAGGTCTTTCCGACGGCGGCTGGCTGGGGAGTTGCTGGTACTGAAACTACCGGTTCTTCGGGGGCCGGGGCGGACGCGCCGGCCAGGTCCCGGGCAGCACCGAGGATGGTCCGGGCCAGGGCGTCATTTTCGCGGAACGGTGCGGCGTTGGTGTGCGGGCGGGCGAAGGCGCCGGCGCCCCACCCGGAGGTTCCCGGGCCCACTGCGAAGAGGGTGGGCTGGGGTGCGCCGTCGGAATCCACCAGCTGGTGCAGGGCCGAGACCAGCAGTTTTCCGGTGGAGTGGATGCCGTCCGAGGTCAGCAGCTGCTGTTCGCTGCCCAAACCGGTTCGGTGCAGCGAGGTGAGCACCGGGTTGAGCGAATGGGCCACGGATGTGGCCGGGAGCCGTGCCTCGATCAGTGCCGTCGCTGACACCGTGACCCCGGACTGCCGCGATGTGGCGACGAAGGTCCCTGTGGTTTCGTCGGCGGTCACGTCCAGTCCCGGGCCAAGGAACTGCAGCAGGCCGGCCCGGTGCAGTGCGAGCATCTGGCGCAGCCGGTGCGGCGGGGGTCCGGAATCGACGAAGCTGAAGAAGCCGTGCCACCAGCCGTGGACCACCTGCTGGGAGCGCGCGTTCAACCGCTCCGGCGGAACCACCCGGCCCACGTCCATATATACGTGCAGCAGGGCCAGGAACAGGGCAAGCGTCTCCGGATGGTCCGGGCTGTCACGCAGGGCAAGGTCGTGTTCGATGTAGCCGGCCACGGCGTCCTGCACGTCCTGGTGGTCCGTGAAGGTGCGGCCGTCGAAGGGCCGGTCCAGCCGCTCCAGGTCCAGATGCAGTTCTGGGTCGGGGACAGCGGCGGCAACCAGCGCTTCGCGGCCGCCGCTGTACCAGTCCAGCTCCGCGTACCGGGCGGCGAACTCGCTCCACCCCATGGCGGCACGTTCGGGAGTGCCCGTCAGGAGCTCGCGATAATAGCAGTAGCCGGTTTCCTTGGCGATGAGGGGCCACAGGTCCCGGCGGAAGTCCAGTTCTCCGTGCTGCTCCAGCAGGGCATCCACAGCAGCGGCCGTGAAGAACTGCAGCGGCCCCGGCGCCTGTCCGCGCAGGGCTGCGGAAATCTTGGAGTGGTAGGGCACGCCCCGGCGGGAGCCGGCCCACAGCCGTGGTTCGCGCCCGGACGGAAGGTAGCGCAGCCCGCCGTCGGACGTTTCCTGGAACCTGCCGCCGCGGCCCTCCATGAGCAGGACCAGCAGGTCCACGAAGGCCAGGCCCATCCCGGAGACGATCACGTCCTGCCCCGGGCTGATGGGGGAGTAGTCGACGTCGGTGGTGTAGCTGGGTGCCGCGTGGTAGCCGCCGTGCCGGTCGGCGAAGTCCGAGAACCCCGCGGACACGGCGTCCGGGCGGGAATCCGTGTGGCCCAGCGCCGTCACCACGATGTCCGCGTGCAGGGTGCGGCCGTTGCCCAGCTCGACGTCGTGCCCGCCGCCTGGCCGGGGCGTGATGCCAACGGCCGTGGTGCGGTGCACGGTGACGCTGCGGCCCAGCGATTTGGCGGCGCGGCGGAAGAACCATTCGAGGTATTGGCTCTGCAGCCGGCGGGTGGGAAACGTGGTGCCGGTGAGGGCCCGGAGCTGGTCCCACAGGGGCTGCGGAAAGTCCGGGACGTCGATGATGGAGGCATCCAGCACGCCCGCTGCCCATTCGGCCAGGCCAGGACCGGGGGCCGCCGGTCCGGCGCAGTCCACGGAATCGTCGGTGAACATGGTGATGTCCGCGGCCATGGAGTTAAGCAGGAGGCCCGGGTCCTGGTCGTATCGCCAGATGCGGCCGGAACCCGGGATGTGCGGTTCCACCACATGGAGCTGCAGCGGGCCGGCGAAGACGTCCGGCCGGTTGGCCGCGATCCGTTCGAGCACGCCCGCCGTGCGCGGTCCGCCGCCAATGAAGACGATGGCCGGGATGGTGGCTGGCATGGGTACTCCTGACGGCCGGGGCTGGGTTGATTGCCCATGCTAGGCAGCCGTGACGACGCCGGTCGAGCGCCTGGTCACGGCCGTTAACCCCGCGTCACAGCGCGTTAAGGGACGCAAAAAACCGACGCATGACGCCGTGCGAAGCCCCGTGAAGTATTGCAACCTGCCGCCTTGCTGGCCCGTTCCGGCCGGTCCTAGATTTGCAGCCAGCACCGGCCGCCACGCCCCGTATCGACGGGCAGCGGCCCACAAGGAAAACCCAGCACGAGAAGCGAGGTGGCGCATGAGTTCAGCAACAGGGGTGGCGCAGTCCCAACAGTCGCAGCCGGTACCGGCGGCGGAAGCGCCGCCGGCAGGAACAGGCACGTCCGGCGCCGGCGGCTCCGCCACGGAGGCGGCGCCCCGGGTGGCAAAGGACTACTCGTCCTATCGCGTGGTGGCCGCCAAGCATCCGTGGCGCTGGGTGGGGACTGCCGTCGTCGCGCTCGGTGTCCTGTCCGTGGCATGGTCGCTGGCCACCAACCCGCGCTGGGAGTGGGGGGTCGTGGCCCAGTGGTTCACCGCCCAGTCCGTGGTCAACGGCCTGGTGGAAACACTGAAGCTGACGGCGATCTCAGGTGTCCTCGGGTTCGTGCTGGGCTTCATCCTGGCGCTGATGCGGCTCTCGGCCTCGCCCCTGCTGGTCTCGGTGTCCTGGACGTTCTCGTGGATCTTCCGGTCCACGCCGCTGCTGGTCCAGATGCTCCTCTGGTACAACCTGGGCTACCTGTACGAAAAGATCAGCCTGGGGATCCCGTTCACCGACGTCCGGTTCTTCGAAGTGCAGACCACCACGCTGATCAGCCAGTTCGCCGCAGCCGTCCTGGGCCTGACCCTGAACCAGGCCGCCTACTCCGCGGAGATCATCCGCGGCGGCATCCTGTCCGTGGACCAGGGCCAGCTGGAGGCGGCGGCCGCACTGGGCATCCCCGCCTGGCGCCGCTCCACCCGGATCGTGCTGCCGCAGGCCATGCGCGCCATCCTGCCCACCGCCTTCAACGAGATCATCGGCCTGGTCAAGGGCACCTCGATCGTCTACGTCCTGGCCTACTCGGAGCTGTTCTACACGGTCCAGGTCATCTACAACCGCACCCAGCAGGTCCTGCCGCTGCTGCTGGTGGCCACGCTCTGGTACATCGTGATCACCTCCGTGCTGAGCGTCTTCCAGTACTACATCGAACGCCACTACTCCAAGGGCGCGGTGCGGAACCTGCCGCTGACGCCCCTGCAGAAGGCCCGCAAATTCTTCGCCACCCACGCGGCAGTGCCCAACCGGAGGAACCCCTGATGACTGACACCCTCACCGCCCCCACAGCCACCCGCGGCCTGGTGGAAATCACCGGCGTGCGCAAATCCTTCGGCCCCACGGAAGTCCTCAAAGGCGTCAGTCTCACCGTGGAACCGGGCGGGGTGGCCGTGATCGTGGGCCCCTCCGGCTCCGGCAAATCCACCCTGCTGCGCACCATCAACCACCTGGAAAAGGTGGACGGCGGCCACATCACCATCGACGGACAGCTGGTGGGCTACAAACTCCGCGGCGACCGGCTGCACGAGCTGCGGGAAAAGGAGATCCTGAAACAGCGCACCGACATCGGCATGGTGTTCCAGAACTTCAACTTGTTCCCGCACCTCACTGCCCTGGAGAACGTGGCGGAAGCCCCCGTGGTGGCGCAGGGGCGCTCCAAGGAGGAGGCCCGCCGCCGCGGCCTGGAACTCCTGGACCGGGTGGGGCTCAAGGACCGGGCCGGTGCCTATCCCCGCCAGCTCTCCGGTGGCCAGCAGCAGCGCGTCGCCATTGCCCGGGCCCTGGCTCTGGATCCCAAGATCCTGCTGTTCGACGAGCCCACCTCGGCCCTGGACCCCGAGCTGGTCAACGAAGTGCTGGACGTCATCCGCGAACTCGCAACGTCCGGCACCACGCTGATCATCGTCACCCATGAGATGGGCTTCGCCCGCGACGTGGCGGACACCGTGGTGTTCATGGACCAGGGCCAGATCGTGGAACAGGGCACCCCCAAGGAAATTTTCAGCAACCCCCAGGAACCGCGCACCCGGAGCTTCTTCTCCAAGGTGCTGGAACCGGCCTTCAACATCTAAGGACCTCTCCCATGGCTTTCTCCACCCCCGGCCTCCGCCGCAGCCGCGCGCTCGCGGTGCTTCCCGCCGTCGTCCTCCTTGGCACCGCCGCGCTGGCAGGGTGCGCCGATCCCGGCGCCTCGGCCGCCGGCAACCCCAGCGGCGGCGCGCAGACGACGGCGGCCCGCAACGGCGTGGTCTACAACACGTCCCCGGACCAGCAGCGGATCCGCGCGGAGAAGGACCCGGCGCTCGCCGCCAAGGTTCCCGCCCTGATCAGCAAGGACGGCAAGCTGACGGTGGCCACCACGGCCGGTTCCATCCCGCTGTCCTTCCACGCCACGGACGACAAGACGCCGATCGGCTCCGAGCTGGACATCGCCCAGCTGGTGGCGGACAAACTGGGCTTGGAGCTGGACGTGCAGGTCACGTCCTGGGAGAACTGGCCGCTGAAGACCCAGTCCGGCGACTTTGAGGCCGTCTTCTCCAACGTGGGCGTGAACAAGGACCGGGTGAAACTGTTCGACTTCGCCAGCTACCGCGCCGCGTACATGGGCTTCGAGGCCAAAAAGTCCGCCACCTATAACATCAAGGGCGCCGACGATATCTCCGGCCTGAAGGTCTCCGTGGGGTCCGGCACCAACCAGGAAAAGATCCTGCTCGCCTGGAACGAGGACCTGGAGGCCAAGGGCAAGGCCCCGGCCACGCTGCAGTACTACTCGTCCGACGCCGACACCATCCTGGCGCTCTCCTCCGGCCGGACGGACCTTAACATCGCCCCCTACCCGTCCACCGTGTACCGGGAAAACACCCGGGACGACCTGAAGGTGGTGGGCAAAGTGAACGCAGGCTGGCCGTCCGAAACCCTGGTGGCAGCCACCACCCTGCGCGGCAACGGCCTGGCGCCGGTCATCTCCGAGGCCCTCAACTCGGCCATCAAGGACGGCTCCTACGGCAAGGTCCTGGAGCGCTGGGGCCTGTCCGAGGAAGCCCTGCCGGAATCCAAGACCGTCACCGATGAGAATTTCGCGGCCACCCAATCCGCTGCAACTCCTTCCGGGAAGGCCTCATGAACGCCGTACACACTGAAACCGCCCTCGAGTCCTTCGACGCCGACTGGCAGGAATGGCACGCCGCCCACGAACAGCACCGCGCCCACCCGCACGGCTTCCTGGCGGTGACCCACCTGCACTGGCTGGGCAGCGAACCCGCCCGGCTGGAAGGCGCCCCGGGCACCTGGAGCGTGGCGGCCGACGTCGTCCGCGTCCTTTTGGAACCGGGTGACAGCCTGCAGCAGGACGGCACGGAGCTGAACACCGAAGCCGGCGCATCGCTGGAGTTCGGGCCTGTCGAAGAACGCGGCGGCATCAACCTGGTCTCCGGCGAGACCGTCATTGAACTGGCCAAGCGGGGCGGCGAGTACATCGTGCGGCCGCGTCACCCCGAAAACCCGCTCCTGCAGGCCTACCAAGGCACGCCCACCTACTCCCCGGACGCTGCCTATGCCGTCCGCGGAACCTTCGTGCCGTTCGAGGCGCCGCGGCCCACCACCGTGGGTGCAGCCGTGGAAGGCATCCAGCATGTCTACGAGGCACCCGGGGAAATCCGCTTCAAGCTGGCCGGCCAGGAGCTGGCGCTGACCGCGTTCAACGGCCACGCGCCCGGCTCCCTGTCCGTGCTGTTCACCGACCAGACCTCCGGCAAGACCACCTACGCGGCCAACCGCTCCCTCTCGGTGGTGCCCGCCGCGGACGGGTCCGTGGTGCTGGACTTCAACCGGGCCGTGAACCTGCCGTGCGCCTACACGGACCTGGCCACCTGCCCGCTGCCGCCAGCCGAAAACCGGCTGCCCGTGGCCATCGAAGCCGGCGAAAAGATTCCCTACGAACGTCAGGACCAGCAGTGAGTACCTTCAAAAAGCCGGGCTTCCTGGCGATCGAGCTCGACGGCGCCGGCTGGGACGGTGCGGACCTTGCCCGCGCCGTGCTGGCAGCAGAGTCGGCCGGCTTCCACGCCGCCACCTTCACCGACGCACCGGTTCCCGCCGGGGCCAACGCCCTGCAGCGGGCAGCCTTCGCGGGGCCGGTGACGCACACCATTGCGCTGGTCCCGGAGGTGGACACCGTCTACACCGAGCCTTTCCACGTCTCCACCCAGCTGGCCAGCCTGGACTACGTGTCCCGCGGCCGGGCCGGGTGGATCGCCACCGCCGCCGACGCACCTGAAGCGGCTGCCGCCGTCGGCCGTTCCGCCGTCACCGGCGCGGCGCTGGGCCAGGAAGCGGCCGCCTCCATCGAGGTGTCCCGCCGGCTGTGGGATTCCTGGGAGGACGACGCCGTGATCCGCGACGTTGCCACCGGCCGGTACATCGACGTGGACAAGCTGCACTACGTTGGTTTCCAGACGCCTGCCGGGTTTGCCGGTGTTGGGTACTCGGTCAAGGGGCCATCCATCATTCCGCGGCCGCTCCAGGGGCAGTTGCCGGTGCTGGTTCCCGCGTCCCTGCTCGGCGAAGTCCGGGCGGACGCGGTGGATGCCGTGCTGGTGTCCGCGCCCGCAGCGGAACTGTTGGCGGCTGAGGTCCGCGACGTCCGGGCCCGGGTGGGGGCGTCCATTGCCGTGATCGCCGAGCTCGACGTCGTCCTGGACGCCCGCGGCCAGGACGCGGCTGCGCGGGACGCATCGTTCGACGGCGGCCGGGCGGCTTTCGCAGGTTCTGCGGCCGGCCTCACCGACTTCCTCGCCGACCTTCTAAAGGAGGCCGACGGCGTGCGGCTGCACCCGGCGTCGCTCTTTGTTGACGTGGAGGAACTGGGCCGGCTGGTCCTTCCGGAACTGCGGCGCCGCGGAGCACTCCGCCCGGTGGCGCAGGACGGAACCTTCCGCGACCTGCTCGGCCTGGAGCGCCCGGCCAGCCGCTATGCAACCGCCGCCGCTGCTGCGCCTGCCGGCGCCGGAAAGTGAGGGAAAAACATGACACAGCACACCCGTGCTAAATCCGAGATCTTCACCCCGAGCGGCCAGATCCAGTTTGGGGTCTTCTTCCAGGGCGTCAACTCGGGCACCATCTGGAAGGCCGCCGAATCGGGCTCGCAGACGGACTTCGAATCGTTCCGCCGGATCGCCCAGACCGCGGAGCGGGGCCTGTTCGCCGCGTTCTTCCTGGGCGAGGGGCTGCGCCTGCGGGAGCACCTGGGCCGCCCGCACGCGCTGGACGTGGTGGGCAGGCCGGATGCACAAACCATGCTCGCCGCCCTGGCGTCGGTGACGAAGAACATCGGCCTGGTGGCGACCCAGAACACCACCTACAACGATCCCGCCGATTTGGCGCACCGGCTCGCCTCCCTGGACCTGATCTCGGGCGGCCGCGCGGCGTGGAACATCGTGACCACTGACAACGCCTGGACCGGTGCGAACTTCCGCCGCGGCGGCTACCTGGACCACGCCGACCGGTACAAGCACGCCGAAGCATTCGTGGAGACAGCCAAACGGATCTGGGATTCCTGGGAGACGCCGAACGGCCCTGCCCGCCGGGTGCTGCATCAGGGGCAGCACTACACGGTGGACGTCACGCCGCGGCTGCCGCGCAGCGCCCAGTACCGGCCGGTGCTGTTCCAGGCCGGCGACTCGCCCGAGGGCCGCAATTTCGCAGCCCGGCAGGCGGACGTGATCTTCTCTGCCCACCCGAAGTTCGACGACGCCGTGGACTTCCGGAAGGACCTCGTGGAGCGGTCCGTGGCCGCCGGTCGTGGCGCCAACGCCGTGCAGATCATGCCGGCCAGCGAGTTCATCCTGGCGCCTACTGCCGCCGAAGCCGCTGAGAAGAAGGAGTGGGTGCGCAGCTTGCAGATCGGCCCGCAGCAGGCCATTGCCTACCTGGAGCAGTTCTGGGGCCGCGAGCTGTCCTCTTACGATCCGGACGGCCCCCTGCCGGAGATCGATCCGGTGGTGGAGGAAACGTCCGAAACCCGGGGCAGCGGTTTCCACGGCGCCAAGGCCCGGCAGCTGGCGGACCAGTGGCGGGCGGAAGCCAAGGACAAGGGGCTGTCCATCCGGCAGTTCGTCACCTCGAAGACCGCGCGGATTGATTCCACCTTCACCGGTTCGTACGTTGAGGTGGCGGACCAGCTGGCCGAGTACGCGCGGGTGGGCGCCGTGGACGGATTCAACATTTCCCCGTGGCTGATCCCCACCGGCCTGGATGACATCGTGAACCACCTGGTCCCCGAACTCCAGGAACGCGGCGTGTACCCCACGGAGTACCGCGGGAACACGCTCCGCGATCACCTGGGGCTGGAAACGCCGGTGCGTACCGCCGATGAGGCTGCTGAGGCGGTCCGGGCGTGATGCGCTGGGCCGGTTTTGCCCGCGGGGCTGGCTTTAATTGGAAGGCTGGTTTTGCCGGACGGGACGACGACGGCGGCAGGGTGGGTGCCGTCGTCGACCCTTCCGTGGGGGCTGGTGCTGTGGTGGCTGGTTCGTCCGGGAGCATCACCCTCAAGCTGACGGTATGGGAGCAGTGGGTGTAGGGCCCGACAGCTGGGCCGCTAGTCGGTTTCCGGGCTCTGGCAGTAGAAGCAGGTCCCTTCATCGCAGTCTTCTGCAATGTCCTGCTCCGTTTGGCGCTGGCTCATTGGCGGGTCCTTTCCGTGTGGGTTTGTGCAGTAGTACCCCGCTCAGGGATCTGCCCGGGACCCGTTCCGGGGTCCCGGGCAAACCCTGGGGTGGTGGCTTGGCGGCCGGTTAGTGGGCCAGGGCCGGTTCGGCCAGCTGGACCTTCTCCGCCTCGGTGGGCACGAAGCCCGCCTGGAGCTCGGAGCGGAGCTTGACCATGTCCAGCTCACCCTGCCACTTGGCGATTGCCACGCAGGAGACGATGTTGCAGACCGTGCTGGTGAGGGCGCGGGCCTCGCTCATGAACCGGTCGATGCCAACGATGAGGGCCACGCCGGCCACCGGCAGGGTGGGCATGACTGTCAGGGTGGCCACCAGGGCCACGAAGCCGCTGCCGGTGACGCCCGCCGCGCCCTTGGAGGTCAGCAGCATCATGCCGAGCATCAGCAGGATCTGGCCCCAGCTCAGGTGGATGTCGCAGGCCTGGGCGATGAACATGGAGGCCAGGGTGAGGTAAATGGCCGTGCCGGTGAGGTTGAAGGAGTAACCGGTGGGGACCACGAGTCCTACAACGCTGCGGTCGCAGCCGATCCGCTCGAGCTTGGACAGCAGGCGCGGCAGGACCGGTTCGCTGGAGGACGTGGCCAGGACGATCAGGAATTCGTCCTTGAAGTAGCGCAGGATCTGCCACAGGCTGAAGCCGGTCACCTTGGCCAGGATGCCCAGGCCGACCACCACGAAGACGATGCAGGCGGCGTAGAAGGCAAGGATCAGCATGCCGAGGTTGCCGATGGAGTGGGCGCCGTACTTGCCCACCGTGAAGGCCATGGCCCCAAAGGCTCCCAGCGGAGCCACCTTCATGATGTAGCCAAACATGATGAAGAGCAGCTTGTTGAAGCTGTTGACCACGTTCAGGGCCAGCTGGCCCGGTGCGCCGAGCTTGCTGAAGGCGAAGCCGCACAGCAGTGCAATGACCAGCACGGGCAGGACTTCACCATCGGCGAAGGCGCCAACGAAGGTGGTGGGGATGATGCTGAGGATGAAGTCCACGGGGTTGCTGCTGGGCAGCTGCGTGGTGTACTTCTGCGCCACCGAGGAGTCCAGATGCGTGGGATCGATGTGCATCCCGGCGCCGGGCTGGAACAGCGTCACCGCGGCCAGGCCCAGGGCCAGGGCGAGTGCCGTCAGCGCGTAGAAGAGGCCCAGCGAACGGATCAGGGTGGGGCCCACCTTCTTGGTGTCCCTCAGCGACGTGATGCCTCCGACGATGGTGCAGAACACGATGGGGGCGATCATGAACTTCACGAGTTTCACGAAGCCGTCGCCGATGGGCTTGAGGGACGAACCGAGGTCCGGCCACAGCGCGCCCACAACGACGCCGAGGGCGACTCCGATGAGTACCTGGACATACAGGTGTCCGAGGATGGATTTGATCTTCATTGAACAACTTCCTGGTTGGTGCGGCCCCTTAATGATGGGGCAAAGAGATAGGGGTGTTAGGCAGACAGCTCGGCGGCCGGGGCCACGTCGATATCTGCGGTGGCGATATGGCGGGCCGCCCGGTGGAGGGCCACTTCGCTGACGGTGCCGGTGTCATCGGTGATGATTTCGGCGGTGATCACGCCGGCAGGTGTCCCGATCCGCAGCAAGCGGGGAGTTCCGGTGCCGGCGGAGGATGATTGGGCTGCTGCGTTGGCTACCACCGACGACGGCTGCGAGGCTGCGAGGGCCACTGCCACGGCTGAGGTGAGGCCGATGGCCGGGTGGGGCGCGAGCATGGACAGCATCCGCACCCGCACGTCGTGGCTGCCGGCGGTGATGGTGGTTCCGTCCGCGGCGATGTAGTCCCCGGCAGGCGCCACAACCCCGACTTTCGGGACAGCGTTCTGCGGCGGATCCTCAGGCTTGCGCAGCCCCATGATCAGGCCTGCTGATGCCCGTGCCGCAATGAGGGTGGGCAGCTGCGCGGGGAGGTTGTCCGTCATCGAGGAAAGGTCGACGCCGGCCTGGTCGGCTGCAAGGAGCACGGCAGGGGCGCCGGCGTCCACCATCGTTGCGCCCAGGATCCTGCCGTTGACCTCAAGCTGGTCCACCGGGTTGCCGGTGGGCAGGAGTGCGCCGGTGTTCTGGCCCCAGGGGCCGTGGAACGAGAGGCTGACGGGAACACCGGCGGCGCTGCTGCCCGGAACCCGCGCCAGGCCGGACTTGGGAATGTGGCCGCCGGGAGTTGGAACCGCTCCGCTGAGCACGGCGCCGGACGTGACGTGGCGCATGCGGACCTTGGTCATGCCGTCCCCGGCGGGAACGATGCCCGTCTGGACTGCGAACAGGGCAATGGCGGTGGCGCAGTTGCCGCAGTTGGAACCCAGCTCAACGGTGGGGTCGCCGATCCCCACCTGGGCGAAAAGGTAGTCGAGGTCTGCCTCCGCGCCGGGGGTGGCCCAGATGACCGCAGCCTTTGACGTGGTGGACGTTCCGCCCCCGACGCCGTCCAGTTGCCGCGCATCCGCTGCGCCGAATGCGGCGGACAGCAGTGCGGGGATGTCCTCGCGGGTGGCGGCGTGGAGGGCCACGTCCCTGGCATCGAAGAGCCAGCACTTGCTGGTGCCGCCCCGGTACCAATGTCCTTTGAGTCCCACTGTATTTCTCCCTCGTAACTTGCAGGTGCCCTACTTCACAGCACCTTGTCCTTCTACGATCCGGGATGGCAGCCTTCAGCACAATCGCAAATAAGTGGACGACTATCTACTTTTGCTAAACTCAATGCATGGCAATCCTTGACCTCCACCGGCTCCACGTGCTCCGCGAGGTGGGCCGTTCCGGCTCCCTGACCTCCGCTGCCGCCGCACTCTCCTTCACCACGTCAGCGGTGTCGCAGCAGATCGCGAAACTCGAGCAGGAGATGGGTGTGGTCCTGATCGAGCGCCACCCGCGGGGCGTGGTCCTGACCGAGGCGGGGCACGCCCTGCTGCACTACGCCGACGAGATCGACAGGACCGTGGAAGCTGCCCGTGCCGAAATGGGGGAGTTCGCGGGCCTTCGGCGCGGCCAACTGCGGCTCGGGACCTTTCCCACCGGCGGGGCCTCCCTGATGCCGGATGTGGTGCTGGCGTTCCGCGCCCGCCATCCGGAGGTGGCGGTAACGGTGGTGAGCGCCCGGCGGGACGGTTTGCTGGAACGGTTGCGGCGGCGGGAAATCGAGCTGACGCTGCTGTGGGACTACCCCTGGCAGCAGATCCAGGATCCTGACTTGACCCTGGCCACGCTGATGAACGATCCAACAATGCTGCTGGTCCCGCGTGAGCACCACATTGCGAAACTGCGCTCGGTCCGCATCGGCGCATTGAGCGACCAGGAATGGGTGGTGCGCGATGAGCACCCCGTGGCCGATGTCCTCAGCCGGGTATGCCGCGACGCCGGGTTCGAGCCGCGGATCGCCTTCGCGGCCAATGATTACCAGGAGACGCAGGGCATGGTGGCGGCCGGTATCGGGATCGCGCTGGCACCAAGGCTGGCGCTGACGGCCCTGCGCCCCGACGTCGTTGCAGTCCCGCTCGCGGGGGCTCCGAAGCGCCGCATCCTTCTTGCGCACCTGGCAAACCGGAGGCTCAGCCCCGCCGCGCAGCAGGCAACCAAGGTGTTCCGTTCCGTCGCCAAGGGCGCGGCTTCCTGACAATGGATGGGGCCGCCGTCGTACCGTGCCTTTCCTGACGCCTACCGGGCCAGGGGCCCGGCAACCAGCGCCCTGGCAAGGTCCATGAATTCGGAGTGGGTCACCGGAGCAGGGCCTGCCGTCGAGGCAGTTGCCGTGCGGGTGTTCCGTGCGATGGCGAAGCTGTCGCTGACGACGCGCCGGTGCACAATGACGCTCCCGATCGCCGGCAGGACCAGCAGGAACTGGCCGTAGTTGCCCGCAGCCAGGAACGCCCCCTCCCACTGCGGGCCGGATTCCCGGGGGAGCCACCACAGGTAGCCGTAGTCGCAGGTGCCAAAACCTGTGGCCGGCGCCATGTCTGCGCGCCTCACATGGGTGGCCACGCTCTCCCTGACCCATTCCCGGGGGACATGCTGCCGGCGCTGCCACTGGCCGCCGGCAGCCATCAGCAGCCCGATCTTCGCCAGGTCCCGGGCGGAGAGGAAGAAGTGGTAAGCCCGGAAGGAGGACTTTTGGTCGTCCCCGAGCATCTGCTGGCGTGTGGGGACGTAGTCGTCGAACCCCAGCGGACCGGCTAGGTGCTTCTCGAACGCATCGAAGACGCCCAGGCCGCTGGCCTTCTCGAAGATGGCGCCGGCGGCGTTGAAATCCCAGTTGTTGTAGACGAAATATTGCCCGGGCGCCTTTGTGCCACGTGCAGGGAAAGCATCCTCGTCACTGCCCGGGCTGGACGGCGGATGGTAGACCCCCGACCGCGACGTCAACAGGTCACGGAGCCGGGCCGTCCGCTCGATGGGCAGCAGGCCGCCCACATCGTCAACACCGAGCTCACCAAGGGTGGTGTCGAGGCTGACCGTGCCGGCGTCCACCTGGATGCCGAAAAGGATCGAGAGCAGGCTCTTGCGCATAGAGGCGACGTAGCTGGCGCGGGTGGTGTCGCCCAGTTCGACGACGGTCCTGCCGTCCTGGAGGACCAGCAGGGACGAGGTGTTCCGGGGTACCGGAAGTGCGGCGGCGTGGACGGCGGTCACAGGGCTCCTGATGGTGGTGTGAAACAAGAAGCCCGGGGACCCGGCGGAGGCCGGGTCCCCGGGCGTGGGATTTCGGGGTTACTTGGTGTAGCCGAAGACCTGGTTCCACTTGGCAAGGTCGTCCTTGCCGTAGGTCGCGGCGTCGGTGTTCTGCATGCGGTAGACCTTGCCGGAATCGACGGCGGGGAGCGTCACGCCCATGATGGTGGGCGGTGCCACGTCGGTGCGGACCGGGTATTCACCGATCTGCGCGAAGACCTGCTGGCCCTGCTTGGAAAGGTTGTAGTTCATGAAGACCTTCGCGGCTTCCACGTTTGTAGCGGTGCCCGTCATGCCCAGGTAGTAGTCGTAAGAGACGAGTCCTTCCTCGGGGACGATGAACTTGACCGGAGCCTTGTCCTGGACGGCCGAGATGTTGGTGCCGCTGATGGTGACCGTGCCTACGGCCACTTCACCGCGGGCCAGCGCCGTGGCTTCAGCGCCCAGGGAGTCATAGATTTTGGGCTTCTGCGCAGCGTACTTGGCGAAGTAGTCGCCGCCCATCTTGGTTTCCATGAACCTGTTCAGCGCAGCTGTGCTCCCGCCCGAGCCGCCCTGGACGATGCCCAGCTTGCCCTGCCACTTCCCGCCGACGGCATCCGCCCATGACTTGGGGGCATCGGCTTCCTTCACCAACTGGGTGTTGTAGCCCAGGGTGTAGACGGAGTTGAACATGCGGGTGAACTGGCCGCCGTCCACGGAAACGTCCTTGAGGGCCGAGGCGCCGGGTACGTCGTAGGCCTTCCAGACCTTGGCGTCCTCCATGGACTTGGCAATCCGGTAGTCGGACGTGCGGATGACGTCGGCGCTGAGCTTGCCGGCACCCTGCTCGGACAGTACGCGCTCGGAGAGCTTGTTCGGGGTGAGCCGGACGACGTTGACCTTGATGCCGGTGTCCTTGGTGAAGGCGTCCACCAGCGCGCTTTCGGAGGAGTCGGTGTAGCCGGAGTACAGGGACAGGGTTTGCGATTTTGCCTTCTCGTACGTGGCCTTGTCCGCGATGGACTCGCCGTTGATCACCAGTCCGTCATCGGTGCTTACGGTGGCTGTGGCCGTGACCACGCCGGCACTCTGGGCGGGGCTTCCGCAGCCGGCAAGGCTGAGGGCGAGCAGTACTCCGGCTGCGGTAAAAGCGGGCAGTTTGAACGCTAACTTCATTGTGGTGTCCCTTTCAAAGGTGGGTGGGAGGTCAGTTCTTGGTCTTGCGTTCGCCGCCGACTTTTTGGGCGATGACGGCGAGGATTCCGATGACGAGGCAGTACAGGACGCTGACGGCGGCAGCTGCCTGGCTCTGGCCGTTGTCGAAGTTGTCGAAGACGAGGATGGACAGGATCCGGGTGTTCGAGGTGAAGAGGAAGATGGAGGCGCTGAGCTCACGCATGGACAGCATGAGGAACAGCAGGAACGAGGACATGATGCCGACGCGCATCAGGGGCAGGGTGACATCCAGTACGGACCGGGTCCGCCCGGCGCCGAGCATCACGGCGCTGTCTTCGAGGTCCTGGTCCATCTGGAGCATTGACGCGGAGACACCGCGGTATCCCTGCGGCATGAACACGGCCACGCAGGCGACGGCGAGGATCGCCAGGGTGCCGTAGATGGGCAGGGGCAGCAGCAGCCAGGTCCAGAGCAGTCCGATGCCCATGACGATGGCGGGGACGGCGAGAGGGGTCATGGCCACCAGCTCGATCAGGCGTCCCACCTTGGACTTGGTGCGGTACCGGATGTAGGAGGCGATGAAGCTGAGGGTGGTGCCGGCGAAGGCTGCGATCAGGGCCACCAGGACACTGTTCTTCAGGGCGAGCTGGAAGTCGTTGGATCCCAGGACCTCGATCAGCTTCGCGAAGCTAAGGGAGTTGGCTTCGAGCAGCTGCGACATCGAGGACACGAAAGGGGTGGCCTGCATCGAAGCGGCCAGCAGGGCCAGCATCGGCAGGACCACCGAAACGGCGAAGTAGGCCAGGGCCAGGATGGTGAACGGCCAGCGCATCTTGCGAAGCGGCACCTGGCGGGGACGGTTGCCCTTGCCGGTCATGGTGGTGAATTTGCGCTTGTTGATGATGCGCTGCTGGATGAGGGTCACGGCCATCAGCGCAACGGTCAGGATCACGGCGACACTCGCCGCCTGGTTGCTCTTGGCGGGCGTGGCGCTCATAAGGCGGTAGATGTAGGTGGGCAGGGTGTCCACGCCGGCGGGGTTGCCGATGACCTGGGCCACGGGGAAGTTCTCCATGGTCAAGGCGAAGACCAGGACGGCGGAGCCCAGGATGGCCGGCAGGGCCAGGGGCAGGGTGACGGTACGCAGCATGGTGCGCAGTGGGGCCCCGTGGACGGTGGCGGCCTCTTCGAGGTCGGCGTTCATCATAGACAGCGAGCTGTGCAGCAGCAGGAAAGCGTACGGGGCGTAAAAGATTCCCAGCACGAACACCAGGCCCGGCAGGCTGTAGATGTTGATGGCGGCATCAATGCCCAGGTCGCGGAGGAAGATGTTGATGTACCCGGCGCTGGGCGAGCACAGGAGGGACCAGGCCAATGCGCCCACCAAAGCGGGGATGAACATCGGCGCCATCCCGATGAAGAAAATGAACTTCCGCAACGGCGCATCGGAGCGGGCACACACGAAGGCCAGGAATGCCCCGATTAGCAGGGCGACGATCGCAGAGCCGGCACCGACCATGAGCGAGTTGACCAGGGCCCCGAGTGCTTCCGGGGTGGCCAGCAGTGCCAGGTTGGACAGTGTCAGGCCGCCCAGCGAGATGCTGCCGGGCCGGGGAACGCTGTCCGAGAAGGCGGCGAGCAGGACGAGGGCAAGAGGAAGAACGATGAGGACGCCGAGGATGACCAGGACGATCAGGCCCGGCGTGTTCTTCCGGAGGCCCGAAAGGGTCCGGGCTGCACGGTAGTCCCGGGGCGCCGGCGTGGGTGCGAGGCGGGCGTCGGCGCGGGTGGCCGCCTCGGTGGTCTTGAGGCTCATGCGAGGACCTCAGCCGGCAGGATCTGGACTTCGCGGGGGTTGACGGTCACCCACACGCGGTCCCCCACTTTGTGCTGTTCGCCGCGGCGAAGTCCGCCCAGGGCATCAAGCTCGGGCCCGGATTCCAGCTGGATGGCGTACCGGATGTCATTGCCCTGGAATCCCGCTACCCGGACCGTTCCCGGCCATGAGTTGGGGTGTTCGGTGGGCATGGCGGTGATCTGCAGGTCCTCGGCCCGGATGCATACCTTGGGGGATGTGCCGGCATCGCTGGCCTGCTGCGCCGACTGGACGGTGAGCTCGCTGTTGGTGATGCGTGCGGTGGTGGACCCGGTGGCGGTGCCCTCCGGGGTGCAGTCCATAATGTTGGAGACGCCGAGGAAGTGGGCGATCGAGGCGCTGGCGGGTGCCTCGTACATGTGCTGCGGGGCTCCCATCTGCACAATCCGGCCGCCCTGGAGCAGGGCGATGCGGTCTGCCAGGGCGAAGGCTTCGTGCTGGTCGTGGGTGACGTACACACAGGTGAGCCCCAGCTGGAGCTGGATTTCACGCAGTTCAACGCGGAGCCGGTCACGCAGGCGGGCGTCAAGGTTGGAGAGCGGTTCGTCGAGCATGAGCACGCTGGGCCGCATGACCAAGCTGCGCGCCAGGGCGACGCGCTGCATCTGGCCGCCGCTGAGCAGGCTGGCGCCGCGGTCCGCGTAGGGCTCCAGGCCCACCAGCGTGAGGGCTTCCATGACGCGCTCATCGATTTCGCTCTTGGACAGCTTCTTCTGCTTGAGCGAGTAGGCAACGTTCTGGGCCACCGTCATGTGCGGCCATACCGCGTAGGACTGGAAGACCATGCCGACGTTGCGCTTGTTCGGGGGCAGGTTGATGCCCTTTTCGGAGTCGAAGACCACCACGTCGTCGATGATGATCCGCCCCGACGTGGGTTCCTCCAGGCCGGCGATGCAGCGCATGGTGCTGGTCTTGCCGCAACCGGACTGGCCCAGCAGGACGAGGGCCTCGCCGTCTTCGATGTCGAGGTTGAGGTTTTCGATGGCAGTGAAGCTTCCGTACTTCAGCTGCAGGTTTTGAATGCTGATTTTCATGGCTGATTCCTTGGCTGGGTTTTTCCGGTAGGGGTTTCTTCAGTCACTGGGCACCAGGATGGTGCTTTCGCTGATGACGCGGGCCGAGCGTTGAAAGGAGACTTCGGTGGGATCGGCTGCATCCAATGCCAGCGCCGTCTTGCCTTTCAGTAAGTGGATAAAGAGTCCGGCCTCCGCCGCCGGAACTACGCTGCGCTGCACCACGCTGCCTGCTGTTCCTGAGGCGGCAGCGACGGCGACCGCGCTGGTGAGGCCGATGGCTGGGTGCAGTGCGGTCATCGAGATCATCCGGGCCGAGACGCCGGTCGCGCCTGCAGGCGGAGGCCCCACGATGCCTACCTTCGGAATGGAGCTGAGGTCCTGCGGCAGGCCCATCCTGCGGGCGGCCGCAGCGCGCAGCTGCGGAGCGATCCGGACCAGCGCCTCCAAAGCGTCCTCGCTGCCGGTTGCGTCCAGCCCCAGGTCCTGTGCGGCAAAGAGTGCAGCCGGGGCGCCTGCGTCGATCAGTGTCGCCTGGTACCGCTGCCCGTCGACCTCGATGTCATCGATGGCGTTGCCTGTAGGGAACTGTGCTCCGTAAGTGGACCATGAGGTTTTCTGGAAGATGACATCGATGGGGACGCCGGGGTAATGCTGGCCGTCAAGTCGCCGCCCGCCGTAGGCCGGCACCTTGGCCCCTGGTGTGGGGATCTCGCAAATCAGGCGCAGCCCGGTCACGGTGTTCAGGATGGGTACCCGGGTGACTTCCCCGGTGGGAGCGACCAGCCCGGCGTGGAGCGCGTACAGACCCAGCGCCGTTGCGCAGTTGCCGCAGTTGCTGGCCCACTCGACTGCCGGCTTGTCGATGGCCACCTGGGCGAACCGGTAGCGGACCGTTCCGTCCGGGTCCGTGCCGGCCACGGTGATGGCCTTGCTGGTGGTTGACGAGGCGCCGCCGACTCCGTCGATTTGGCGGAGGTCCGGCGAACCGAAGGTGCGGATAAGGAGGCGGTCCGTCTCCAGGGCGTCAGACGGAAGGTCCACGTCCCGGAATATCCAGCATTTGCTGGTGCCGCCACGGACGAGGGTGGCCGGCACCGGGGTGACGGGGAGGGTGCCGGCCTGCGGCTCTTCCCTGGATAGAAGCGTCATTGGTTCTCCTGAAAATACCCGTGCCACCGTGTGCAGCCGCCGGGTGAATGTTCAAAGCTGAGCAAACCAGAATCCGGTACATGCTCTGCTGTATGGCGTTGGTCACAAACGGTATACCGTTGATATGACTTAAGCAACAGTCCTTCGAATATGAATACCGGCGAGGTGGGTTGGCGGGCTTCCTGCTGCAGCGGGTGTGCCGAAAATCGGCACGGTGTTCACAGCGCGCCGAAACGGTATGCAGTGCGATAGAATTGCAGCTAAAGGTATGGCGCCGGCGCGTCCTGCCGCTTGTTTGCATGAAGACCGGAGGCCGCCCGTGGCGTCGCAACCAGAGACAAGCCCCTACCTGATGATCAGGAACGCCATCATCTCGCAGGAGCTGCCTCCCCGTGCCCAGCTCGTTGAAAGTGCCCTGGCCAAGAAGTACAACGTCTCCCGGACGCCCATCAGGGAAGCCTTGCGGCGCCTCGAAACCGAGGGGCTCGTGGAGCGCTACGGTTCGCGAATGCAGGTGCGGGAGTACCGCCCGGAAGAGATGCTGGACCTCTACGAGGTGCGGACCTTCCTGGAGGAGGCGGCCGCAAAAACCGCGGCTCTCCGGCACACCGACATGGACCTGATGCTGATCGACCGCGCCCACCAGGCCATGGTCACCCTTGATTTCGATGCTGCCACTCCGGCTGAACTGGCCGCCGCCAACCGCACCTTCCATGAGCGCATCTGGGCCGCCAGCCACAGCGCCGCCCTCCTTGACCTGCTGGACCGGATCCTGGTCCACTTCATCCGCTACCCCGGCACCACGCTCTCCACCAAGGAGCGCTGGGACCGCGTACTGAAGGAGCATGAGGAGCTGTTGGTGGCCATCCGCGCACGGAACGCGGAGGAGGCCGGCCGCATCGCCAGCGCCCACATGGACGAGGCAAAGAACATCCGCATCCAGATGTACATCGACGCCCAGGAAATCAGCCACCCGCGTCTCGGGTAGCCACAAATCCCGGCACTAAACCGCTCCCGCCGAGCCGCGTTAAGCCTGCGCCAAGACGTCATTGCATGCGACGGCATACTTATGTATACAATCGTGTACAGCGATGGAGCTGAGGAGATTGATGATGATCAAGAGCGACGTATTGGTGGTTGGCGGCGGTAACGCCGGATTTGCGGCAGCACTTGCAGCCGCAGAGCGCGGACGGAAAGTCGTCCTGCTGGAAAAGTCCCGGGAGGCCGCATCGGGCGGCAACAGCTTCTACACTGCCGGAGCCACCCGCATCTCCCATGACGGGCTCCAGGAGCTTACCGAATTCGTGGAGCCTGACGATCGGCACGCCGTCAGTGAAGTCCCCGCCTATACCGCTGCCGAGTACCTTGACGATCTGTCCAAGGTCTCTGAAGGGCGCAACGACCCCGAACTGTCCGCGGTCCTGGTCAGCGAAAGCAACCCGACATTGCGTTGGCTTCACGGCATGGGACTCAAATACCGGCTGATGTATGAGCGCCAGGCGTACCGGACCCAGGACGGTGGGTATCTGTTCTGGGGCGGGCTGCACGTGGGCAACGTGGCAGGAGGAAAGGGGCTCATGGCCGACCACCGGGCGGCCGCGGAGCGCATGGGCGTTGAGGTCATCTATGACTGCGCAGCCACCGGACTGATCCAGGAGGACGGCCGCGTCCGCGGGGTCCGGTACCGCACCTCATCCGGAGAAGGTGAGCTCCGGGCCGAGTCGGTCATCCTCGCCTCGGGAGGTTTTGAAGCATCACCTGAACTGCGCCGCCAACACCTGGGGGAGGGCTGGCAGAACGCGAAGGTCCGCGGCACACCGGGCAACACGGGTGAGATGATCGTCGCCGCATTGGACGCCGGCGCGGCCAGGGGCGGCGACTGGTCAACCTGCCACAGCGTCGCCTGGGACGCCTGGCACCCGGAGAACGAGGGCAACCTGGAACTCACCAACCAGCTCACCCGCGGCGGGTACCCGCTGGGCATCGTGGTGAACAGCGACGGGAAGCGGTTCGTGGACGAGGGCGCCGACTACCGCAACTACACCTATGCGAAGTACGGCCGGGACATCCTTGCCCAGCCGGGCTCGGCCGCCTTCCAGATCTTTGACGCTTCCTCCCGTCCCATGCTGCGAGCGGAGGAGTACGACATGCCGGGGGTTTCGGTGGTCACTGCGCCGAGTCTTGCCGAGCTGGCACAGAAGGCCGGCATCAGCCCTGAGGGGCTGGAGGAGACGGTGAAGAGCTTTAATGATTCGATCACCGAGGGCGCCCCGTTTGACCCCAACGTCAAGGACGGGCGCCTGGCGGATACCCAGCCGCCGAAGAGCAACTGGGCCCGAAGCATCGCCACCGGCCCGTACTACGCGTTCCCGGTGACCTGCGGCATCACCTTCACGTTCGGCGGCCTCAAGACAGACACCTGGGGACGCGTGCTGACCGAAGACGCAGGGCCGCTTGATGGGCTCTATGCCTGTGGTGAAGCCCTGGGTGGTTTGTTCAGCGGAAACTACCCCGGCGGCTCCGGGCTTGCGGCGGGCGCCGTCTTCGGCCGCCGCGCAGGCTCCATCGCCTAGGCAGCCCAGCAACCCCACCAGCAACGGAAAGAGGAAAAAGTGGCCATTCCCATCCACCAGCGGCTTCGCGAGGATGTCCTCGCAAGTGTCTTTGCGCCTGACGAGCCGCTCACGGAGGCCAAGCTCACCGAGCGGTACGGGGCCTCCCGGACACCGGTGCGGGAGGCGCTGCAGCGGCTGGAACAGGACGGACTGGTGGAACGGCGCGGCAAGGCGGTGGTGGTCCGAACGCATTCAGCCGAGGAAATCATCGACATCTACGAGTCGAGGATCATCCTGGAGCAGGCCGCCGCGGCCAAGGCTGCCGTCAAGGCAACCGCCCTGGACCGGCAGCTGCTCACGGGGCTGCTGACGCAGATGCAGCAGCTGGACCCTAGCGACGGCCGGGCGCTCGCGGAAACCAACCGCGCCTTCCACACCCAGCTGTGGCGCGCCACCCACAGCCCGTCGCTGATCGGACTGCTGGAACGCCTGGACCAACAGGTCCGCCGGTACACGCTCACCACCCTGACCTACCCGGGGCGGTGGCCGGTGGTGCTGGCGGATTACGCCGACCTGCTGGCCGCCATCGGGGACCGCGATTCCGCCCTCGCCGGGGAGATCGCGGCCCGCCACATGTCGGACGCCTTGAACATCAGGTTGAAGATGTACGCCGAAGATCCAAGGACGCTCTAGGCCGCACCGACGGCCGCGGGCGTTCCGCACAAAGACCCGCCGGCAGATGTTCCTGCATACTCCATCGCAACAGGAAACCCGAAAGTCGGGCGCAGGTCATCAGCCGGTGCAAAGAGGCGGGGCAGGCTCCCAAGGGCCTGCCCCGCCTCGCTTTTTCCGGCACCTCGTGCGCCGGGCTGCTTTTGCTGGAACGGACGACGACGGCGGCGGGGTGGGTGCCGTCGTCGAGCCTTCCGTGGGGCAGGCTCCGGCAGCATGAAGCCTGCCAGGACGCACAGCAAGGGCACAGATACCACCAGCCCCCGGCATAGCCGCATGCGGTTTCCTTGGACCATGACCACTTCACGCACACCCGATCAGCCCGACATCGACCAGCCCCATCCCAACCATGACCGCGGGCTGGAGTTCGATCTGACCACACTGATGAGCCGCCGCACCCTGGGGCTGTTCCTGGGTGCAGGCGGGGCGGCCGCCGCGCTCGCCGCCTGCACCCCTGCCGGAACCACGGGATCCACGTCGTCGGCTACGACGTCAGCCACTTCCTCGGCGGCGTCCTCAGGTTCCGCCGCAGCATCCACGGGCTCCGCTGCCGCCTCGGCCACGCCAACGCTGACGCGGGCCATCGCCGAATGCGGCGTGGAGATGCCGGAGGAAACGGCGGGCCCCTACCCAGGCGACGGCTCCAACGGGCCGAACGTCCTGGAAGCCTCCGGCGTGGTGCGCCGGGACATCACCTCAAGCTTCGGCAGCGCGTCAGCGACGGCGGAGGGTGTGCCTCTGACGTTCACGCTCACCCTGCTGGACAACGCCAACGGCTGCACCCCGATGGCCGGCGCCGCGGTGTACGCCTGGCACTGTGACCGGGACGGGAAGTACTCGATGTACGACTCCAGCCTGAAGAACGAGAACTACCTCCGCGGCGTGCAGGAAGCGGATGCCAACGGGCAGGTCACCTTTACGTCCATTTTCCCGGCCGCCTACTCCGGGCGCTGGCCGCACATCCACTTTGAGGTCTTCGAGTCCATGAACAATGCCACCGCTGCCGGACAGGTGCTGGCCGTCTCCCAGATCGCCCTGCCCAAGGCGGCCTGCGACGACGTCTATGCCACCTCCGGATACGAAAAGAGCGTCACCAACATGGCCCGCATCACCCTGCAGTCGGACAACGTGTTCGGGGACGACGGCGGCATCTACCAGCTGGCGACCATGACCGGCTCGGCGGCGGCCGGCTACACGGCGGGGCTCAACGTGACCATCTAGCGCGCCGGCGCTTCCCAGGTCCAGGCAACGCCCCCCCGGTTTCACCATCCGGGCTCTTCAGTAAGGGACAATCGAAGGGTCAACACCTGAGGAGCGTGCGGATCGATGGGGCTGGGGATGGGGCGCACCCGCGGGAGCGTAGCTGCCGCCTGCCTGCATGTCCTCCTGGCGGCGATTTGCGTGGCGGCGCTCCTCTGCGGTGGTGACAGCATGTCCGGTGCGCCGTACCCGGCATTGCACGCCCACGAACGAGTTTCCAGTCAACCGGAGACCGTGGCGTTGCCCCAGCCGCTCTCTGATGCGCTGGACGGGCCGGTGGAGGTGCCCGGCGGGTACGGGATGGCCTTGACGGCCCACGTGGGTGAGCACCACGTGCATGCGTCCTGGACCTACGTTGACGGGGTGCCGGGGTTGAACACGCACGTTGACTCCTGGCTGCTGGGACTCCTCGATGCCGCTGCCCCGGCGGGCGGCCGGTACCGGCCCGCGATGGCGCTGAACGCACAGCAGCCCGCGGGCCAGGAGCTGACGGTGTCCGCGGCGCCCGTTCAGGCTGCGGGAACAGTGATAGTTGTCCGCCAAAAAGTGCGGACTTCCGGGACGGGCGGGACCGTCTCCGAGCGATCCGAAACCGTCTATGTTGACACGGTTTCCGGGGCTGTCCGTGGCGGCGCGGAGCTGATGCGGCCGGAGGCGGTTCCGGGCATCCAGTCGCGCATGGTGGGCGTTCCAGCGCAGATCGCCACCCCCGTCCGGCAGGACATCCCGGTAGGCGACCTGGTCCTGAAACCGTCCGGGGAGCTGGCGGTGTCCGCGGAGGTTCCGGGAAACCCCGGGGGCAACGTGACCTTGACCATGAACGCCGCCGATGCCGGGGCGGTGCTCAGCGACTACGGCCGGCAGGTCCTGGGGCAGCTGAACGCCGCCGCCGTCCCGCGTCCCGCGACAGCACCGGCAGCCAGGCACGTGAACTGCGACATCGTCCCGTGCGCCGCCTTGACGTACGATGACGGGCCGGACGCCCGCACCACGCCGCAGCTTTTGGCCATCCTGGCAGAGCGGAAAGCCCAGGCCACGTTCTTCATGACAGGCTCCAATACGGCCGCCAACCCGGCAACCGCGAAGCAGGTGGCCGACGCCGGCTTCGCGATCGGCAACCACACGTTCAGCCACCCTTACCTGACCAAGCTGCCCACCCCCGCAGTCAAGAAGGAGATGGAGCGTACGGATGCCGCCATCCTGGCCGCGACCGGCTCCACACCGGCCATGATGCGGCCGCCCTACGGCGCGGCCGATGCCGCGGTGCAGGGCGCTGTGGGCAAGCCGCTCATTATCTGGGCCGTGGACTCACTGGACTGGCAGAGCAAGAACCCGGCAGTGTTCGTGCCCAAAGTGCTCAAGGAGGTCACGCCCGGCGCGGTGGTGCTCATGCATGACGTGCAGCCGACAACGATCGCCGGGCAACAGGAGCTGATGTCCACGCTGCAGGCCCAGGGCTACCAGCTGGTGTCCGTCCCGCAGCTCTTCGAGGGAACGCCCTTGGTCCCGGGCCACGTGTACAGGTCCCGGCCGGTGCGCCAGTAGGCAGCAGCGCACGGCCGCCCGTTGACCGCAAACGGCGGCGTGAGTACTGTGGGCCGCCTATTCATCCTCGCCGTGGAGGCACCTATGGCCGGCACTTCGACCAGCAGCACTGACTACGAATTCCTGACTGTCTGGCGGGTGGCAGGAACCCCGCGGGAGGTCACGGACATCCTGGGCGATGCCGGCACGCTTCCCCGCTGGTGGCCGTCGGTGTATCTGACTGTTGAGCAGCTGGATCCGGGCAATCCGGACGGCACCGGGAAGGCGTTCTTCCTCCACACCAAAGGCTGGCTGCCGTACACGCTCACGTGGCAGCTCACCGTCACCGAGCCCGTCACGGAACACGGATTCGCCATCTCGGCCCGGGGCGACCTCAACGGCGCCGGCCGCTGGACCTTTGAGCAGGACGGGCCCGAAACGGTGGTCACCTATGAGTGGCGGGTCGGCGCCGCGAAACCGCTGCTGCGGCGGCTGAGTTGGCTGCTCAAGCCGGCCTTTGCCGCGAACCACCGGTGGGCGATGGCGCGTGGGCAAGAGGCGCTGGCGTTGGAGCTGCGACGACGGCGGCCGGGCGCCGACCCTGCCAGGATTCCGGCGCCCGCGGGGCCCACCTTTTCACGGCTGCCCCGCTGGCCGGGGAAGGCACGGCAGGCCTGACGTACCGGACTGCCTTGGCTGGAAGGTTCGACGACGGCGGCGGGCGGGTGCCGTCGTCGTACCTTTCCGCAGGGGTGCTTTCTTCCGGGGCGGCCAGCCTGCTGCCTACGGGGCTGGGGAATCCTGCCGCTGGGTGACGCGCTGGATGAATTCGACCGTCTCGCGCTCGGTTTCGGCGCGGGTGGTGGGTTCGTTGTGCACCTCGTGCCGGACGCCGGGGAAGACGCGGGTGCGGACGTCCGCGTGTCCCGAATCGGTGAGGCGGTTGGCCACGTGGTAGGCGCCTTCGCCGTAGTTGGTCACGGGGTCCTGGTCGCCGGCGAGGATGAGGACGGGGAGGTCCGCGGGGAGCTGTTTGTACCAGTCGTCGGAATTGACGTGGTCGTAGAGGTCAACGAAGCCCTGCAGGAACCGGGCGCTCAGGGGTGCGCCGAAGTTGTTGAAGGGGTCCCTGGCGTGGTCGGCCACGACGTCGGCGTCCAGCGCCACCCAGGCCGTGGGGCCGGGATTGTCGCCGAAGCGGCCCAGGAAACCATCGAACAGCTGGCCCACGAGGTCCTGCGGTGCGGCCTCCGCCGCGCCGGCGCCGGAGGCAAGCCGCGCCAGTTCCGGCCGGTTGATCGTAGTTTCGATGCCGCGCATTTGGGCGGCGATGCCGCACAGGATCAAGCCGGACAGCTGAGCCTGTGGGTCCACGGCCATGCCGCGCGCGATCATGGAGCCCCAGCTGTGGCCGAACACCACGTAGGGAAGCGGGGGGAGCGCCGCCCTGGCTTTGGCCTGGAGCGTGACCTCGTCCGCGACCACCACCTTGGCGGCGTCCTCGCCGGCGTCACCCCAGGTGCCCTGCTGCATGGCGGTGCGGCCGTGCCCGGCGTGGTCACCTGCCACCACGATGAATCCCGTGTCCACCAGGGTGGAGATGAGGTGGAGGTAGCGGCGGGAGTGCTCGCCGAGCCCGTGGACCAGCTGCACAATTGCCTTGGGCTGGCCGATGGGTTCGTAGACCCAGGCCTGGATGGTGTCGCGGCCGTTGGCGGACGTGAATTCGATTTCCTGCAGTGACATGTATTCCTCCTGTGGCGGCGCCGTCGCCTGCCCGTGGTGAGCCTAACCACATTGCCGTCATGTGCGTCAATGATTGTTCGTTTATGTGAGGACCTGCCGCCTAGTCTGAAACCAGCCACGTAGCCTGCTCCGGAAGGAAGCCGATGCCGCACCCCGACCGTCCCTTGCGCAAGCTGGGGTTCCTCACCATTGGTTTGTTTGATCCGGCAAACCCGGCTGCGGGCCACGAGTCCACGTTGCAGATCATTGAGCTGGGGGAGCGGCTGGGGTTCGACAGTGCCTGGCTGCGCCACCGGCACCTGCAGTTCGGCATCTCTTCGCCGGTGGCCGTGATGGCTGCCGCGAGCCAGCGCACCTCGCGGATTGAGCTTGGAACTGCAGTGACGCCGCTGGGCTGGGAGAACCCGCTGCGCCTGGCGGAGGACCTAGCCACTGTTGACCTGCTCGCCGGTGGACGGATCAACCCCGGCGTAAGCGTGGGCGAACCGATGCAGTACGACACCGTGAAGCATGAGCTGTACCCGGACACTGCTGACGTGGAGGACTTCAGTTACGCGCGGGTGGAGCGGTTTGCTCGGTTGATTGCGGGGGAGCCGGTGCGTGAATTTTCCGGCAAGCAGGGTGTGGTGGAGGAGTTCTCCAACCGCGTGGAGCCGCACTCTCCTGGGCTGCGGGACCGACTTTGGTACGGGGCCGGTAGCACGAAGTCAGCCGTGTCAGCCGGTTCAAATGGGTTCAACCTGCTGTCCAGCAGCGTGATCTTCCCGGATAAGGACCAGGAACCGGACTTCGCGCTGGTCCAGCAGTCGCAGATCCGGGCATTCCGGGAAGCTGCTGTTTTGGCGGGGCATGCCGGGGCGCGTGTCTCGCAGGGACTGGTGGTGATCCCAACCGACTCGGCATCGCCGGCCCAGCGAGAGAAATACCAGCGATACGTCGACGAACGCACGCCGCGCACTGCAGCTCCGCAGGGGCCGAGGGGCATGATGTTCGCGCGCGACCTGATCGGCACCAGCGATGAGATCGCCGAGCAGCTCTACGCGCACGCCGGGTTCCAGGAAGTGGACGAAGTGGCTTTCGCCCTGCCCTTCAGCTTCGACCACGAGGACTACGTGCAGATCCTGACGGACATGGCGGGGAAGCTCGGGCCGGCCTTGGGCTGGGCGCCCGGGAAGGGCTAGTAGCCGGTGCGTCCAATCAGCGCTTCGAACTAATTCCCAAGCCTTCTATAGGCAAAGCGCTCGCAGAAGTTCTCTGTTGCGCGTTATATGGAAAGGCATTTGGACTGCACGGACAGGCAAATCTATTGTTGAAAGACCTTGCCAGCTCTCTGCTCCGAAACAATTACTGTACTTGCACGCTTCGAGCTCAGAAATTGACATCCATTTGGTGCGTGCCCTCCGACCTTAGCCGGAGGGCACGTAAGCGCCTGCTTCCAAAGCGACTGAGCCGGTTCCCATGTTGCCATGAGGACAAATACGAGCCAAGAACGTCCTGAGCCAAACTTTCGTCAATGCAGATTACTGAGGATCAGCGGGCAGCAACTACTCCAGTTCGCGGAACCGCGGATCGGTTCTAATTGCGGCAATTTTCTGCTCAAATTGCCCGCGGTAGAACTGACGTTCAGCGTCCCTCTTGAAGCTGATTCGGCGGGACTCTAGGTCTGATATAAGTCGACCAAGCCGATGTGCATCATCAACACGCCCATGTTTGGTCAAATACGCCGCCAAGGCAAGCATTCTTATCGATTCGGCCATGATTTTCAAATCCCTATGTTGTTCCGTGACATTCTCAAGGTCACGGACCCATCCTGGCGCTTGAACATCAAGGAGAAATAATGCGGTGGCAATAGCCGCATCAGGGTTTGCAACTAGGTTTTCATCCTTAAGTGCGTCATTGAGAGCAGCGACCAGACGAGTAGTACTTAGAGAACTCGATATACCAGCAGCGATGAGCAGCACTGGGGTAATCCCAGCAAGCATACGTACGAGTGCTTCCCTTTTTTCGGCTGGCACTTCGATTGTGTCGGCGACTTGCGTCAGAGTTCGCTCCACAGCTATCACAAGTTCAGGATCCTCCACGAAAACCGAACCTAGCTTTCCCCACCCCACCAGGACTGCACTAAGGACGCGCGCCTTCAATACGGGATCTGCGATAAGTACAGAGTCGCGTAATGCCGTAGATACGAGATCTAGTCCGATTGAATACTTGTGGAACGCCGGTAGGTCATCAGGTAGTGCAAGCAAAGCGATTTGTGGGTCTCGACGCGGGAACATATCGAGGTCGTCGACATCCTCATCCTTGCCCTGAGAGTCGTTTGCCTCGGGCGTCGCAGCATGTTCAGGAAAATCCAAGAAGTTTTCATCAAGATTTTCAGGTGCGTCAACTTTGCTTACTCGAACATGAAGACTCCGGTTTGATTGAACGGTTGCATCGAGATCCTTGAAGAAAGACTCTAAAGATAAAAGAAACTGCCTATCCGCACGTTCAAGGGACGGGTAATGTTTTAGTATTGGAGCATACAGAAGAGGGTTTCCAAGCATATGGTCTCTGAGGCCGCCATCTCTGGCTGCGGCTTTTGCTGCAAATACATATAAGTAGCTACTGTGCGAAAAAGAAATATGACCTTGTTCGTATTGTAAAACCTTGCGGTCGCGAAGTTCATGCAAAAGTGAGACCGCTGACTCGGGAATGCCGCGTGCTGAGAAGAATGATGCAACGCGTGTCGCCGCCTCGGCCTCAAGGATAAGGCCGGACTCTTTTTCAACAAAAAATGTCGCCAAATCGGCGAGAACAGCTGAACGTAGATCGGAATCCATTCCCCATCTAGAATCTTCCTCGAAGTCACCTCGGCCGATTAGTTGGTCTAGATACAAATCAAGTAACGTGGTATGAGAGCTATTTGCGGGAACAATTTTGCCACCCAGGAGCACCGAGATAAGCAGTGAGACCGTGAACGGCGTACGTGGAAGATGATGCTGCTGGAGAATGCTAACCACATTGTCTTCTATGGTTTTCGATCGCGTTGGGGAAACCAGGTCAAGTAGCTGCCGAATGTCGGAGCGCCACAGCTCGCCAATGTATTGCATCTCGGTCTTAATGCCATAATCGAGTAGCTGCCTTGCGAGTTCAGCTTCGTAACCCTCTTGGCATGTTATAAAAACGGATGATCCATCGAGGCTTTTAATGTCCTTGATGGTTTGCTGGCAAATGGTGGTGTTGTAGGGTGATAAATCATCAATCCCAATGATGAGCTTGGGGAAAGGATCGTTGCGCTTGATTGGGAAGCCTGCCTCACGGGACTTATCTTTCAAAGCGTTCACTAGAGGCCGTCCGCCTTTGTGCAAGTCCTTCGCCCCGACCAGTAGTGGCATAGCCCCTGACGACTTAGACGCCTCCTCAAGTAGCCAGTAGAGCGCAGTGGTCCTTCCCGAGCCGTCGTGTCCGGCGATTATTGTTACCCCAGACTGAGTGGCAACCCCATACGGATCGGACCTTTCTACCTGTCGCTTATCAGTGAGTTGCGATGTCTGAGCCGCGCGTTCCTGTTCGGACGAGAGTGGTTGCAGCACAGGAGGAGCTACCAGTTGATCGATGGTTCGTTCATCTATGTCCTGTACGTTTTCACACAAAATAGTAAGACTACGCACACGCTCTGCCAGGAGGTCTCTGGCTAGTTCGACCCTGTTTTGTACCAGGGCCGGCGATCCGGTCTGCGGGTGAAATTTTGCTAGGAACTTCGGCAAGTCCGTGAAGTCCGCGCCGTAGGAGATAGGGGTGATGTTGTCCGCTGAGTGGACCTTGCGCAGGTGGGCAAGTTCAGACTCCCGACAGAGGCGGAAGTGGGTGACAGCAGAGGGCGAGAAAGTCTGTCTGTGCCATGCCAAGAGCCGCGAGAAGTTTGGGTCTCCAAGGCCTTCACCAACCCCAATGTAGACCAGTGAACGTACTGAAGAAGCAGCTTGCTGCAGAGCCTGCAAAGGTGCGGAGCTAAGAGCTCGCTGGTAGTCGCCCTCGCTTAGAACAACAGACTCTTCCCTAGTCCAAACTCCGTGCAAATGGCCTACTGCTGTGGATTGACGGCTTATGACACGCTGGAGTTCGATGGGTTCTGACCAGTCTGCGGATAGTCTTCCGGTGCTCTTTTCGATCAATGTGTCGTAATTTGTTGTAAGTATTGGACACTTTAAGCCATCAATGGCAATAGCCCACTCCGGACTCTTTGGGTCTAGGCTTCCGATAAGTGCTGCCAGCCAGTTGGCTTTGGCCTGGGTGCCCTGGCTTCCAATTTTGCTCGAGACCAGGCCTGCTGCACCCAGCAGCAAGGAAGTATCACCTTCGTCCTTCGCGGCTTTCAGGTTCTGTTTGACTGTGGAAGTCCAAGCATCAGTCACCCCTGGAATATTATCGTTTGCCCAGTGGATACTCTCCTCAATGAAGCCGATCCAACTGGCAGTTGGTGCGTGCTCGGAGCAAGAAATTGACAGACCTGTTCCGACCAAGACGGTAGCTCTTGCCTCAGAAAATGCTAGTGCAAGCTCTTCCACTTCGGACATTATTAACCGCCTTTACTGACTACTAAATAAATTCTGGTTTTCAGGTAAGCCTAACTGCATAGGTTCTCGATGAGCGTCATAACGCACCGGCGTAGCGGCGACGGTGTTATCAAAACTGAATCATGGCTCCACGAGCCGCATTCATGCTTCATGGACGTCTACTCGTTGGTGTCGCATCGGGAAGGTCTAAGACGTTCAAAGAAGCGAGGTAGCGTTTCTATGGTCCCGAATTGCAGCGAAGCGCATCCGACGTCTTGTAGCCCAACACTCGACTTTCGGAGGTGTCGCAAGGTTGGAGGGAGTCGAGATGCGAACAGTGTCGTCAAACCTGGAGATCCCATTGAGGGCAAGACGTAGTATCAAAGAAAGTCCCCGCGGTTTGATTTCTCAGAGCCCGGGATGAAGGACTACAGTTTCGCCGCGTACAGCACTTTGACCGCCTCGTCGAAAAGAGATTAATTGCGGGGATTTTCCGGTAAGCATGGGGCTGACGGGGAGATTCTTCAATAGCGTTTAAACGCCTTCCGCTGGGCTGCGGAACCGTCTACGATGCGCGGCTGACAGCCGCAATGCGGCCCTTTGGACAGGCAAGAACGGCTTCAATCAGCTTTCCGCCGGCGGGGGCCACCTGAACAAGAGCAGGAACGAAACTTTGCCCGCGGCCAGCAGTCGCAGATCCCGGTCTCTCAGAAGGCAGCAGCATGCTGGGAACGAAGGGCGACGGTCACGTGGGGCTTGGTGGTGATCCCCATTGGCTCCGCATCGATGGCCGAGCAGAGGACTTACCAGCGGTACGCGCATGCAGAATGCCACGAACTGTATGAGGTGCTGCTCGCCCTGCCCCTTAGCTGTCGAACAATAGGATTAGGTCCAAATTTTTTCGATGTAGACGATTCGGGCGGCCCGGGCCAGATGCCTGCGCAAGGCGCCACCCCCTCGTAGCATCCGGACACACAGCGCAACGCCGGCGCCCCCACACGTAACCTGATTAAATGCCTCGTTTCGCACTGGACATCGAGTCCGTCCCCCGTCCCGCCCGTTCCCAGGAGCTCCTGGACGCAGTAAACCACCGGGTGGTCATTGCCGACGGCGCCATGGGCACCATGTTGCAAGGCCGGGACCTGCAGCTCGAAACGGACTTCCAGAACCTCGAGGGCTGCAACGAGATCCTCAACGACACGCGCCCGGACGTCATCGCGGATATCCACGACGCCTACTTCTCCACCGGCATCGACGCCGTCGAGACCAACACCTTCGGCGCCAACTGGTCCAACCTCTCCGACTACGGCATCGACGACCGCATCGAAGAGCTCGCCCGCAAAGGCGCCAGCATCGCCCGCGAACGCGCCGAAGCGGCAGAAGAAACAGACGGCCGCATGCGCTGGGTCCTCGGCTCGATGGGCCCCGGCACCAAGCTCCCCAGCCTGGGCCACACCAGCTACGACTACCTCAAGCAGACCTTCGCCCTTCAGGCCGAGGGCCTCATCGACGGCGGTGCGGACGCGTTCCTCATCGAAACCAGCCAGGACCTCCTGCAGACCAAGGCCGCCGTCAACGGCTGCAAGCAGGCCATCGTGAACCGCGGCGTCCGGCTCCCCATCTTCGTTGAGGTAACGGTCGAAACCACCGGAACCATGCTCATGGGCTCCGAAATCGGCGCCGCCCTCACCGCCCTCGAACCGCTCGGCGTCGACGCCATCGGCCTGAACTGCGCCACCGGCCCTGACGAGATGAGCGAGCACCTCCGCCACCTCTCCAAGCAGTCCTCCGTGGCCATCGCCTGCATGCCCAACGCCGGCCTGCCCATCCTCGGCGCCAACGGCGCGCACTACCCGCTCACTCCCACCGAACTCGCCACCGCCCACGAACAATTCGTGCGCGAATTCGGCCTTGGCCTGGTGGGCGGCTGCTGCGGTACGACGCCGGAGCACATGGCCGCCGTCGTCGAACGCCTTGCCCCCTTCCGCGCCAAAGCCGTGGACGCCAAGGCAAGCAACGCACCGGCGCGAATCCCCACCGAGCGCGAGGCCGGCGTCGCCTCCCTCTACCAGCACGTCAACTTCGACCAGGAGTCCGCCTACCTGGCCATCGGCGAACGCACTAATGCCAACGGCTCCAAGGCCTTCCGCCAGGCCATGCTCGAGGAACGCTGGGACGACTGCGTGGACATCGCCCGCGAACAGATCCGCGTCGGCGCCCACCTGCTGGACGTCTGCGTGGACTACGTGGGCCGCGACGGCGTCGCCGACATCAAAGAGGTTGTCAGCCGCTTCGCCTCCGCCTCCACCCTCCCGCTGGTCATCGACTCCACCGAACCCCCGGTGCTGCAGGCAGGCCTGGAACTCATCGGCGGCCGCCCCGTGGTCAACTCCGTCAATTACGAGGACGGCGACGGCCCCAACAGCCGCTTCGCCCGCATCATGCCGCTGGTCAAGGAACACGGCACGGCCGTGATAGCCCTGACCATCAACGAAGAGGGCCAGGCCCGCACCACCGAGGGCAAGGTGGCCATCGCCTCCCGCCTGGTGGACGCCCTGGTGGGCGAATGGGGCATGCGGGTGGAGGACATCATCGTCGACTGCCTCACCTTCCCCGTGGCCACCGGCCAGGAGGAAACCCGCCGCGACGGCATCGAAACCATCGAGGCCATCCGCCAGATCACCGCCAAATACCCCGGCATCAACACCACGCTCGGCGTCTCCAACGTCTCCTTCGGCCTCAACCCGGCCGCCCGCATGGTCCTGAACTCCGTGTTCCTGCACGAAGCCGTCCAGGCCGGCCTGACCAGCGGCATCATCGACGCCGCCAAAATCGTCCCGCTCGCCTCCCTCCCGGAAGAGCAGCGCAAGGTGGCCCTGGACCTCGTCTACGACCGCCGCGAATACGACGCCGACGGCAACACCACCTACGACCCCCTCGCCAGCATGCTGGACCTCTTCGCCGGCGTCGACACCGCAGCGCTCAAGGACCAGCGCGCCGCCGAACTCGCCGCCCTGCCCACCGGCGCCCGCCTGGAACGGCGCATCATCGACGGCGAAGGCAAGGGCCTGGAAGAGGACCTGGACCTGGCCCGCAGCGAAGGCATGACCCCGCTCGGCATCATCAACGACCACCTGCTTGAGGGCATGAAAGTGGTGGGCGAACGCTTCGGTGCCGGCGAAATGCAGCTGCCGTTCGTGCTGCAGTCCGCCGAGGTCATGAAGAACGCCGTGGCGCTCCTTGAGCCGCACATGGAAAAAGCCGACTCCTCCGGCAAGGGCACCATGGTGATCGCGACCGTCCGCGGGGACGTGCACGACATCGGCAAGAACCTGGTGGACATCATCCTCACCAACAATGGCTACAAGGTAGTCAACATCGGCATCAAGCAGGGCATCGCCGAGATCATCGCCGCCGCGGAGGAACACGACGCCGACGTGATCGGCATGTCCGGGCTGCTGGTGAAATCCACCGTGGTGATGAAGGAAAACCTCGCCGAACTGCAGACCCGCGGCCTGGCCAAGAAGTGGCCGGTGATCCTGGGCGGCGCCGCCCTCACCCGCGCCTACGTGGAGCAGGACCTGGCCGAACAGTTCGAGGGCACCGTCAGGTACGCCAAGGACGCCTTCGAGGGCCTTGCCCTCATGGAACCGCTGGTCCGCGTGGCCCGCGGCGAGGACCCGGACTCCGTGGGCCTGCCGCCGCTGAAGAAGCGCATCCACAAGGGCGGCCCGAAGTTCACCATCACCGAGCCCGAGGCCATGCCCGGCCGGTCCGACGTCGCCACCGACAACCCCGTTCCTGCGCCGCCGTTCTGGGGCACCCGGATTGTCCGCGGCGTCTCGCTGCACGACTACTCCGCCTTCCTCGACGAGCGCGCCACCTTCATGGGGCAGTGGGGCCTCAAGCCCGGCCGCGGCGAGGACGGCGCCTCCTACGAAGAACTGGTGGAACGCGAAGGCCGGCCGCGCCTGCGCTACTGGCTGGACCGCATCCTGGGCGAGGGCATGCTGGACGCGTCGGTCGCCTACGGCTACTTCCCCGTGGTCTCCGAAGGCGAACAGGTGGTGGTGCTGCACCACGGCGAGGATCACGACGGCGTCCTGGGCCAAGCGGGCCTGCTCGCCCCGGACGGTGGTTCAGGCGGTCCCATCGGCACCGACCGCCTGCGCTTCGATTTCCCGCGCCAGCGTCGCGACCGGCACCTGTGCCTGGCCGACTTCGTGAAGTCCCGCGAATCGGGACAGATCGACGTGCTGCCCGTACAGCTGGTCACCGCCGGCTCCAAGATCGAAGAGTTCACGTCCAAGATGTTCGCGGCCAACCAGTACCGCGACTACTACGAGCTCAACGGACTGGTCATGCAGCTGACCGAGGCGCTGGCCGAGTTCTGGCACGCCCGGATCCGCAAGGAGCTCGGCTTTGGGTCCGAGGAGCCGAAGGACACGGCCGGGTATTTCAAGCTCGACTACCGCGGCGCCCGGTTCTCGCTGGGCTACCCCGCCTGCCCGGACATGGAGGACCGCCGCAAGGTCACCGAGCTGCTGAAGCCCGAGCGCATGGGCGTGGTCCTGAGCGACGAGCTCATGCTGCACCCGGAACAGTCCACCGATGCGTTCGTGTTCCACCACCCGGAGGCCAAGTACTTCAAGGTGTGAGCTGGCGCCGGTCCCCTCTGTGAGCGGATGGCGCGGCGGCGTGGCCGTCCGTGCCGGAAGCGCCGCCGGCCACCGGCTTCACCCGGCGGAGCGAGGCCAGGACGGCGCGCCCCACCACGGCGATGCCGATGACCGTGGTGACGGCGCGCAGGGTGTCCCAGCCCGCCGTCGACGTCAGCAGTGAGTAGAGCAGGAAGCTGCTGAGGTTGGTGCCCAGCGGTGCGCCCGGCACGTAGGAAATCCCGGTGCCGCTGCCCATGGCGAAGGGCCAGAACCACAGGTTGAGCAGCAGGCCGAACACATAGGACGCCACCACGCCGTACCCGGCAAGCATCCACAGCTCTGCCCTGCCGCGCACCCGGCGGGGGAGCAGCCCGGCTCCCGCACCCACCCAGGCGCAGGCGAACATCTGGAACGGTGTCCACGGCCCGATTCCGCCCCACAGCACGCTGGAGACGGCGATGGTGGCGGCGCCGAGGAGCAGGCCAAACCGTGGACCGAACGCCCGGCCCGCCAGGACCAGCAGGATGAACACGGCCTCCACGCCGCCGACGCCGGTACTCGCCACCCGGACCGCGGAACCTACCGCGGCGAGGACGCCGAGCAGCGCCACGGTGTGTGCCGAGCGGACCGAGCCGTCCAGGGCCACCACGACGGCGGCCGCCGCCAGGGGTGCGATGGCCAGAGCAGCGTACGGGGTGGCCGCAGCGGCATCCTGCGGCAGTGCCGCGGCCAGCAGCGGCCAGCAGAACGCCGCCAACGCCAGCAGGTTTGCTGCCGCCAGGACGGCCGGCTCGGCGCCCCGCGGCATTCGAGGGCGGCGGGCCGGCTTCGCGGCAGGCAGGTCAGGCCGGCGCCCGGCGGCCCGGGCCGAGGCCACGGGCAGTGCCGCAGGAACGGCAGCTTCTGTTGTCACGGCTGCCCCGGCTGTCACGGCGGCCGGCGCCACCCCGTCCCGCATCGGCAGGACCCGGGCCCCAAGCCGGTGCGCAAACTCGAGATCGTGGGTGGCGAACAGGACCGCGGCGCCGTCATCCGCGGCCGCCCGCAACGCCGCAGCCACCGCCGTCCGCGCCGCGGGATCCAGCCCGCGGGTGGGCTCGTCAATCAGGAGCACCTGCGGCCGGTCCATGGTCTGCAACGTCATGGCAAGGATCCTGCGCTCGCCGGCGGACAGGTCCCGGGGATGCTCATGCCCGATCGGCATGCTGGCGTTGCCCCGCAGGAGGGCCAGCCGGGACGCCGCAAAGCCGGGCTCCGCAGGCTGGCCCGGCTTTCCCCGTGCCAGGCGCCTCTCCGCCGCCCGCAACTCGGCGGCGACGGTGTCCCTGGTGAAGAGGTCGTCCGAGGCGTCCGGCACCAACGCCACCCGGCCGCCGTCGTCCGTCCTTGAACCGCTGGTCCCCTCACCGAGGGCCAGCGCCACCAGGAGGGAGGACTTCCCGGCACCGTTCGGGCCCACCAGCGCCACAATCTCGCCGGGATGCAGGGCCAGGGAAGCCTCCCGCACGAGGGGCGTGCCACCGCGGTACACGGCCAGGTTTACGGCCGCCAGCACGGGCGCGGAGGCAGGCGGCGCCGTGGCCGGACCAACAAAGGGACGCAGGGTCGCGGGCGTTGGGGCCGTACCCGCCACCAGCACGCAGCCCTCAAGGGACCACCAGGAATCGGCGACGGGGACCAGCGCTTCCGCCCGGTGCTCCGCCACGATCACGCACACCCCGGAGTGGTGCGCAAGGCTGCCGAGCACGGCGGTCACGCGGGCCCTGGCGGTGGAATCCAGGTCGGCCAGCGGCTCGTCCACCAGGAGCAGGACGGGATGGTCCACGACGGCGGCCGCGATGGCCACCAGCGTTGCCTCACCCGCCGAGAGGGTGCTGAGATCCCGATCCAGCAGCGCCGAAACCCCAACCCGCTCCGCCACCTCCAGCACCCGGGCTTTGGCGGCCGGCCGGCCCACGCCACGCAGCTCCAGGGCCAGGCCAATCTCGTCCCGGACCCGTGTACTGGCAAAGGCGGCGCGGGGATTCTGCAGGACCACGCCGATCAGGCGCGCGGTGTCCCGCGGCGGTACGGCAGCGCGGTCAAGGCCGGCCACCTGCACCGTGCCGGAGATGCCACCGCCGTCGACGTGGGAGAGCAACCCCGCGATGCCGCGCAGGACGGTGGACTTGCCGGACCCCGTGGGCCCGGTGATCACGGTGAGGGATCCGCCGGCGGGCGCGAACCCGGCCGCGTGCACCTGCGCCCCGCCCACCCGGAACAGCGCGTCCCGGACCACCAGCGGCGCGTCGCTTCCGGAGGCCGGTGGCGGTACGGGCCGGCCCGCGAAGCCGCGCAGCTCCAGGGCCGCCGCAACCCGGCCGGCATGTTCGAGGGTGCGCTCCAGGACGGGCACCAAGGCCCGCGGCCCAAAGCGTTCGCCACGCAACCGGAACGCCAGGCGCACCGAAGCCGCAGCGTCGGCGAGTGCCGGGAGCGCCGCCCACGCCACCACCAGCATCCGGGCCACGCCCTGCAGCGGGCCGCCCCGGGCCAGCCGGACGAATCCGCGGGACACATCCACCCACGCATTGAGCAGGCCGAAGCCCAGGATCAGCCCGGCAATGGGCAGCGCGGACAGGACCGCCGCCCACAGCCCCGGGGCGGTGACCGGGCCCAGGAACACCACGTGGGCGTACGGAGCCGGAAGCCGCAGCGGCGGCAGGGCCAGCAGGAGCGGCTCTCCAATACCCGCCCCGTTAAAGAGGACCCGGTAGAGGACCCGCGCCGCAATGAACACAGCAGCGAGAACCGCTGCTGCGCGCAACGGCGCGGGCCGGAAGGTCATGCCGCGGGTGCAGCCGGTTCGTTGTCCACGGTGTAGAGCAGTTCAAGGCTCTCGCCGGGGCTGAGCTTGAGGGTGTCCAGGCCTTCCTGCGCGTAGGCCCATGCGCCGGCGGCGGGCTTCACCCAGAGGGCCCAATAAGAGACCGTGTTTTTGTCATCGCACGCTTCGCGGGTGGTGCCGCCCTTGTGCTTGATGTCGAAGTCCGCAGCGGGCACGCCGTTGACGCGGCACGCGAAGCTCGTGGGGTACTTGGCGGTGCCCTCGATCTTCACGTTGGCCTTGGCCAGCACGTCCGATGCCAGGGTGGGTCCGTCCGCGGGCACGCAGGCGGAGGTGTCGGCGGCGGACTGCTTCAGGGAGGCGGAATCCACCACTACCTTCACCCCGGTGCAGGGCCCGGCGGAGGCAGAGGCGCTCGCCGATGCCGAGGTGGAAGCGGATGCGGAGGGAGCGGACTGGGTGGCGGCCGGCGTTGAGCAGGCGGCAAGGGTCAGCAGGAGGCCGGCGGCGGCGAGGGAGCTCGCGGCGGCGGTGCGGGTCTTAGTCAATGTCACCTGTCAAGGGTAGGGCGTGCCGGGCCGGGAACCGGAGGCGGTCGCCTTGTGTGACGCAACGTCTCGGCCCGGCGCGCACCCGGCCCCGCGCAACGGCCGACGACGGCACCCGGGTGGGCGCCGTCGTCGGCCGTTCTGTTTCAGTGCTGTTAGCTTTCGGTTGCCAGGACCGCGTTGGCCGGCACCGCGTCCTCCGGCGCGTCGTACCGCGGGTCATTGGACGACGGATGGGCGGCAACGGACGCAGCATGCTCGGCCAGCACCCCGGTCTGGTGGCGGATCTTCAGCCGGTAGAGCAGGGTCCCGCCAACCACCACCGCGGCCACGAAGATCACCCCGCCCCACTGCAGGTACCACTCGAACGGCGGCACCGAGTTGTAGATCTCCGGGCGCGGCCACACCAGGTTCACTGTCATGGCGGCACCCCACAGGACCGCCAGGATGTTCACCGGAACCCCCCACTTGCCCAGGCAGAACCCTGGCTCGGAACTGTCGTCGGCCAGCGGCCATTTCTTCAGGAACCGTTTGCGGAGCAGGGGAACCGTCACCAGGAGGTAGGAGAGGTAGATCAGGACGATGCTGATGCTGGACAGGATGGTGAAGATGGCCGGCTGCGTGACGTTGACCAGGAGCGGCAGGACGGCCAGGACGCCAATGACGATCGCCGCGACCGTGGGGGTCCTGCGGACGGGATCCACCTTGCTGAGCTGCCGGCTGAACGGCAGGTTGTTGTCCCGCGCCATGGCGAACATCATCCGGATGGCGGCGGCGTGGACTGCCAGGGTGCACACCACCACGGCCACCACGATGCAGGCCAGGAAGGCCTTGCCGAACGGGCCGCCCAGGACGGAGAGCACGATGTGCTGCAGGCCGCCGTCGGGAGACCCCACCTGGGGGTCGGTGAGGTCCGGTGCGGCCAGGATGCCGAACAGCAGGATCCCGCCGCCCAGCAGGAACGATGCCGTGACGGCGCGCAGGATGGCCTTGGGAGCGGTCTTCTTGGGGTCCTTGGTTTCCTCGCCGAGGGAGCTGGCGGTGTCGAAGCCGTACATGACGTAGCCGGAGGCCATGGCGCCGATCAGGAAGACGCCGAAGAAGCCAAGGTCGTGGCCTTCGCCGAAGCCGTTGGTCTGGAAGAAAACCTCAGGGCCGCGCACCACATGCCAGCCCAGGGCCAGGATCAGCAGCACGGCGGCCACCAGTTCCACGAACACGCCGATGCTGTTGATCCGGGTCATCAGCTTCACGCCGAACGCGTTGATCAGGGTGGAGATGGTGATCATGATGGTGGCCAGCACCACGCCGTTCATGGCGAAGTCGTACGGGCCGGTGCCGTCACCGACGAACTGGAAGCCGGACCAGAGCTGCGGCAGCGTGATCTGCAGGGCCAGCGCCACCGAGCCCAAGGCCATGATGGAGGAGAGCAGCAGCAGCCAGCCGGCCAGCCAGGACGAGGTCCCCGACGCGAGCCGCTTGGCCCAGTTGTACACGGAACCGGCCACCGGGTAGCGGCCGGCCAGTTCGGCGAAGCACAGGGCCACCATCAGCTGGCCGACGAACACGATGGGCCAGGACCAGGCGTACGCCGGGCCGGCCATGGAAAAACCGAAATAGAACAGTTGGAAAACACCGGTGAGGATGGAGATGTAGCTGACACCTGCGGCGAAGCTGGCAAATTTGCCGATGCTCCGGTCAAGGGTCTGGGTGTAGCCGAATTCGTCCATGCCGCTTGAATCAATACTCTTGCTGGGTTCCACTATGGACTCCTGGATCAGAAAGCACGATTGGACCGGCCGCCCTGGGGTGCGGCGGAATGACGTTGGCGGGGGCCGTTGCCGTTGGGGAGACGGCCCCCTGAGGTCCTGCCGCTCAGGCGAGGGACGTGGTGAGCTCCTTCTCTTCCATGGCCTCTTCGGCCGTGCGGTCCGCGGCCGTTTGGGCGGCCCGGATCAGATCGGCGCAGCGCTCGCCGATCATCATCACGGTGATGTTGGGGTTGACGGTGACGTGTTCGGGCATGACGGACGCATCGGCCACGCGGAGGCCTGTGACGCCCTTGACCCGCAGCTCGGGGTCCAGCGGCGACATGTCGTCGTCGGCTGCGCCCATGCGGACGGTGCCCACCGGGTGGTACACGGTGTTGTGGGTCTTGCGGATGTAGTCCTGCAGCTCCTCGCCCGTCTGCGCCTCGATGCCGGGCGAGAGTTCGCGGCCGGTCCACTCCGCCATGGCAGGCTGGGCCGCGATTTCGCGGGCCTTGCGGATGCCGGCCACCATGACGCGCATGTCGTGGCCGTCAGGGTCCGTGAAGTAGCGGGGGTCCACCATGGGCTTGTCGCGGAAGTCGCGGCTGCGCAGCCGCACGGTGCCGCGGGAGCGTGCGTGGGTGACGTTGGGGGTGAGGCTGAAGCCGTTTTCCGTGGTGGGGTAGCCGTGCCGCAGCGTGTTCATGTCGAACGGAACCGAACCGTAGTGCATCATCAGGTCGGGGCGGTCCAGACCGTCCTCGGTGGGGGTGAAGATGCCGATCTCCCACCACTGGGTGGAGGTCTGCACCATGGGCTGCCTGGCCTCGAACTGCACCACGCCTTCCGGGTGGTCCTGCAGGTTCTCGCCGACGCCGGGGGAGTCCACCAGCACTTCGATGCCGTGCCGGGCCAGGTGCGCTGCCGGGCCGATGCCGGAGAGCATGAGCAGCTTGGGGGAGTCGATGGCGCCGGTGGACAGGATAACCTCGCGGTGCGCGGAGAGCCGGTGGGTGCGGCCGAACGCCCCGTCCACCACGTCCACGCCGGTGCAGCGCTTGTCCGCGTCGAACACCAGCTGGCGGGCGCGCAGGCCGGTCAGCAGGGTGAAGTTGGGCCGGTCGATGATGGGGTGGATGTAGGAGACGGAGCTGGAGGAACGGGTGCCGTCCGCGCGCCGGTTGATCTGGAAGAAACCCGCTCCGTTGACCACGGTGGTGCCCGTGTTGAACTTCGCGCGGGGGATGCCGGCCTGCTCACAGGCGTCCAAAAGCGCGACGCCGGCAGGATCCGCCGGGGGAACGTTCATCAGGTGCACGGGGCCGGAGTCCCCGTGGTGCGGTGCGTCCGGGCCGGCGTCCTCGTTGGTCTCCAGCCGCTGGTACAGCGGCCAGGCTGCGTCGGCGTTCCAGCCGGTGGCGCCGTACTTGGCTTCCCACTCGTCCAGGTCCTCACGCGGCGCCCAGAAGGCGATGCAGGAGTTGTGGCTGGAACAGCCGCCCATCACTTTGGCGCGGGCGTGGCGCATGAAGGAGTTGCCGTTTTCCTGCGGTTCGATGGGGTAGTCCCAGTCGTAGCCGGATTCGAGCAGTTCCATCCACCGGTCCAGCTGCAGGATCTCCGGGATATTGCGGTCATCCGGGCCGGCTTCGACGAGGGCCACGGTCACCTCCGGATCCTCGCTCAGCCGGGCGGCGACGGCGGCACCGGCGGATCCGCCGCCGATGACGACGTAGTCGAACCCGCGGTCGGTGAGGTCCTCGATGTTGTCGTAGTGCATCTAGTTCTCCTTGCCGTGGTCAGCGAACCAGCCGGTGACCTGGGGGCTGGTGTTCTGGTAGATGTGCTTGGCTTCCTGGTACTCGGCGAGGCCGGTGGGGCCCAGCTCGCGGCCCACGCCGGACTGGCCGAAGCCGCCCCACTCGGCCTGCGGGAGATAGGGGTGGTAGTCGTTGATCCAGATGGTGCCGTGCCGCAGACGGGACGCCACCCGCTGCGCTTTGCCGGCGTCCTGGGTCCACACCGCGCCGGCCAGCCCGTAGATGGTGTCGTTGGCGGTGGCCACGGCCTCGTCTTCGGTGCGGAACGTTTCGACCGTGACCACCGGGCCGAATGCCTCGTCGGTGACCACGGACATGCCGCGCTTCACTTGGTCCAGGATGGTGGGCTGGTAGTAGAACCCGGCGTCGTACTTCCCTCCGGAAGGTGCCTCGCCGCCGGTCCGGAGCCGTGCGCCTTCCTGGACACCGCGCTGGACGTAGGCGCTGACTTTGTCCCGGTGGGCGGCGGAGATCAAGGGGCCGGTCTCGGCGTCGTCGTCGAACGGGCCGCCCAGCCGGATCTCCCGGGCGCGGCGGACCAGCTCGTCCACGAAGCGTTCGGCGATGGATTCCTCCACCACCAGACGCGCCCCGGCGGAGCAGACCTGCCCGGAGTGGACGAAGGCGCCGTTCAGGGCATTGTCCACGGCGGCGTCGAAGTCGGCGTCCGCGAAAATGACGTTGGGGTTCTTGCCGCCGAGCTCCAGGGCCACCTTCTTGACGGTGCCCGCGGCCGCCGCCGCGATCCGCTTGCCCGTTTCCAGGCCGCCGGTGAAGGAGACGAGGTCGACGTCGGGATGTTCCGAGAGCGGTGCGCCTGCCTCAGCGCCGGCCCCGGTGACGAGGTTGGCGACGCCGTCCGGCAGGCCAAGGTCCTGCAGCAGCTGCATGGCCAGGATGGCGGTGGACGGGGTCAGCTCGGAGGGTTTGAGGACGAACGTGCACCCGGCCGCCAGCGCGGGCGCGATCTTCCACGCCGCCTGGAGCAGGGGGTAGTTCCACGGGGTGATCAGGCCGCAGACGCCCACGGGTTCGTAAGCGATCCTGCTGACCACGGCGGGGTTCCCGGCGTCGACGATGCGGCCCGCCTGCTGCCCGGCCAGCCTGCCAAAGTACTCGAAGCAGGCGGCGATGTCGTCCATGTCGATCCGGCTTTCGACCATCCGCTTGCCGGTGTCCAGGGACTCGGCGCGGGCGAATTTTTCCCGGCGTTCACGGAGCCCGGCGGCCACCTTCAACAGGAAGGTCCCGCGCTCCGGGGCAGGAACCGAGGACCAAACGCCGGCGTCGAACGCGGCGCGGGCCGCGGCAATGGCCCGTTCGGCGTCTTCGCGGCCGGCCTCGGAGACCGTGGCGACCAGTTCGCCGTCGGCCGGGTTGCGGATTTCACGGACAGCGCCGGACGCGGCCGGCTCCCACGCGCCGTTGATGAACAGGGTGGCTGCTGCCTCGGGTGCAGTGCTCTGGGCGGCTTCCCGCGCTGGTGTGGCGTAAGTCATAGGAAGGACAGTAATGCACCTTGAACGAGTGTTCAATACTTTTTTGAACGCTCGTTCAATGTTACTGAGGGGCTGCCGGCGTGACCGCGGCCGGTCGTTCAGTGCGGGCGGAGTTCCGCGCTGCCCGTGCTTCCGTCATGGACGGGAGCGAACGCGATCTGCTCCGTCCGCTCGATGCTCCGCTGGATGGCGGCCGTGTCGACGCCGAGCAGCGCCGTCAGCCACACGCCGTTCTGGATCACCACGATGTCCGCCGCCCGGTCCCTGCAGGCCTCCCAGGACAGTGCGGGCTGGGCGGCGGACACCAGCGCGGCGACGCCGTCGATGTAACGGTCAAAGGCCACTGCGTTGATCTGGGCGTAGTCCTCGTCGGCCTGGGCCAGGGCCCACAGGTGCAGGCGGAGGGACAGGTAGCGGGTGGTCAGCAAATCCTTGGCCGCCACCCGCCGCAACGCCTTGCGGAGTTGCTCGTCCGGGGGCAGCGACGGGTCCGGCGCGACCAGCAGGAGGTCATGCTCGTCCACGCGCCGCAGGGCAGCCCGGATCAGCGTGGTTTTGTCATCGTAGTAATAGTTCACCAGGCCCAGCGCCACGCCTGCTTCGCGGGCCACGGACCGCATGCTCACCCCGGCGATGCCATGCCGGGACAGCAGGTCCATCGCCGCCTCGAGGATGCGCGATTGCCTGTCCACCTGTTCGCCGGAGTTCACGGCACTCGTCCCCATCTGGCCAGACTATTGCCTCCCGGCGCGGAGCGCACTTTCCCGGATACCCGTCAAAACAGAAGAATCCCCGCCGGGAGCAAGCGCCATGCTCACAACCCGGCGGGGATCCATTCATCGGCGGGCCGCCTACTTCTTGGGCAGGCCCGCCGGGTTCAGCTCGGACTTCTGGATCGCCTCGGAAGAGAGGCCCCAGCGGTCCAGGATCCTGGCGTAGGTGCCGTCGTCAATCAGGTGGTTCAGCGCGGCCTGCGCGGCAACCGCCAGGCCGTTGCCCTTCTTGGTGGTGAAGGCGATCTGCGCGGTCAGAGGCCAGCCGCCGTTCAGCGTGCCCACCTGCTTGGTCTTGCCGTCCTGCGCGGACTTGTACGCCGCGGCGGCGTTGGGTCCGAAGGTCAGGTCCGCACGTCCGGACTGGAGGGCCAGGCTTGAGGCGGAATCGTCGTCGTAATACTGGAACTGGACCGGCGCCAGGCCGTTCTTCTTGTTCTCCTCGTCCCAGCGCACCAGGATCGCTTCCTGGTTGGTGCCCGAGCCCACGATGATCCGCTTGCCCGCCACGTCCTTGGCTTCCTTGACCTCCCCGATGCCGGAGTCGCTCTTGGCGTAGAAGCCCAGCAGGTCGTTGCGGTAGGTGGCGAAGTCGAACTTTTCCTTGCGCGCCTCGGTGACGGTCACGTTGGACAGCACGGCCTCGTACTTGGACGATTCGATGCCCAGCGGCCAGTCCGCCCAGGCGACGGGGAGGACCTCGACGTCCAGTCCCAGGGCCCCGCCCACGGCGTAGGCGATGTCCACCTCGCTGCCGATCAGGGTCTTGTTGTCCGTGGCGAACAGGCTCAGCGGCGCCGCGCCGCCCGTGGTCACTACGGTGAGCTTGCCGTCGGCCTTGACCGCCTCAGGCACCAGGGCCGCCGCGGCGGCGTCCTTGCTCACCGGGAAGCGGTCCTGCTGCGGCGACAGGTTGAAGGTCCTGCCCGCGGCGCTGGCGGTTGATGACGACGACGGTGCTGTCGCCGCCGAGGCGCCCGGATCGGCGCAGGCGGACAGCCCCAGCAGTGCTGCGACGGTGAGCGCCACGACGGCGGACGGCGTGGTTTTGATGGGCATGGTTCCTCCTGGAAGGGGCCGAAAGATGCGGCGGGAGTGCGCGTTGCAGCAACTATCCGGCAGCCCCGGCGGGGGAATCAAAGCCCGCGAAACCCGGAGATACAGGGCGTAACGGCGGTTAACCGGAGGACCGCGGCGGTCACATTACGGGCCGCTCCCGGACGCCGCGGCACGCACCATCGAGGTGCCCGCGGCACGCAAAAGGGGGACCGGCGAACCGGTCCCCCTTGCCCTGCGCTGCCAGCCGGGCGTTAGCTGAGCGCGGCCAGGACTTCCTTGGCCACGTCCTCGCTGGACTGCGGGTTCTGCCCGCTGATGAGGTTGCCGTCCCGCACCACGTGGGAGGACCAGGCGGCCCCGTTCTCCACCACGGCGCCCTTGTCCTTGAGCGCGTCCTCCACCAGCCACGGGGTGTTCTCGCCGGTGCCGCCGCCGAGTTCTTCCTCGTTGGTGAAGACCGTCAGGCGCCGGCCCTTGAAAGCGAACCCGCCGTCGTCGTCCGTTGCACTGAGCAGCCCGGCCGGACCGTGGCAGAACGGCGCAATGACCTTCCCGTCCTTGTTGGCTGCCACTAGCAGGCGGCCCAGGTCCGCGTCCTTGAACAGGTCGGCCATGGGGCCGTGGCCGCCGGGCATCACCACGGCGTCATAGCCGTTGATGTCGACGTCGGCGAGGACCAGCGGGTGCGCCAGCTCGCCGTCGATCTTGGCCAGGTAGTCGCGGAAGCCCTGCGCACGGTCCACGCCGCCGGCCGATTCGGGGGCAAGGCTCACCTGGTCCACTGTTGGCTTCCTGCCGCCGGGGGTGGCGATGTGGACGGTGTTGCCGGCATCGGTCAAGGTCTGGTGGGAGACCACCAGCTCCTCCGCCCAGTAGCCGGTGGGGTGTTCGCTGCCGTCCTTCATGGTGAGGGAATCGGCGGCCGAGACGATCATCAGGATGTTTGCCATGGTGTTTCTCCTGTCGTTGGGTTTCTACTTGCCGGCGGCTTCGAGCCCGGCGTACGTCTCATCGTCGAGCGTGAGGCCGGCGGCGGCCAGGTTTTCTTCGAGGTGGGCCACGGAACCGGTGCCGGGGATGGGCATCATCACCGGGGAACGGCGCAGCAGCCAGGCGAGGGCCACCTGGGAGGTGGTGGCGCCGAGGCGCTTGGCGGCTTCATCGAGCGGTCCGCCCGGCTTGGCGAGCTCGCCCGCGGAGATGGGCGCCCAAGGGATGAACCCGATGCCGTTCTCCTCCGAGTACCGCAGCACGTCCTCCGAGGACCGGTCGGTCAGGTTGTAGCGGTTCTGGACCGTGGAGACGGTGAAGTGCTTTCCGGCTGCCTCCAGCTCCGCCACGCTCACCTGCGACAGGCCCAGGGCGCGGACCTTGCCCTCGTCCTGGAGCTCACGCAGCACACCGAACTGCTCCTCGGCGTCCACCTTGGGGTCGATCCTGTGCAGCTGCAGCAGGTCCAGGGTGTCCACCTTCAGCTTCCGCAGGCTCAGTTCCGTCTGCTGGCGCAGGTATTCAGGACGCCCCACCGGGATCCACTTGTTGGGCCCGGTACGGGTGAAGCCCACCTTGGTGGCGATCCTCAGGCCCTCCGTGTACGGGTGCAGGGCCTCCGCGATGATTTCCTCGCTGATGTTGGGTCCGTAGGAGTCGGCGGTGTCGATGAAATCCACACCGAGCTCGACGGCGCGGCGCACCACGGCCACGGCGGCGGCGCGGTCTGCGGGCTCACCCCACACCCCGTCGCCGACGATGCGCATGGCACCAAACCCGAGCCGGTGCACGGTTCCCAGGTCCTTGAGGTCGATCGTTGCGGACAGTTCCAGCTGCTTCGTTGAATCTTGGCTCATAGGGGCGGCAACATCATCAGCGTGCTGAGTATTCCGCAACTCACAGAAATAAGCCGGGGCCCGCCGTCGTTATGCATCAAGTGCCCGCCGCAATCCGGGGGGCACGCCCCACGAAACGTTTTTTTGAAAGGCCGGCACCTGACGTGACTCTTCCCCTCTCCATCCTTGACCTGGCAACCATTGGCAAAGGCCAGACGGCGGCGGAGAGCTTCGCGGGCAGCGTGGCCATGGCGCAGAGCGCGGAGAAGCTCGGATACCGGCGCGTCTGGTACGCGGAGCACCACAACATGTCCTCCATCGCCTCCTCCGCCACCAGCGTGCTGATCGCGCACGTGGCCGCCCACACCGAAAGCATCCGGCTGGGCGCCGGCGGCATCATGCTGCCCAACCACTCGCCGCTGACCATCGCGGAGCAGTTCGGAACCCTGGAAACCCTTCACCCCGGCCGGATCGACCTGGGCCTGGGGCGGGCACCGGGCAGTGACCAGAACACCATGCGCGCCCTGCGCCGGGACCCGATGTCCGCGGACAGCTTCCCGCAGGACGTCCTGGAACTGCAGGGCTACCTGACCGGCCCCACCCGCATCCAGGGCGTCGAAGCCACCCCTGGCAAGGGAACCAACGTCCCGCTGTACATCCTGGGCTCCTCCCTGTTCGGCGCCCGCCTGGCCGCGCAGCTGGGCCTCCCGTACGCGTTTGCCTCGCACTTTGCCCCAGCCGCCCTGCGGGATGCCGTGGCCATTTACCGCCGCGAGTTCAAGCCCTCCGCGCAGCTGGACGCGCCGCACGTGATCGCCGGCGTCAACGTGATCGCCGCCGACTCCGCCGCCGAGGCCCAGGCCATGTTCCAGGCCACCAAGCGCGCCCGCGTCTCGCTGTTCTTCGGCGGCGGCCGGGAGTTCACCGACGACGAGGCGGACATGGTCCTGGACTCCCCGCAAGGACAGCATGTGGCCCAGATGATGCGCTACTCCGCCGTGGGCACCCCGGACGCCGTGGTGGACTACCTGGCAGATTTCGGCAAGCACGCCGACGCCGACGAACTCATCGTGGCGCACCAGAGCACCGGCACCGAGGCGCGGCTGCGCTCCGTCGAGCTGCTGGCCGAGGCCGCCGGACTGGCCCGGGTGGGCGCCTGAGGTTTCGCCGGGCACGATGCCCGAAGGTCCTGTCCGCTGCTTTTACACGGACGCAATGAAAGCGACTCCCCGGGGAAACCCCCGCGGCTGAAGATGGGTACTGCCCCGTCAGGGATTGCTGGGATTTCCGGGCGGGGCACCAACCGGTAGTCCGCAGGCGATCCAGCGGCTGAGTTCCCGGCCTGGTTCTGCCTTGAAGGGGTACCTGGATGCCTACGCCGTTGAACCAAAGCGTGGCGGAATCCGCGCTGCTCACCCGCTCGCTCCCGTTGGACATGCTCCGCGCCTTCATCCAGTCCGATGCCGCGGACAACGGGCTCACCCCCGCGCTGCTGGCCGAACTCAAGGTGCTTGCCCGGGTTCCGTCCCTGCTGGTGGCCTGCAACTACGGCGGGACGCTCTGCGAGGCTGAGGGCGTCTCCACGGAGATCCTGCCCCTGGGCAACGCGGCGATCGCCCTCCGCGCCCTGGCGGCCCTGCCGAACACGCATGCAGCGATTATTTCCGGCCGGTCCCTGCGCGACCTGGCGGCGGTGTCCCGGCTGCCTGTGGAGGTTCACCTGATCGGGTCGCACGGTGCGGAGACGGACATGGGCTTCGCACATGCCCAGAGCCTGGCCACCGAATCCGTCCTGCTCAAGGTCAACGCCGCGCTCAACGAGGCCGTGGGCTTCCAGGAGGGCATCTGGATCGAACGCAAGCCGGTGGCCGTTTCCGTCCACACCCGGCCCGCACCGCCGGAGGTGGTGGAATCGGTCACGGAAACCGCCCGGGAAATCGCCCGCCTCCATGGCTTGTTCTTCATCGTGGACGGGTCCGTGCTGGACCTCTCCGTGGTGGAACCGTCCAAGGCGGAGGCACTGGAAAGCCTCCGCTCCCGGCTCGGCGCCAGCGCCGCCATGTGCGCCGGTGACGCCTACAGCGACGAACTGGCCATCGCCACCCTCCGCGGTCCGGACTTGGGGCTGCGGGTCGGGCCCGGGGAGACCGCCGCCGCACACCGCGTCCGCGACCCCGAAGCCTTCGCCCGCGTCCTGGCCCTCCTCTTCGAACTGCGCCGGGCCTGGCTGTTCGGTGAGGACGCCGTCGGCCTGGAACGGCACTCGATGATCGGCAACGGCTCCTCCACCGCGCTGCTGACCCCGGACGCGAAGATCTGCTGGATGAGCCACCCGCTGCCGGACTCCGGATCCCTGTTTGCCCATATCCTGGGCGGCGACGCCGCCGGCCACTTTTCCGTGGAACCGGTCAAAGCCTCCCAGGTGCTGGGCCAGCGCTATGTGGACAGCACCATGATCGTCGAAACCCGGTGGGCGGACGTGACGGTAACCGACTACCTGGAGCCCGCCCCGGACGGCATCACCAGCCTGGTGCGGGTGCTCTCCGGCCACGGCGCCGCGAGGATCACCTTCGCGCCCAGGCCGGACTATGCCAACGCCCCGTTCAGCATGGAATCGCGCGGAGAGGAACTGCATGTGGTGGGGACGTCGGATCCCATCATCCTGTTCGCGCCGGGGGTGAGCTTCAGCATCGCCTCGGACGGCATCCACGCCACGGCCACGGCGTCGGTGAACCTGCAGGACGGCCCCGTGGTGTTGAACCTGCGCTGTGGCGATACCGATCCGCAGCCTGCGGATCCCGACGGCGAGACGGAGCGCCGGGCAGGGGTGGCCCTGCAATCGCGCCAGTGGGTGCAGGACCTCGCCCTGCCTTCCGTCAAGCCTTCCCTGGTGCGGCGTTCAGCCCTGGTGCTCCGCGCCCTGGTCCACGAGCCCACGGGCGCCGTCCTCGCCGCACCCACCACGTCCCTGCCCGAGGGCATCGGCGGGACACGGAACTGGGACTACCGCTACTGCTGGCTGCGCGACGGCTCCATGACGGTCAACGCCCTCGTGGACCTGGGCTCCACCGCCGAGGCCGCGGGCTTCCTGGACTGGCTGGGCCGCATCCTCGAACACGCACCCGGCCCCGAATGGCTGCACCCCCTGTACTCGGTGACCGGCGCACCGCTCTCCACGGAAGCCGTCGTCGACAGCCTGCCGGGGTACGCGGGATCCCGCCCGGTGCGGATCGGCAACGCGGCGGACCACCAGGTCCAGCTGGACGTTTTCGGGCCGGTCGCCGAACTGATCCACGCGCTGAGCGGGCGGGAGGGGTCGCTGGAGGACGCCCATTGGGAGCTGATGGTGCAGATGGCATCGGCCGTCCTGGCCCGCTGGCACGAACCGGACCACGGGATCTGGGAGGCCCGGCGCGCGGCCCGCCACCACGTCTACTCGAAGGTGATGTGCTGGGTCACCCTGGACCGGGCACTGCGGACAGCGGCCCGCCACGGCCGCCGGCCTGACCCTGCATGGGCGCCGGCGGCGGCAACCATCCGCGACGAGGTCCTGCGCGAGGGCTGGGACGAATCGGCCAGGTCCTACACCGTGGCCTACGACAGCCCGGACCTCGACGCCGCCGTCCTGCACATCGGCCTCTCGGGCCTGCTGGACGTCACGGACCAGCGCTTCCTGGACACCGTCACCGCCGTCGAACGCGAACTCCGGGTGGGCCCCACCGTGTTCCGTTACCGGTACGACGACGGCCTGCCGGGCCTGGAGGGCGGGTTCCACATCTGCACCACGTGGCTGATCGAGGCCTACGTGGCCGTGGGCCGCATCGACGAGGCCTGGGACCTGTTCGACCAGTTGGTGAACCTCTTCGGGCCCACCGGACTGCTCCCGGAGGAATACGATCCCGGCACCGAAACCCACCTCGGCAACCACCCGCAGGCATACTCGCACCTGGGTTTCATCCGCTGCGCCCGCCTCCTGGACGCACACCAGGGCAGGCGGTAGTCCGCTTCCGTCGTGGGTACCTAGAGTGGAGGTAGCAGGGACCCGAAAAGACTGAAACGAGACTGATGATGACTGCCCGCGCCCAGGGAGTGGGGTTCCGTTCCGAGCGGGGCCCGATTCTCATCGCCTTGATGCTGTCCACCGGACTGGTGGCCATCGACTCCACCATCGTCGCCACCGCCGTACCGTCGATCGTCCGCGATGTGGGCGGGTTCTCCTCCTTCCCCTGGCTCTTCTCCGCCTACCTGCTGGCCCAGGCGGTCTCGGTGCCCATCTACGGCAAGCTGTCCGACATGACCGGCCGCAAGCCCATCATCCTCACCGGCATTGGGCTGTTCCTGCTTGGCTCGGTCCTCTGCGGCCTGGCATGGAGCATGCCCTCCCTGATTGCCTTCCGGGCCCTGCAGGGACTCGGCGCCGGGGCGGTGCTGCCGGTGTCCGTGACCATCGCCGGCGACATCTACACCCTGCAGGAACGCGCCAAGGTCCAGGGCTACCTGGCCAGCGTGTGGGCGGTCTCCTCGGTGGTGGGCCCCAGCCTGGGCGGCATCTTCTCCGCACTGGGTATCTGGCGCGGCATCTTCCTGGTCAACATTCCGCTATGCCTGCTGGCCGGCTGGATGCTGGTCCGCACGCTGCACGAGGACGTGGAACGGGCCAAGCACAAGGTGGATTTTGCCGGTGCCGTGCTGCTGGCGGGATCCCTGGGCCTGTTGATCCTCGACGCCCTCCAAGGCGGCCAGGCGTGGGCGTGGAATTCGCCCATCAGCATTGGCGTGTTCGCGGTGGGTGCCGTGCTGCTGGTCGCGTTCCTCCTGGTGGAGCGGCGTGCGGCGGAGCCCATCCTGCCTTCCTGGGTGGTGTCGCGCCGCCTGCTTGCCACCACCACCCTGGTGTCCTTCGGGGTCGGGTCCGTCATGATCGGCCTGACTTCCTACGTGCCCACCTACCTGGAGGGTGCGCTGTCCTCCTCGCCGCTGGTGGCCGGCCTGGCGCTCGCCGCGCTGACCCTCGGCTGGCCCCTGAGTGCCTCGCAGGCCGGCAAGTTCTACCTGCGGATCGGCTTCAAATCCACGGCCCTGATCGGCATCGCCATTTCCGTGGCGGGCCTGCTGATCCTGTCGCTGACGGCCTCCTCGCCCAACGTGGCGCTGATCGCCATCAGCTGCTTCGTCGTCGGGCTCGGCCTGGGCCTGCTGGCCACGCCAACCCTGATCGCCGCCCAGTCCAGCGTCCCCTGGCACGAACGCGGCGTGGTGACCAGCACCAACATGTTTGCCCGGTCCATCGGCAGCGCCCTGGGCGTGGCCGTCTTCGGCGCCGTGGCCAATGCCATCTACGGCGGCAGCAGCGGCGGCGATACCGACCCCGCCACGGTGGTGGCCGCGTCCGGAGCCGTGTTCCTGGCGGCACTGGTGGCCGGGCTGCTTACCGTGGCAGCGGTCCTGGCCATGCCGGCAGTGAAGGCTGACGATGCCGGAAAGGCCGACGGGCAGCCGGTCCCCAGCAGCGCGGAGGGCAGCGCCACCTAGCGTAAACCCGCGGCTGGCGGGTGCCGCGGCCAGTTGGAAGCCGCGGCTAGCGGGATGCCCGGAAGATGGAAGGTGCGTCCCGCGTCCCGGTGGCAAGGTCCGCGAGGATCCGGCCGATCACGGGCGTGAACTTGAAGCCGTGGCCGGAAAACCCTGCGCCAATCACCACCGGGCCCACCCGGTCCAGGACGAAATCCTCATCCGGGGTGGTGGTGTAGGTGCAGCTGATGGCCTCGAACTGCTCGGGGTCGACGCCGGGCAGCCAGTCCCGCGCGTACGCCTGCAGGGCGGCGAGCTGGGCCGGCTCCGGCAGGAAATCCCGGTGGTCCGGATCCACCACGGGCCCAACACCGTGCCAGCCGGCCTTGATGCCTTCACCGGGGGTCTGCATGCCGTACACGGGGGAGTACCAGCCCTGGTAGTCCGGGCCCGGGTAGTGGTTGAACCCCGGCCACACCGCCCCGTCGTCTGCCACCCGGAAATGCGCCGGCTGCTCCTGCGTGACCCGCAAGGTCGGGATCCGCATGCCGGCCGCGTCGTTCCCGGCGGCGGAGGCCAGCAGCTTCTCCGTCCAGCCGCCCGCCGTCACCACGGCCTGGGCTGCGGTGACCACCTCGGTGCCTCCGGCGGATTCGAGCGTCAGCCGCACGCCGTCGTCGAACACCTTGAAGTCCACCACCTTGGTGTGGTGCCTGATCTCGGCGCCCCGGGCCGCCGCCAGCTGCTGGAACACCGGAAGCGCGGCCTCCGGATTGAGCTGGCCGCCGTCGGGCATGTGCAGGACCTGTCGGTCGAACCGGATGCCGCGCCACCGCTCACCGGCTTCCGCCGGGGCCAAAAACTCGGCGCGGATCCCGGCCGAACCCAGCGCCGCGGCCACCTGCTGCGGTTCGAAGCCGGGCCCGTGGTTGACGATGCCCGTACGCGCCAGCAACCGGACGCCGCTCTCCTGCTCCAGCTCCTCCCACAGCGACAAGACCTCGGCCAGCATGGCCACGTAGTCCGGCTGGTGGTAGCCCGGATTCAGGTTCCGGGTGGCGCCGTGCGACGCGCCGATCGTGTGCCCGGGGCCAAACTGCTCCACCAGCGTCACCTGGCGGCCGCGGCGGGAGAGCGCCCAGGCGGCCGCGGAGCCCATGGCGCCGCCGCCGATCACCACGGTGTCAAGATTGGTATTCATCAGCCCTCCAAGCTGGGGTGGTGCGGTCAAGAAGCTAGGCCAACAGGAGCGCGACGCCGATCATCGCCGGCACGGCAACCACCGTGGTGATCAGCACGGTGTCCTTCGCCACGGTGAGCCCGGTCTTGTACCGGCTGGCGGCAACGAAGACGTTCTGGGCTGTGGGCAGCGCCGAGGTGACCACCACCGCGAAGAGGGCATGGCCGTCCATTCCCAGCACGAAGCGGGCGAAAACGTACGCAAGGGCCGGCTGGACAGCGAGCTTAAAGCCACTCGCCAGCAGGGTGTCCACCCGGCGCCCGGCGGAAGCCTGCAAGGGGCGGGTACCGTTCAGGCTCATCCCGAACGCGATCAGCATGGCGGGAATCGCGGCGCCGCCGATCAGGTGGATGGGTTCCATCACCAGCGCCGGGACCTGGAAACCGGTACCGGCCACCACCAGGCCCAGGGCGGAGCCGACGATCATCGGGTTCCGCAGGATCATGAGCACGAACCGCAGGGGAGTGGTGCGGTGGGCGCTGGTGCTTGAATCGAGGACCATGAGGAACATGGGAGTGAAGAACGCCAGCTGGAAGATCAACAAGGGTGCCACGTAGCTGGCGTCCCCCAGGACATATACCGCAATGGGAATACCCAGGTTGGCCGAGTTCGCCAGCGAAGCGGACATGGCGGACATCAATGATTCCGGCAGGGCCCGCTTCAGCCAGAACCGCGCGATCAGGAAAAAGATCGACGCGGTGGTGATTGCGGCCACCGCCGTCACCAGCAGCGGCTGGGCAAAGACTTCATGGAGCCGTGCCTTGCTCAGCGTTTCAAAGAGCAGCGCCGGGCTTGCCACGAAGAAAGTCAGACCGCTCAGCACGGGCCGGGCGTTCTCGCCGAGGATTTTTTGCCGGCCCACGAACCATCCCACCAGGATGATGCACCAAACCACGAAGAATCCTGCCAGGACCCCTAGCACGGGATCCCTCCGCGGCCGCGGCGGGAGCGTCTACCGGACTTCACGCTCCGGGTTCAGAGGGTGGCATTGTTCAGCGCGAACGGCGGACGCATCGTGCCGGCGGTGAGGCCCTCCGCGGGGTCGTTGCCCAGCTGGATGATCCGGTTGCCCTGGTCCACGTGGACCACCCGGGGCTCGTAAGCCTTCGCTTCCTCGGTGGTCATCTGGGCGTAGGTAATCAGGATGACAATGTCGTTCTCGTGCATGAGGTGCGCCGCTGCACCGTTGATGCCGATCACGCCGGAGCCACGTTCACCGGCGATGGTGTACGTCTCCAGCCGTGCCCCGTTGGTGACGTCCACGATGGACACCAGCTCGCCGGGAAGGATGTCCGCAGCCTCGAGCAGGTCAAGGTCAACGGTGACCGAACCGACGTAGTGCAGGTCGGCGTGCGTGACGGTGGCCCGGTGGATTTTGGACTTGAACATTGTTCGATTCATAACGGATCCAGTCTAGACCTGTGCTCCGTTGCCCGCAGTGACGCAGGAAACACATTGGTCACGGACGACGGCGGCCGGTCACCCGGCGTCCGTCCCCGCCACGGCTGCGGCGGCTGCGGCGAGCGTCTCGCGGGCCGCGAGGATTGCCGGGCGCTGGACGCTGGAGCGGCGGACCGAGGTGAAGATGGTGCGGTGCGGCGTGCCGGGAAGCTCCAGGAGCTGCGCTGTGGTGCCGCGGCCGGTCCACACCAGGTCCGGCATCAGCGCCACCGCGTTGCCGGACTCGATCAGGCGGGCCTGGGCCTGCAGGTCAGCGGTTTCAAAACGGACATCGGGCTCGAACCCGGCACTGCGGCAGGCCTGCTCCGCCCAGTGCCGGGACGCGGCACCCCGCGGTTCCATGACCCAGGCAAGGTCCGCAGTGTCCGCCAGTGACCGGATGGCCGGGCCGTCGTCGGACGCCGGGGGAACCGCAAGCCGGATGGCGTCGGTGGTCAGCTTTACCCGGTCCAGCTCGGGGTAGCGCGGGGCGGCGTGGCCCGGGTACTGCTCCGCGATCACCAGGTCGAAGTCCCGCGCCCACGTCTCGTGCAGTGCCGTTTCGGGCTCCCGCTGGATCATCTCGATCCGCACCTCGGGGTAGGCGGCGGCCATGCGCGTCAGGGTGTCCGGCATCAGCGCCAGCGCGGCCGATTGGAAGACCGCAATCCGCACCGTGCCGGTCACCGTGGTCAGGGATGCGGCTAGGTCCGCCTCGGCTTGTTCCATGGTTTCGAGCAGTTGCGCGGTGTGCGCCACGAGTACCTCGGCCTGGGGCGTGAGCTGTACCCGGCGGCCGGTTTTGCGGAGCAATTCGACGCCGACTTCCTTCTCCAGGAGCGCGAGCTGCTGCGAGACGGACGACGGGCTGTACTGGAGCGCCTCCGCCACCTCCGCGAGCGTTCCACGGATGCTCAATTCACGCAGGAGCCGCAGCCGGCGGACGTCAAGCATAGCGGATTCCTAACTGAAACTAACGAATATTGGTTAGAAGGATTCACTTTATCTAATGCAAGCGCCCACGCATACTGTTGGAACCGAGTTACCCCCGTCACAGCCATCCCCTGGCGTGCCGCGGCGGGGTCGCACCCCACAGCAGGAGTTCCTGATGAGTAGAGACATGACCCAGTCGATCATGCGGCGCAAGCCCATCGACGACATCGAAGAAGAAAGCAAACACAGCGGCCTTTTCAAGTCCCTCGGGCTGTGGCAGCTCACCGCCATCGGTGTTGGCGGCATTATCGGCGTCGGCATCTTCTCCCTCGCGGGACTGGTGGCGGCCGGCAGCGACGGAACTCCCGGGGTGGGGCCCGCGGTGCTGATCTCGTTCCTGATCGCAGGCCTCGCCTCAGCGGCCGCCGCCCTCTCCTACGCGGAATTCGCGGGCATGATCCCGCGTGCCGGTTCCGCCTACACCTATGGCTACGTAGCGCTCGGCGAGGTGATCGGCTGGTTCATCGGCTGGGACCTGCTGCTGGAATACATTGCCATCGTCGCCGTGGTGGCCATCGGCATCTCCGGCTACCTTGACGCCTTCCTCGCCGGCATCGGCATCCACCTGCCGGCCGCGGTCACCTCCACCTTTGACGAAGGCAAGGGCGGCATCGTCAACATTCCCGCCATCCTGGTCTGCCTCCTGGTCACCTGGATCCTCTCCCGCGGCACCAAGGCGTTCGGCCGGTTTGAACTCGTGGCGGTGGGCATCAAGGTGGTCCTGATCCTCTTCATCATCGGGCTGGGCGTCTTCTACATCGACACCAATAACTACAACCCGTTCATGCCCAGCGGCTTCGGCCCCGTGGTTGCCGGCTCCGCCACCGTCTTCTTCGCTGTATTCGGCTACGACGCCATGAGCACCGCGGCCGAGGAAGCCAAGGACGGCAAAAAGCACATGCCCAAGGCCATCGTGCTCTCGCTCATCATTGCCATGCTGCTGTACGTTGCCGCCACGCTTGTCCTCACCGGCATGCAGAACTACAAGGACATCGACCCCAAGGCGGGCTTCGCCTCCGCGTTCACGTCCGTGGGGCTGCCGGTTATTGCCACCATCATTTCGGTGTTCGCCGTGCTGTCCATCCTCACCGTGATGCTCACCTTCCTCCTGGGCGTGACCCGCGTGTGGTTCTCCATGAGCCGCGACGGCCTGCTGCCGGGCTGGTTCGCCAAGACGGACCGCAACGGTACCCCCCAGCGCGTCACCTGGATCGGCGGCATCGCGTCCGCCTTCCTGGCCGGCGTCTTCCCCATTAAGGCGGTCGCGGACCTGACCAATATCGGCATCCTGGCCGCGTTCGTCGTCGTCTGCCTGTCCGTGATCATCTTCCGTTACAAGCGGCCGGACGCGCCCCGTACTTTCCGCCTGCCCCTGATGCCCGTGATCCCGGCCTTCGGCGTGCTCGCCTCGGCCTTCCTGATGCTGCAGCTGCACTGGGAAACCTGGCTGCGGTTTGTGGTGTGGCTCATCATCGGCCTGGTGATCTACTTCGGCTACGGACGCAAGCACTCGCTGATGAACCCCAACAGCCCGCGCCACCAGGAGCTCGCGGACACGCACCGCCCCCTGTCCTGACCCCTTCCCGACGCCCGCTCACATCCGACCGTAATTCCTGAAACGCCCGCTCACATCTGGCGGCGGTTCCTGAAACGCCCGCTCACATCTTGCAAGAACAGGGGACCCTCCTGCGCATCACGTGCAGGAGGGTTTCGCTGTTTAGTCGCAGAATGTGAGCGGGCGTTTGGAATTTATTCGCAGGATCTGAGCGGGGGTTGGGGGTTTGACTGTCGAAGGTGAGCGGGGGTTGCGAAAGGGGCTAAAAGATTGGTTTTCCTAACCTGTATTGGTTGGAAAAGATCGCTTTATCTTATGTGATTCGAAGCTCATACTGGTGGAAAGACCTCCTCCCAACCCCAGGAAAGAACGGGAAAACCATGACCCACGTTGCAATGGAACCTGCAGCCCCCGTCGCTGCCACGGCGCAGACGGTCGACGTCGACGTCCCCCAGGCGAAGGCACTCGCCGACGAAGCGGTCGCCTTGGTCCGCCGCTGGCTCACCGAGGCGTCGAAGGTTCCGGTCGACGCCTCCGCCCAACAGCTCGCCGGCGTGCTGAAAGACCCCAACGGCCTGGAGTTCACCGTTGGATTCGTGGACGGCGTGGTCCGCCCCGAGGACCTGAACGTAGCCGCCCGCAACCTGGCCGCACTGGCCCCCAAGGTTCCGGCCTTCCTGCCCTGGTACATGCGCCGCGCCGTGGCTCTCGGCGGGACCATGGCCCCCGTCCTGCCCCAGGTGGTCATCCCCGTGGCCCGCAAGGTCCTGCGCGAAATGGTGGGCCACCTGATCGTTGACGCCACCGATGCCAAGCTGGGACCGGCCATCGCAAAGATCAAGAAGGACGGCATCAAGCTCAACGTCAACCTGCTCGGCGAGGCGGTCCTCGGCGAGCACGAGGCCTCCCGCCGGCTGGAGGGCACGCACACCCTGCTGGCCCGCCCCGACGTCGACTACGTTTCCATCAAGGTCTCCTCCACCGTGGCCCCGCACTCGGCCTGGGCCTTCGAGGAAGCCGTGGAGCACGTCGTCGACAAGCTCACCCCGCTGTTCCGGCGCGCTGCCTCCTTCGCGGGCCCTGGCAGGAAGGCCAAGTTCATCAACCTGGACATGGAGGAGTACAAGGACCTGGATATGACCATCGCGGTCTTCACCAGGATCCTGGACAATCCGGAGTTCAAGGACCTCGAAGCCGGCATCGTGCTCCAGGCCTACCTCCCGGACGCACTGTCCGCCATGATCCGGCTGCAGGACTGGGCCGCCGCGCGCCGCGCCAACGGCGGGGCCGGCATCAAGGTCCGCGTGGTCAAGGGCGCCAACCTCCCCATGGAGCAGGTGGAATCCTCGCTGCACGACTGGCCGCTGGCCACCTGGGGCTCCAAGCAGGACTCCGACACCAGCTACAAGCGGGTCATCAACTATGCGCTGCACCCGGACCGGATCAAGAACATCCGGATCGGCGTGGCCGGCCACAACCTCTTCGATATCGCCTTCGCCTGGCTGCTGGCCAAGCAGCGCGGCATCGCGGATGCCGCAGAACAGGGTATCGAATTCGAGATGCTGCTGGGCATGGCACAGGGCCAGGCCGAAGCCGTCAAGAAGGATGTCGGCTCCCTGCTGCTCTACACCCCGGTGGTGCACCCGGCCGAGTTCGACGTCGCCATCGCTTACCTGATCCGCCGCCTCGAAGAGGGCGCCAGCCAGGAAAACTTCATGTCCGCAGTGTTCGAGCTCAGTGAGAACGAGGGACTGTTCGAGCGGGAAAAGCAGCGGTTCCTGTCCTCGCTGGACGCCCTGGACAACACCGTTCCGCTGCCCAACCGCAGGCAGGACCGGAACCAGGCCCCGGAGGCCCTGCCGCACACCGGATTCCGGAACACCCCCGATACCGACCCCGCGCTGCCGGCCAACCGCACCTGGGGCCGGGCCATCCTGGAACGCGTCCCGTCCTCCACCCTGGGCAACGCCGCTGTTGAGGCCGCCTTCATCAACGGCGAAGCCGCGCTCAACACCGCCATCGAAACCGCCGTGGAAAAGGGCAAAGCCTGGGGCAAGCTTTCCGGCAACGAGCGCGCCGAGATCCTGCACCGCGCCGGCGACATCCTCGAGGCCCGCCGCGCCGATCTCCTCGAGGTGATGGCCAGCGAGACCGGGAAGACGATCGACCAGGGCGATCCCGAGGTCAGCGAGGCCATCGACTTCGCGCACTACTACGCCGAGTCCGCACGCAAGCTGGACACGGTCGACGGCGCCACGTTCGTCCCAGCCAAGCTCACCGTCGTCACACCGCCATGGAACTTCCCGGTCGCCATCCCCGCAGGCTCCACGCTTGCGGCACTCGCCGCCGGGTCCGCCGTCGTGATCAAGCCCGCCAAGCAGGCCGCCCGCAGCGGTGCCGTGATGGTCGAAGCCCTGTGGGAAGCCGGCGTCCCCAAGGACGTCCTGATCATGGTGCAGCTGGGGGAGCGGGAGCTCGGCCGCCAGCTGATCAGCCACCCGGCCGTGGACCGCGTGATCCTCACCGGCGGCTACGAGACCGCCGAACTGTTCCGCTCCTTCCGCAAGGACCTGCCGCTGCTGGCCGAAACCAGCGGCAAGAACGCCATCATCGTCACCCCCAGCGCCGACCTGGACCTGGCAGCCAAGGACGTGGCCTACTCCGCATTCGGCCACGCCGGCCAGAAGTGCTCCGCGGCCTCGCTGGTGATCCTGGTGGGCTCCGTGGCCACGTCCAAGCGGTTCCACAACCAGCTGATCGACGCCGTCACCTCACTCAAGGTGGGCTACCCTCAGGATCCCACCAGCCAGATGGGCCCCATCATCGAGCCCGCCAACGGCAAGCTCCTCAACGCGCTCACCACGCTTGGCGAGGGCGAAAGCTGGGCCGTGGAACCGAAGAAGCTGGATGGCACCGGGCGGCTGTGGAGCCCCGGCGTGCGGTACGGCGTCAAGCGCGGCTCCTACTTCCACCTGACCGAGTTCTTCGGCCCGGTCCTGGGTGTGATGACCGCTGCGACGCTGGAAGAAGCCATCGCCATCCAGAACCAGATCGAGTACGGACTCACGGCGGGCCTGCACTCGCTCAACACGGAGGAACTCGGCATCTGGCTGGACACCATCCAGGCCGGCAACCTCTATGTGAACCGCGGCATCACCGGCGCCATCGTGCAGCGCCAGCCCTTCGGCGGTTGGAAGAAGTCAGCCGTCGGAGCCGGCACCAAGGCGGGCGGCCCGAATTACCTGGCGGGCCTGGGCGACTGGGTTCCTGCCACCAGCACCGCCACTGCCCCGGTGACTCACGGGGGTGTCCGCCGGGTCCTGGACGCAGCCGCACCGGTTCTTGGCGCCGCAGCGCTGGAATCGGTCCAGCGGGCACTGGCGTCCGACGCCGAGGCCTGGGCCGGGGAGTTCGGCACCGCCAAGGACGTTTCGGGCTTGAGCGCGGAACGCAACGTCTTCCGCTACCGGAACCTCCCCGTCACGATCCGCCTGTCCGAAGGTGCTCCGCTGTCGCACCTCGTACGGACCGTGGCGGCCGGCGTGCTGGCGGGCTCCGCGCTCACCGTTTCCACCGCCGTCGAACTTCCGGCCCAGCTGCGTGCCGTGCTCACCGCACAGGATATTGAAGTGACGGTGGAGTCCGACGCCGGCTGGCTGGCTTCGGCAGGACGCCTCGCCTCCGCGGGCAAGCTGTCCGGCGGCCGCATCCGCCTGATCGGCGGCGATGCATCCGCCCTTGCCGAGGCGACCGGCGGACGGCCCGACCTTGCGGTGTACGCCCATTCGGTCACGGAGGCCGGGCGGGTGGAGCTGCTGCCGTTCCTGCACGAGCAGGCCGTCAGCATCACCGCCCACCGGTTCGGAACCCCGAACCACCTCTCCGACGCACTGATCTGAGCCATTGAGGCTCTGATCCCTGGAAACCCGCGCGCCGCAGCCAGGCGCAAGGAAAGGCCGGGCAGCCACTGAACGGTGGCTGCCCGGCCTTGTCTCTAATGCAGTGTGTCTGGCCGGTTTCTTTAGCCCAAGTACCAGCCGGGCGGCGTCCAGGTCACTGGGACGTTGTGGGCCGAGAATTCCTCGCAGTGGGTGCAGGTGTAGGCCACTTCGCCCAGTGCGGCCACGCTGCCGTCGCGACGGTACGTGGGGGGAATATAGGACTCAAGGTAGACGAATTCGTCGGTCCGGCACTTGTCGCAGGTGGGTTTGCCGACGTATCCGGTATCAACCGAAGCCCGTCCGCTGCCGAGGGTGCTCTGGCGGGTGGAAGGCCGTGCCTCGGCGTACGGGCGTGCGTGCGCGGAGTTGAGATGGGTGTTCCTGGCTGTCGTCATTGGCTGCCTGTCCCAAACGCGGCCGGCATGCGGACGCGCGTCTGTGTTAGTGAACGCGGCCTGCTGCTTGACCTTGGTAATAGAGCATAGGGGATGGCACCTCCCCTATCAATGGACACGGTCCCCCTAATCCCGCCAAATGCTGGAATTCGGGCTGCCACGGGGTTAAGTTTGGCGGTTAATGGTCCGGCCAACGATCGATTGGGTGAGGGCGTCAATTACCTCTGAGTTTGCCAGCGGATTGCGGATCAAGGTGAAGTCCACATCTCCCACCGCGGGCAGGTCGAAGCGCCGGGTGATGATCTTCAGGTCATCCGGGACCAGTGACGTGGGCATGACGGCAACGCCGATGCCCGCCCGGACGGCCGCGAGCACCCCGCTGATCTGGCGGGTGGTGCAGGTGATCCGCCAAGTCCGGCCGTGGGCTTCCAAGGCATCGATGGCAAGTTTCCGGCTGAGGCTGGGGGACGGGTAGGCGATCAACGGCACGGGCGTTCCGGGTTCCAGTGACGTTTGTTCAAGGCCCACCCACGAGAACGAATCATGCTGGACCACCGTGCCGTCCTTCGCCCCGGCCACCCACTTTACGAAAACCAGGTCCAGTTGGCCGGCGTTGAGTTTTCGGTAGAGCTGGTCACTTTGGCCCACCGTGAGTTCCAGGTTGATCTGCGGATAGATCTGCCGGAATTCGCGCAGGATCCGCGGCAGCCCGGTGATGGCGAGATCATCCGCCGTGCCGAACCGCAGCCGCCCGCGCATTGCGGACCCGGAAAAGTAGCGTGCGGCTGCATCGTGGGCCGCGAGGATATTCCGGGCAAATCCGGCCATGGCGTCGCCGTTGTCGGTGAGCCGCACGTCCCTGGTGTCCCTGGCGATCAAGCTGCGCTTGGCGGCCGTTTCAAGCTTGCGGATGTGCTGGCTGATGGTGGGCTGCGCCAGCCCCAGGCGTTCGGCGGCCTTGGTGAAGCTCAGGGTATCGGCCACCGCAAGGAAGGATCGCAGTTGGGCTGGTTCAAACATCTCGGGACTCCCGCGGCATTCACAGTCGGCGTGTATTGCGTTTTGCAATACGAGTTATAGGGACCATACCGCTCCATAATTGGCTCCGCCAGCCTAGCGTTAAAGACATCCCAGACCGCCCGCAATTTTGAGGACACACCTGTGGCACCCCCACCGCCTTCGTCGGCCTCCGTCACCCAGCCAGTTATCGACGCGGCGGGCTCAGCGCCGCCGGATAACCAGACCCAGCCGCTCGCCGTCGTCCCTGAAAAGCTGCCTTGGCGGCACACCTTCATCTCGCTGAAAGTGCCCAACTTCCGGATCTTCGCCATGGGCCACTTCATCGCCGTCATCGCCATCTGGATGCAGCGCATCGCCCAGGACTGGCTGGTGCTGCAGCTCTCGGGATCCGTGACGGCCGTGGGGTTCACGGTGGCCCTGCAGTTCATGCCGTCCCTGGTGCTTGGCCCCTGGGGCGGGATGATCGCGGACAGGTTCGCCAAACGGAAGATCCTGATCCTGTGCCAGAGCGTGGCCGCCGTCCTTGCGGCGGCGCTGGCCGTCCTGGCCCTGACCGGCGTGATCATGGTGTGGCACGTCTACGTCATCGCGTTTGTCCTGGGCCTGGTGACCGTCCTTGACCAGCCCGCCCGCCAGGTGTTCGTCAACGAGCTCGTGGGCCCCAAGTACTTGCGGAACGCCATCAGCGTCAACTCCACCACCTTCCAGCTGGGCGGCCTGATCGGGCCGGCCATCGCGGGGCTGCTCCTGACGGCGGTGGGGGCCGGCTGGGCGTTCGCGGCGAACGCGCTGGCCTGCTGCTCCACGGTGACCATGCTCCTGCTCCTGCGCAAGGACCAGCTTTTCGTCAGCGCCCCGACGCCCAAAAGCAAGGGCATGCTCCGGGAGGGGCTGCGCTACGCCCTGAGCAAGCCCACCATTTACTGGCCATGGCTCATGGCCGGGTTCATCGCGGTGTTCGCCATGAGCCTGCCGGTGCTGCTTGCCGCGTTCGCGGACCACGTCTACCAGGTGGGGGCCGGCGGGTATGGCCTCCTCAACGCCCTGGTGGCACTCGGGGCACTGTTCGGCGCCGTGGCGTCCACCCGGCGTCGGCAGCTGCGCCTGCGGTCCGTGGTGTTCTGCGCCGGGATGTACGGACTGATGCTCTGCCTGGCTGCCCTTGCCCCGTCCATGGTGTGGTTCGGGGCGGTCATGGTCCTGTCAGGGTTCTGGTGCCTGATGTTCCTCACCGGGTCCAACCAACTGGTGCAGGTCAGTTCCAACATGGCCATCCGCGGCCGGGTCATGAGCCTGTACATCATGGTGCTGATCGGCGGCCAGGCGCTGGGCGGGCCCATGCTGGGCTGGATCGCCGAGCATGTGAACCCGCACGCCGCGCTGCTGGTGTCCGGTGGCGTACCCGCGCTGGCCGCGTTGTCGGTGGGGTCCGTGCTGGCCCGCAAGGGCGGCCTGCAGCTCCGGATGGACCTGAAGGGGCGCCACCCGTTGCGGATCGTCAGCCGGCACGCCGGCGCCTAAAACCCCGGCGCCCCAAAAACCCGGCGCCTAATAGGGGCCGCAGGCGCTACTGGGGCAACCGGGGTCGGCGCCGTGCCCGGTTGCCCTTCGGGGGGAGCTGCCTAGAGGGCTGCCAGCTGCAACGCCGGGTGCGGGTACTCCGCGGCGCGTTCCTGGAATTGCAGCACAGCCTCGTTTCGAATGACGCCGTCGCGGATCTCGATGGCCCGCGCTATTGTGTCGTTCGCGTCCCACGCTGCCGGTCCGCCCATGACTGTTTCGAGGAACGGTTGAAGCGCCTGGCTGATCTCCCAGCTTGAGGAGTTCCAGAGGTAGGACGGGCTGTGGTCCACCGCGTAGTAGTTGATGTGGTCGCCGACCGTGATCATCGGAGCCGCAAACGTGGTGGACTTGGCCCAGCTGAAGCCCATGCCATCATCGCAGGAAACATCAACGATAAGGCTGCCGGGGCTGAATGCTGCCAGGTCCTCGGTCCGCAGGTACGTGAGCGGGTTGTTCGGGTCCTGCAGCGTGCAGTTGACCACGATGTCGCTCTCGGCGAGGAACGGTGCCAGCGGAACCCTGCCCCGTTCGGTGATGACCTGGCTCAGGAAGGGAGCCTCGTCGTCGTGGTCGAACTGCACGATGTTCACTGAATGGATGGGGGCGCCCACCGCTGCTACGCCGCGGTTGGTCAGCACCTGGACATCGTGGATGCCGTGCGCGTTCAGCGCCGTCACCGCCCCGCGCGCCGTGGCGCCGAAGCCAATCACGACGGCGCTTAGCCGGCGCCCGTAGTCCCCGGTGGAACCCGTCAGCGCAAGGGCGTGCAGGACCGAGCAGTAGCCGGCCAGCTCATTGTTCTTGTGGAACACGTGCAGGCCGAACCCGCCGTCGCTGGCCCAGTGGTTCATCGCCTCAAACGCGATGAGGGTCAGTTTCTTGTCAATCGCCAGCTGGGTGATGGCCCGGTCCTGGACGCAGTGCGGCCATCCCCAGAGGACCTGCCCGTCCCGCATCTCCGCCAGGTCTTCCGGCTGCGGTTTGGGCAGGAGGACGACGTCGGCCGCGGCCAGCAGTTCTTCCCGGGCCGCCATGCGTCCCACCAGCGTGGAAAGGTGGCTGTCCGGGACGCCGAAGCGCTCGCCGTAGCCCTGCTCCAGGATGATGCGCTGCCGCAGTGCGGGGGCGATCCGTTCGAGGTGCAGGGGGTGGATGGGTACGCGGCGCTCGTCCGGTTTTCGCGTGGAGGCCAGGACGCCCAGGCTCAGCCGGGGTTCGTGGCCGCTCACTTCTTTTTTGCGGCCTTGGTGGACGTGATGTCCAGGGAGCTGGCCGGCGCTGCGGCGGCCTTCTTGTCTGCGCGCTTTTCCTTGATGGACTTGCCGGACTTTTTTGATGCCGATTGACGCGGGGACTTGTCAGCCATGATTGCTCCTGTAGCGGAACCGAAAGGGTTCCTGACTACCGACCCTACACCCCTGCACCTAATGGGCACCGGGGTGGCTGCAACATGCGGGGAGGGAGGTTTCAGAGCGGCTGACGGGAATCGAACCCGCGTATCAAGCTTGGGAAGCTAGCGCTCTACCATTGAGCTACAGCCGCAGTGCCCCCCATTCGCGCGGGGCAGAACTTAGCTTAGCGCAGATCGAGGGGCTCCCCGCCAACCCGGCAAGCGGGGCGTTGCGTGTCCTCCAACCCTGCGGCGTCATCCAGTAACTCTTCAATAACGTCGGCCCTGCCGGCTAGGTCCGGCGGACGGGCGCTGGCTAACCTGATCCGGGTAGCGGCCACGTTGGGGGAGGCAACTACTGCGGCAGCCGACGTCAACCACAGGAAATATCTTCATGGCAAGCGCAGAAAACGAGGTCCTCATTGAGCGTGACGCCATGGCCGTCTACCAGTACCTCCTTGACGCCACCAACCTCCCCTCCTGGCGGCACGACGTCCGCAGTGTCAAGCTCGTGCAGGGTCCGGCCGACAGCAAGGGCGCCGTTTACCGCAAGATGGTGGCCGGCCGCTCCGGGCTAAGCATTCCGGCGGAGCTGGAAATCACCAATATCCGGCCCGGGGCTGAAATCGAATTCCACATCGTTTCCGGGCCCGCCACCCGTTGGGGCGGGTACTACCTCAGCACCGAAGGCTCCGGCACCCGCGTCAGGTTCGCCGTGGAGGCCAAACGCGAAGGCCGGTTCAGCATCTTCAACCGGTTGGGGCTCCTGGACGGGATGCTGCAGCGCCGCGTCAGCTCCGACGTCGGCCAGCTCGATCGGCTGAAGGACGTCCTGGAACTCCAGCCCGCCCTCTGAACCCTGCGGAGCCGGCGGCCCCACCTCCCGGGACTACTGCGCCAGCCGCTGGCCGGTCCAGGGCCCGGCAAGGTTCGACGGCGACGCGAGGCTTCCGGAGCCCAGGTCCCAGTACTGCACGGTGTCGTTTGCCCGGCGGAGTGCCACCCCCCGGGAGTTCAGCGCGGTGACGTTGCGCAGCGCGCGGATCCCGGTGACGTCCGTCCATCCCGTGGCTACGGTGGGACGTGCCTCAGCGCGAAGCGTGGTGGTACCCCACCCGCGGTACAGCGTGGCACTGCCGTCGGCCTTGAGCGCCAGGATGTCCTGGAAGCCGTCACCGTCGAAGTCCACCATGGCCAGCCGGGAGGCGGTGATGCCGGTGGCAATGGTGACGCGGTCGGCAATGTCGCCGGTGCCCTTGTTCGGGTAGAGGAACAGGTTTCCGGAGCCGTCGAGGGCGAGGATCTGGGGCATCCTGTTGTTGGCGCACCAGCCTCCCACCGCCAGGGTCAAGGTGTTCCAGCCGCCGGTGCCGAGCGTGATGGGCGCCTGGAAGCCGCCGGTGGCGATACCCCGGTAGAGGGCCAGGTTGCCCGTGGTCCACTGGACCAGGACGTCGTAGGTGCCGTCGCGGTCCCAGTCCGTCACGAAGACTTCCTTGGCGCCGGCGAACCCTGAGCCGATCACTTTCGCTGCGGCGTAGGTACGGGGGCCGGTGGCTGCCCTGTTCAACAGTTGCCCCGCGGAGTCGACCGACACGAGGTCAGCCGGGCCGGTGATGGCGGCGGCGGAAAGGTTCAGGGTGGGCGGCATGTGCCGTACCGGGGCATCGCAGAGGCTTGGCGGGGGTGCCGGGAAGGGCCCGCCGGAGCCGGCGCCGCCCGGGGAATCGAGGGTGCCGGCGGGCAGCGTGGTGTACCCGAAGAAGTTCACCACTCCCCAGATCTGGTAGGTGGAGTTGGTGTAGGAGATGCCGGCTCCCATGACGTTGAACCTGGGATCCAGGAGCATGGCGTTGTGCCCGGGGGAGCCCTTCCACCATTCCACAAGCTGGGCGGCGTCGCGGTCCGTGCGGATGGCGATGATCTCACCGGCCCCGTTGTTGGGGCTCATCGCGCGGGGGTCTGTCCAGAAGGAGGCCCGGTGTTCCACCACCTCCCGGGTGGCGATGTTGTCCGACCATTCCTGGGACAGGCCGGCCACGGTGGGGTGGTATTTCACCTTGTTCAGGCCGTTGGCCACCCGGTACTCATTGATCTTGGTGAAGACCGTGAGGATGGCGGCGGCGTTGCTGTCCGGGACCAGCGCCTCGGTGGAGGGCAGCGCGGTGGCCGATTCGGGTGCGGCCAGCTGGGCCTGGGCGGCGAGTTCGTGGTCGGGCGCCCAGAGCGGAGGGATGGACGGCACGTCGGATGTCGTCGCTGCGGAGGTGGCGGCGGGCAGCGCTCCGGTGGACGGCGTGGTGGACGGCGTGGACGGGGAGGATGCCGCAGCCGTTGATGACGTGGCGGGCGCGGACGCAGCGGCGGGCGGGGTGGAGGCGGGCAGCGGTGAAGCGGCCCGGATGTCCGGGTCCACGGCCGGCGTGAGGTTTCCGACGCCTGTGTTCGCCGCAGCGGACCGGCCGGCGTCGCGCACCAAGGGAGCCGCGAGGGTGATGCTCGCCGTGCCCGAAGCCTGGCCAAACGGCGGCGCAGGAGGAGCAGTGGCGGACGATGAGACCAGCGCCAACGCGCAGAGCACGCCAATAAAAGACGGTGCCACCAATTTATTCACAACATCCCCAGCTCTGTCATGCCTACCCGGGAGACCATTCCGGCGGCTTTCATTCGCAACATTAGCCCCACGGGGCCACAGCAACAACGGGAAAGTGCGGGTGTGGATAACCGATACGGTAATTTGGGAGCCGTGCTGATCTCTGACCGCGACATTCGTGCCGAAATTGATTCCCAGCGGATCGTGCTGGAACCTTACGACCCCGCGATGGTCCAGCCATCGTCCGTGGATGTGCGGATCGACAAATTCTTCAGGTTGTTCGACAACCACAAGTACGCGCACATCGACCCAGCGCTGGAGCAGCCCGAACTGACGCGGCTGGTGGAAGTGGAGCAGGACGAAGCGTTCATCCTCCACCCTGGGGAGTTCGTCCTGGGGTCCACGTACGAAACCGTCACCCTGCCCGATGACATCGCCGCCCGCCTGGAAGGCAAGTCATCCTTGGGCCGGCTTGGCCTCCTGACACACTCCACTGCAGGCTTCATCGATCCTGGTTTCTCCGGGCACGTCACGCTGGAGCTGTCCAACATGGCCACCCTGCCGATTAAGCTCTGGCCCGGCATGAAGATCGGCCAGCTCTGCTTTTTCCGGCTCAGCTCCGCCGCGGAGTTCCCCTACGGCCAGGGGGAGTACGGCAACCGGTACCAGGGCCAGCGCGGTCCCACGGCCAGCCGCAGCCACCTGAACTTCCACCGCACCAGCATCTAGCTCCGGCAGCGCTGGATCCGGCGGCGCGGCAGCCCTAAACCCGCGGCGCGATCACGGGCCGCCGGATGGCAGCCTTTGCGAAGGGTTCCACGTAGCGCGCCGCCAACGGGCCCAGCACCGCCATGAGCAGCACATAGGCCGTGGCCAGCGCCGCCAGCTGGTGCGGAACCGCCCCGGACGCGACCGCCAGCCCCGCGATCACGATGGAGAATTCGCCGCGTGCGATGAGCGCGGCGCCGGCGCGGAAGCGGCCCGGCCGGGCGATTCCGGCGCGTTTCGCCGCCCAGATACCGGTCAGCATCTTGGTGCCCGCCGTGACCGCCGCCAACACCAGGGCCCAGCCCAAAACCGGGGGGATGGACGTGGGATCCGTGTTCAGCCCGAACGCCACGAAGAAGATAGCGGCGAAAAGGTCGCGCAGCGGCTCGAGGATGCGGGTGGCGCTGTGTGCCGTGGCGCCGGAGATGGCGATGCCCAGCATGAAGGCGCCCACCGCAGCGGACACCTGCATGGCCGACGCCGCGCCGGCCACCAGCAACGCGGCACCCAGGACGTTGAGCAGGAAGACCTCGGAGTTCTCGCTGTGGACGGCTTTGGAGACGTGGTGCCCGTGCCGCAGCGCCACCATCAGGACCAGGCTCACCACCGCCAGGGCGATTCCCACCGTGGTGAGGCCGCCCAGGAAACTCACACCTGCGAGCGTGGCAGTGAGGATGGGCAGGTACACGGCCATGGCGAGGTCCTCGAAGACCAGGATGGACAGCACTACCGGTGTTTCACGGTTTCCCAGCCGGCCCAGGTCCGTAATGACCTTGGCAGCAATGCCGGACGACGAAATATACGTGACCCCGCCCATGACCATGGCACCGACGCCGCCCCAGCCCAGGACCAGCGCCAGGCCTGCGCCGGGAATAAAGTTCAGGACCAGGTCCAGGACGCCGGCCTGCCACGAACGGCGCAGCCCGGTGAAAAGCTCGGCAGCCGTATATTCCAATCCGAGCATAAGGAGGAGGAGGATGACGCCAATTTCGCCGGAAAGGTGCGCAAACTCGTGCATTCCCTCCAGCTTGACGATGCCGCCTGCCCCGAACGCGAGTCCGCCCAGCAGGTAGAACGGGATGGGGGACATTCCAATCCGGCCGGCCAGCCTGGCCAGCAGGCCGAGGCAGAACACAACGGCCCCCAGCTCAATGAGGGTCTGGGCCAACGGGTCCATTCGGCTTAGCCGTGGCGCAGGATATTGGCCGCCGAGTCCAGGCCTTCCTGGGTGCCCACCGCCACCAGCAGGTCGCCAGGGTGGAGGACGACGTCGGGCCCGGGCGAGGGCAGCACCTCTCCTTCGCGCATGATGGCCACAATGGAGACGCCGCACCTGGTACGGATGCAGGCCTTGCCCATGGGCTGGTTCTGGAACGGGGAGTCAGCGGCGATGGAGAACTGGCGGGTAACGATGCCCGGGACGTCCTTGTGTTCCTCGGCGAGCTTCATGGCCAGGTGGGTGCCGCCCAGGAGGTTGCCCAACGTGGCGGCTTCGTCGCTGGTGAGCGGAATCGACGCCTGGCAGGTATCAGGATCGTCCCAGGTGGAGACGATGAGTTCGGTCTGGCCTTCCCGCAGCTCCACGACGCCAATGCGGCGCCCCGAGGCGGTCATGAAATCCCTCCGGCGGCCCAGGCCGGGCAGGTTGGTCTCGTCCACGTTCATGGTTCCAGCCTAGTCTGCCTGGCAACACCGGGCCCGGGCCCTGGCCGGGTGCCTGAGGGAGGGTCAGGCAGTGGGGACCACGGCGATGGGGGCCTTGTCCGGTGACTTCACCGGCAGCAGGACCAGAAGCCCGGCCAGGAGCACCACCATGATGCCCAGGATGCCCCAGCGCTGGGCCTGCCCGGCTGGCACCAGCGGGGTGGCCACGGTGATGCAGAGGGTGAAGAGTGCGGGGGCCAGGAAGCTGACGGCGCGTCCGGTGGTGGCGTACAGCCCGAAGAGCTCTCCCGATTCCCCATGCGGCGCCAGGCGGGCCAGGTAGGCGCGGGATGAGGACTGGGCCGGGCCGACGAACAGGCAGAGGAACAGTCCGAACACCCAGAACGTGGTGCTCCCCGCCCAATTCATGCCGAAGAAGGAATAGTTTCCGTTGCCCAGCACCAGGATGGCGGTCCCGGCGGCCAGGAGCCCCACCAAGGAACCCGTAATGACGGCCTTGGGGCCCACTTTGTCATCCAGGAAGCCGCCGATCACGGCACCGATGGCCGCCACCACGTTCCCGAAGATCGCGAAGAAGATGACCTGCGACAGAGCGAAGCCGAAGGTCCCGGCCGCGATGATGCCGCCAAAGGTGAAGACGGCGGCCAGCCCATCCCGGAAGACGGCACTGGCCAGCAGGAAGTAAATGGTGTGCGGACTGGTGGCGTAGATGGCCTTGATGCGCCGGAACAGCAGCCCGTAGCTGGCCAGGAAGCCCAGGCGGGCGGTATTGGTGCCGCGGGGCAGTTCGGGAACGGCGAACAACACCGGAAGGGCGAAGACGAAAAACCAGAGCGCGGAGAAGACAGCTACCAACCGGATGTTCAGGCTGTCCGTGGTGGACGCCCCGACCCAGTCGAAAGCCGGTTGGACGAACAGTTGCAGGACGATCAGGAGGGCCACGATTCCGCCGACGTAGCCCGCGCCCCAGCCGAACCCGCTGACCCTCCCGATGTTCTGCGGCGTGGAAACCTGGGCCAGCATGGCGTTGTAGTTCACGCCGGCGAACTCGAAGAACACATTGCCCAGCGCAATCAGGCAGGCGCCGGGAAGCAGGAATTCCGGGTGCGGAAACACGAAGAAGCACAGGGCGGTAAGGATGGCGACGGCGGCCGAGTTCACTCCCAGCCACAGCTTGCGGCGGCCGCCCGCGTCCGAGCGCTGGCCGGTGACCGGAGCCAGGAGCGCGATGGCCAATCCGGCAACAGCCAGGGCGGAGCCCAGGACCGCGGAAGCACTGTCCTCCCCGCCGAAGGCGTTGGACGTCAGGTAGACGGTGAAGACGAACGTGGTCATGACCGCGTTGAAGGCCGCCGAACCCCAGTCCCAGGAGGCCCACGCCAGGATGCGGCGCTTGGTGGAAGTCCGGGTTCCGGACTCAAGTTCCGAGGCAGGCCGCATTGCCCCCTGAGCGCTGGCGCTGTTCATACGTTGAATCGTATCCGCCCGTGGCGAACACCCGGCGGAGCACAGCCCTGTGACGTGGGGGAATTCGCCGCCCGGCCCACCCCGCACAAGAAAAGGTGGTGCCGGGGCCTTGGTAAACTGGAGCCTCCCGGATCTAACTTTCTTGCCGCCTGCTCCAACTTTTGACAATCGAATCCCTGACGTTGCGGAGATACCAGTGATAACAGTCCTTGCCGTGCACTTTTCGGTGGCTGTCCTGGCGCCTTTCCTCTTCAGGGCCTGGGGCCGGAATGCGTTCTACGCGCTGGCGGCCGTCCCGGCTGTTTCCTTCGCCTGGTTGGCCTTCCAGCACGACGCCGTCTATTCCGGGTCCGGCGCAGTATCCGAAGTCTTTGAATGGATTCCCGGCCTCCACCTTGAGTTTGCGTTCCGGATGGACGCGCTGGCTTGGGTGATGTCCCTGCTGGTGCTGGGTGTCGGTGCGCTGGTGCTGCTTTATTGCGCCCGGTATTTCAAACGGAAAGACCAGGACCTCGGTGCGTTCGGCGCGCAGTTGCTTGCCTTCGCCGGCGCCATGTTCGGCCTGGTGCTGGCCGATGACCTGCTGCTGTTGTTCATCTTCTGGGAACTCACCACCATCCTGTCCTACCTCCTGATCGGGTTCGCCAGGACCCGGCTCGCGGCCCGCCGGTCCGCCCTGCAGGCGCTCATGGTCACCACGGCAGGCGGCCTGGCCATGCTGGTGGGCCTGATCATGCTGGGCTGCACCGCAGGGACCTACCGCATCTCCAGCATCCTTGAGCAAGCGGCCGCGCTGGTCTCCGGACCGTCAGGCGCCACGGTGGGCGCCGCCGTCGTGCTTATTCTGGTGGGTGCCATCACCAAGTCCGCGCTGGTCCCGTTCCATTTCTGGCTCCCGGGTGCCATGGCTGCGCCGACCCCCGTCAGTGCCTACCTGCACGCGGCGGCGATGGTCAAGGCGGGAATCTACCTGGTGGCCCGCCTTGCCCCGGGCTTTGCGGAGACGGCGTACTGGCAGCCCGTGGTCCTGGGCCTGGGCCTGGCCACGATGCTGGTGGGAGGCTACCGGGCGCTCCGGCAGACCGACATCAAGCTGATCCTTGCCTACGGCACCGTCAGCCAGCTGGGCTTCCTCACCATGGTGGTGGGCCTGGGGACACCGGACGCCGCCCTGGCCGGGCTTGCAATGCTGCTGGCCCACGGCCTGTTCAAGGCCACGCTGTTCCTGGTGGTGGGCATCATCGACCACCAGTCCGGGACCCGTGATGTGCGGAAACTCTCCGGCGTCTTCCGGTCCTCGCGGGCCCTGGGCATCGTGGCGGGCATCGGTGCGGCCTCCATGGCCGGGGTGCCGCTGCTGGCCGGGTTTGTGGCCAAGGAATCGGTACTCGAAGCGTTCGTGCACCACGCCACCAGCCCGCATGCCGGTCCGTGGGGCATGGTGGTGCTGGCCGGCCTGGTGGTGGGATCCATCCTGACCTTCGCCTACAGCGCCAGGTTCATGTGGGGTGCCTTCGCGGCGAAGCCCGGCGTGGAGCCCACCCCGTTTCAAGCCATCCGGCCCTCCTTCCTTGCCGCGCCCGCGGTCCTGAGCCTCCTGACCATCGCCTACGGGCTCTGGCCGGTACCGGTTGACGCCTGGATCCAGCCTTACGCGGCGCTGTTCGCCTCCACGGCGCCCGACGCCGGAACGCCGGCTGAGCAGGCCGGCCACCTGGCGCTGTGGCACGGTTTCACCCCGGCACTGGGGCTGACGGCCGTCACGTTCGTGCTGGGCCTGGCGATGTACGTCGGCCGCAACGCCGTGGCCAGGGTGCAGGCACGGGTTCCGGGCTGGGTGGACGGCGACCGGGGCTACCAGCTCACCATCGGCGCCCTGGACGACGCCGCCGTCTGGATCACGGGCCGGACCCAGCGCGGTTCCCTCTACTTCTACCTCGCCGTAATCCTCAGCGTGGCGTTCGTCCTGCCGCTCACCGCCATCCTGTTCAGCGGCAATGCCCTGCCGCAGGACATCTACCTCGTGGACCCGCACTCGCCGCTGCAGCTCGTGGCCGGCGCGGGCATCGTGATTGGCGCCCTTGCCGCCGTCAAGGCCAACAAGCGCTTCCTGGCGGTGCTGATGGTCTCCGTCACCGGGTACGGCATCGCCCTCATGTTCGCCCTGCAGGGCGCCCCCGACCTTGCCCTGACCCAGATGCTGGTGGAAACCATCATCCTGGTGGCGTTCGTCCTGGCCATGCGCAGCCTTCCTCCTGAGCTTCGTGACCGCACCGGCGGAAAGTACCGGGTGCTGCGCGTCATCATCGGGTTGGGCTTCGGCGTGACCATGGTGTTCGCCGCGATCTTCGCCATGGGAGCCAGGACCGCCATCCCGGTGTCCCTGCAGTTCCCGCAGCTCGCCTACGAGGGCGGCGGCGGCCTGAACGTGGTGAACGTGACGCTCGTGGACATCCGGGCGTGGGACACATTCGGCGAGATCAGCGTCCTGGCCCTGGCCGCCACCGGCGTGGCCAGCCTGATCTTCGTCCGCGGCCGCGGAGACCGCCTGCAACGGTCCGCCTCCGTTGCCGAGGGCACCGTGGGGCGGTACCACGGCGTGGACCCCGGGTCCCGCGACGGTGCGGCGCTGGCCATCAGCCGGAAGTTCGCCGCCTCGGCACGGGACGCCTGGATCGTGGCGGGCAGGACCCTCGCCCCGGAACGCCGCTCCATCATCTTCGAGGTGGTCACCCGCCTGATGTTCCACTCGATGATCATCTTCTCGCTCTACCTGCTGCTGGCCGGCCACAACCTGCCCGGCGGCGGTTTCGCCGGCGGCCTGACCGCCGGCCTGGCCCTGACCATCCGCTACCTGGCCGGCGGGCGGTTCGAACTGAGGGAAGCCGCACCGCTGAGCGCCGGTGCGTTGCTGGGCACCGGCCTGGCCCTGGCCGCTGCCTCCGGCGTGACGCCCCTGCTGTTGGGCGGCCAGGTGTTCCAGTCCGCCATCATCGAGGTGTGGCTGCCCGTCTTCGGCGACATCAAGTTCGTCACCTCCACCATCTTCGATATCGGCGTGTACGTGGTGGTGGTGGGCCTGGTGCTCGACGTGCTGCGCAGCCTGGGTGCCGAGATCGATGAACACATGGAAGAACGGTCCGCTGCGGCCGGGCCTGAACCGGCACAGCAGGACCAGGAACCGGACCGTATTCCTGCCGAGACCACCGCAAAGGGCAACGCATGAGCGTCAACCTGACCCTGCTGATCGTCATGGGCGCCCTCTATGCCTGCGGCATCTACCTGATCCTCGAACGCAGCCTCACCCGCGTCCTGCTGGGGCTGATGCTGCTGGCCAACGCCACCAACCTGCTGATCCTCTCCACCGGGGGATACGCCGGCCTGGCTCCGTTCTTCACCAAGGACACCCCCGCCGGTGACTACAACGACCCCCTGCCGCAAGCCTTGATCCTGACCTCGATCGTGATCTCCTTCGCCGTCACGGCGTTCATGCTGGGCATCATCTACCGCACGTGGGTCCTGGCCCGCCAGGACGATATCCAGGACGACGTGGAGGACCTCCGGGTGGCGGAAACACCGAGCTTCGACGCGGAGGACGACGCCGAAATCCCGGCCGAAACATCCGAGTTTCCGCTCGCCACCGTCACGGCGGGAGGCCGGGAAATGCCGGCCGAACAGGCAGCCGCGGAAGAACAGCCCGGCTCGCTCACCATCGAATCCGGCCCGGAAGGCGGCAAAAAGTGAACATCGCCAGCCTGGCCCCGCTCGCCGTCGTCCTTCCCATCCTGGGCGCCGCACTGACCTTCCTCCTGATCCGGCACTCCCGGGCCCAGCGGGCGGTCAGCATCGGACTGTTGTCACTCACCCTGGCCCTCGAATGCCTCCTGTTGGCGTCCGCGTGGAACAGCGGGACCGCCGCGGTGACCATCGGCGGCTGGCTGCCGCCCTGGGGCATCGTGATGGTGGTGGACCAGTTCTCCTCGCTGATGCTGGTGGTCTCCTCGGCAGTGAGCCTCGCCGTGCTGGTGTACGCCACCGGGCAAGGCATGGCCGACGGCGACGAAGACGCACCGGTCTCGATCTTCCACCCCACCTACCTGATCCTGGTGGCGGGGGTGTCCAACGCGTTCCTCTCCGGCGACCTCTTCAACCTCTACGTCGGCTTCGAGATCCTGCTGACCGCAAGCTACGTGCTGATGACCCTGGGCGGCACCGGGCCCCGGATCCGCGCCGGCGTCACCTACGTGGTGGTGTCGGTGGTGTCCTCCGTGCTGTTCCTGATCGCCATCGCCATGGTGTACGGCGCAACCGGCACCGTCAACATGGCTGACCTCGCCCTCAAACTGGGCGACCTGGACCAAGGCACCAGGACCCTGCTGCACGTCATGCTGCTGGTGGCGTTCGGCATCAAGGCCGCCGTCTTCCCGCTGTCCTTCTGGCTCCCCGACTCCTACCCCACGGCGCCGGCACCCGTCACCGCCGTGTTCGCCGGCCTGTTGACCAAGGTGGGCGTGTACGCCATGGTCAGGACCGAGACGCTGTTGTTCCCCGGCGACACCCTGAACACGCCACTGATGGTAGTGGCGCTGCTGACCATGGTGGTGGGCATCCTTGGTGCGCTGGCGCAAAGCGACATCAAACGTCTGCTCTCGTTCACCCTGGTCAGCCACATCGGGTACATGGTGTTCGGGCTGGCCATGTCCTCCGTGGCCGGGCTGGCGGCTGCGGTCTTCTACGTGGCCCACCACATCACCATCCAGACCAGCCTGTTCCTGGTGACCGGCCTGATCGAACGCCGCGGCGGCAGCTCCTCCGTTGACCGGCTGGGCGGCCTGGCCAAGCTCTCGCCCCTGCTGGCAATGCTGTTCTTCATCCCCGGCATGAACCTGGCCGGCATCCCCCCGTTCTCAGGGTTCCTCGGCAAGGTGGGCCTGCTGCAGGCCGGCATTGAGCTGGGGACCCCGCTGGCCTACGCACTGGTGATCGGCGGGGTGCTGACCAGCCTGCTGACGCTGCTGGCCATTGCCCGCGTATGGAACCGGGCGTTCTGGCGGAAGCCGGAGGACGCCGAACATCCGGACCCCGTGCTGCTGGCCGGCCCCTCGGGGCGCGCCGCCGGTCCGGGCGCCAAACTCAACACGGTCACGCTCCTGCCGCGCACCATGGTGGGATCAACCCTTGGCCTGGTGGTGCTCGGCGTCGCGCTCACCGTGTTCGCCGGGCCGCTGTTCGGGCTCTCCGACCAGGCTGCGCGGGACATGCTCGACCGGGCCCCCTACATCCAGTCGGTCCTCGGCAGCAATACCGCCGTTCCGGCCACCGTGACGGGAGGAGGACGATGAGCCGCAAACGGATTTCGCTGCGGCAGGAGCTTCCCCTCCTGGTGTGGCTGGTAATCGTGTGGGGTGCCCTGTGGCAGGACTTCAGCCCCGGGAACCTGCTCTTCGGTGCCCTGCTGGCGGTAGGCGTTGCCAGGCTGTTCTACCTTCCGCCGGTGGAACTCAGCGGCCGGTTCAACATCCTGTACGCCGTGCCCTTCGCCTTTGCCTTCCTGGCGAAAGTGGTGGTCGCCAGCGGCCAGGTCCTGTACCTGGCCACCGTCCGCGGACCCAAGGTGACCAACGCCGTCGTCGCGGTGAAGCTCCGGAGCCACCAGGACCTGATCGTCACCGCCACCGGGCACGTGATCTCCCTGATTCCCGGCTCCCTGGTGGTGGAGGTGGACCGCCCGGCCTCCACCCTGTACCTGCACGCACTCAACATCACCTCCAAGCAGGACATCGAGGGCCTGCGGAACGAGGTCCGGTCCATCGAAGCGGGCCTGATCCGCATCATGGGGTCCGCCGAAGAACTTGAAGCCGTCCGAATGGAGGCGTCCGCATGATGCCCGTTGTCCTGGCGGTCACGGCCGTCATCTTCTCCCTCGCCGCGGGCGGGGCCATCATCAGGATTGCCCGCGGCCCTTCGCTGCTGGACCGGGTGCTTGCGGCCGATGTCCTGCTCGCCATCCTGGGCGGGGCCCTGTGCGTGGACATGGCCGTGAACCGGCACCTGAACAACCTGATGCTGGTGGTGGCCATCTCCATCATTGGGTTCATCGGGTCGGTCACGGTGGCCCGGTTCGTCGCCGACCGGAGGGTGAACCCCCATGAATCCTGACTTTTCCGGCGCGGACGCGTGGATCGACCTTGCCTCCGCGGTGTTCATGGTGGCGGGTGCGCTCCTGTCCCTGGGCGCCGCTATCGGGCTGCTCCGCTTCCCGGACCTGATGAGCCGCATGCACGCCGCCACCAAGCCGCAGGTCCTGGGCCTGTTCCTGCTGCTGGCAGCCATTGGGCTGCAGATGCGCAGCTGGTGGGTTTGGCCGGTCCTGGTGGTGGCCTGGATCTTCCAGCTGCTCACGGTGCCGGTGTCCGCGCACATGGTGGGCCGGGCCGGCTACCGCACCAAGCACCTGCACCGGGAGCTGCTCGCCGCCGATGAGCTTGAGGCCGTAGTGCAAAAAGCCGCCGCCGAGGCTGCCCTGACGGACAACCGCGACGACGGCGAAAACCGCCAGTAGCTAGACGATGTCCTGCGTCTTGGCGAAGCGGGTGATGGCGCGCTGGGTGCCCCGGTTGGCCAGGACCTGGATGATGGCGCTGACGGACGCGGAGATCAGTGCGAAAGTCAAGGCCGACCGCAGGCTGGTGGGCACGTCCTCGCCCTTGCCGCTGGGCGGCTTCTGCCCGGTGGTCTTCTCCCAGATGGTGTTGACGAGCTTGGTGCCGACCAGGCCTGCGCCCAGGCTCACCGCGGTACCGAGCAGCTTGATGAAGAGGTTCATTCCTAGTACTCCTTGCGGGCGGAAAACGGACTGCCTCCAGCCTAGCCGTACACCCGGACCGGTCCGGGCAAGGGCATGGCCGGCATCCTCTCGGGCCCGCTGGCGGCGGTCCGCGGTCACATCCGGTTCAACAGCCGGCATGGCCGCCGCCCAGCCCCCGCCAGGTGTAAACTTGACCACGCCCAAACCGGGCAATATTAACACGCGAACATCAACATTCAAAAACGACAGGGGAGCGCCGCCGTCGGACAACCTGGCCATGCCGGGAACCGCAGGTGGGCGCTGAGAGTGCGGGACAGCCGCAGACCCTCGAACCTGATCCGGTTAGTACCGGCGCAAGGGAGTCGAGTTCTCAAAGTGTCCGGCCGGACCGGCAACGGTCCGCCAGCCGGAGCCACTTTCCCCTCCTGTTACCCAGGAGGATCACATGAGTACTGCTGCAATCAAGAAGACCACCAGTAAGTCCTGGCGCGTCGTCGACATCGTGGTGGCGGCCTTGGTGGCCATCGCCGGCGGGGTCATTTTCTGGGCCTGGGACCAGGGCGCCGCCGCCCTGTCGGCCCCCATGAACGCCGCCTACCCGCCCTTGACCGGGATCCTGGCCGGCGGCTGGATGATTCCCGGCGTGCTGGGAATGCTCATCATCCGCAAACCCGGAGCCGCCCTGTTCTGCGAAACTGTGGCCGCAACGGGCGAGCTCCTGATGGGTTCCCAATACGGCGCCTCCGTCCTTTTCTCCGGTTTCATCCAGGGGTTGGGCGCGGAAATCATCTTCGCGGTTTTCGTCTACCGCAAGTTCAACCTGCCCGTCTCCCTCGTGGCGGGGGCGGCCGCGGGCTTCTTCTGCGGCCTGAATGACTCATTCGCACCGTGGGGCTGGAGCATTGCCTACTCCGGGGCGGACAAGCTCGCCTACATCGTCCTGACCACGGTGTCCGGCGCCGTGCTGGCGGGCGCGTTGTCCTGGCTCGCCACCCGCGGCCTGGCCCGCACCGGGGTGCTGAGTTCCTTCGCGTCCCGCAAGGCTGCAACGGAGCCAGTTTTCTCCTGATGGCACCTTCCCAGGACGCCGCAGGAGGCGTGCGCCCTGCCGCCGTCACGGCCCGCGGCTGGGGCTGGCGGCATGCCGGCAGGGCCAAACCTGCCGTCCACGCCCTCGACCTGGATATCCGCCCCGGCGAGCGGGTACTCCTGCTCGGTCCCTCGGGTGCCGGGAAGTCGACGCTCCTGCATGCCCTCGCCGGGGTCCTGGGCGACATCAACGACGACGGCGAGGCCGGCGATGCGGACGAGTCCGGTTCGTTGCTGGTTGACGGCGCCCCGCCCCGCGAGCGTCGCGGCCGCTCCGGCCTGATGCAGCAGGACCCGGAGACGCAGGTGGTCCTCTCCCGGGTGGGGGACGACGTCGCCTTCGGCGCCGAGAACCTTGCCGTGCCCCGCGACGCCATCTGGGGGCGCGTGCACGAGGCGCTTGCCGACGTCGGACTGTCCCACCTCCCGCTGGACCACCCGACGTCGGCCCTCTCCGGCGGTCAGAAACAGCGCCTGGCGCTGGCGGGCATCCTGGCGATGCGTCCCGGGCTGATCCTGCTGGACGAGCCCACCGCCAACCTCGACCCGGACGGCGTCCTGGAGGTCCGGGACGCCGTGGCACGCTGCCTCGACAAGACCGGGGCCACTTTGGTGGTGGTGGAGCACCGGGTTTCCGTCTGGAAGGACCTGGTGGACCGGATCGTGGTCCTGCAGCCGGGCTCCGCCTCGGATCCCGCCGTGCTCCTGGACGGACCTCCGGACCGGGTGCTCAGCGAGGCCCGGGCCATGCTGACGGCAGCCGGAGTCTGGGTGCCGGGGTATGTGCCGGCCACCCGCCGCCGGTCCGGAATCCCGGCCGCCGTAACCGGCAACCTCCTGCTTGCAGCCGAAGACCTGGCGGTCTCCCGCGAGCGTCCCCGCCGCAAAGGCTTCCGGAAGATTCCGCCGGTTCCTGTCCAGGAGGGTGTTGCTGCGCAGGTCCGGGCCGGCCAGGCGCTGGCCGTCACCGGCCCGAACGGCGCCGGAAAATCAACGTTCGCACTGACCCTTGCCGGGCTCCTTGAACCGGTGTCCGGAAAGGTGTCGGCCGCCGTGGACCTGAGCCGCGGTGCCGGGATCGACCCCTACGCGTGGAAGGCAGAGCAGTTGATCTCACGGGTGGGTACCGTGTTCCAGGAACCGGAGCACCAGTTCGTGACGGGCAAGGTGTTGGACGAGCTGCTGTTCGGGCCGCGGCACCTGGGCCACGGCAAGGACCGGGTGGAGGAACTGCTGGAGCGGCTGCGGCTCACCCAGCTGGTGGACGCCAATCCCTACACATTGTCCGGCGGTGAGAAGCGTCGGCTGTCCGTGGCCACGGTCCTGGCCGCCAGCCCGCAGGTGCTGGTCCTGGACGAGCCGACGTTCGGGCAGGACGCCAACACCTGGGCGGAGCTGGCCTCGTTCCTCTCCGAACTCCTGGACGCCGGCACGGCCGTGGTGTCCGTGACCCACGACGCCGAATTCACCCGGGCTTTGGGCGGGGCCGAGCTGCGGATGGCCGCCACGGAACCGGTGGCGCCATGAGGCAGCAGCTGACCCTGGACTGCAACCGCGCCCTTCTTGCCCGGGCCAACCCGCTGAGCAAATTTGCCGCCGTCGTGCTGATCACCGCGGTCCTGGCGCTGTCCATCGACTGGGTTTCCGCGTCCGTGGCGCTGGTCTTCGAACTGATCCTGTTTCCCCTGGCCGGCCTCACCGTGTCCCTGCTCTGGCAGCGGGGCTGGCCGCTGATCCTCGCCGCCGCCATCGGCGGCTGGAGCACGTCCATCCTGGCGCCGGACAGCGGGAGGATCCTGCTCGACGCCGGCATCTGGACCATGAGCGAAGGCTCCCTCCAGCTGGGCATCGGCTTCCTGCTGCGGGGCTTCGCGATCGCCCTTCCGGCGGTGCTCCTGATGAGCTGCACCGATCCGACGGACCTTGCCGATGCGCTGGCACAGAAGGCGCGCCTGCCGCACCGGTTCGTCCTGGGAACCCTGGCGGCGATGCGCCTGGTGGGGCTCATGGCCGAGGAATGGCAGACCATCGGGATGGCCCGGCGTGCCCGCGGCGTGGGGTCGCGCGGCAACGTGGTCCAGCGGGTGAAGGCGACCCTGGGCCAAAGTTTCGGGCTCCTGGTGCAGGCGATCCGCCGCGCGTCGAGGCTTGCCGTGACCATGGAAGCGCGGGGTTTCGGCGGCGGGCAGCGAACCTGGGCCCGCGAATCGACGTTCAGTGTGCTGGACCTGTGGGTGGTAGGCGGTGGCGTCTTGATCGCCGGGTGCGCCCTCGGTGCGGCGCTTGCCGCGGGCCGTTGGAACATGGTGTGGCTGGGCAGCTAGCAGGGTTACCTGCCGGTACTATCGCATGTAGCGGGTAGGTCACCCCGGATACTCCCTCGGATGGCCATACCGCGACCTTCTATCTCATTTATGATATATTCGCGTCATGACTCAGGAGACCGCCGGCCACGTCGCCGCCATGTTGAGGAACGCCCGGACTGAGAAGGGCTGGACCCAAGGCCAGTTGGCTTCCGAACTCGGAACCAGCCAAAGCGCCGTCGCCCGGATGGAACAAGGCAAGCAGAACCTGAGCCTCAAGATGATCCAGCGGCTGGAGACCATCTTCGACCGGAGCATCGTCAACGTGGGCAAGCCCAGGATGACGCACCTGCGGGTGGAGGGCGGCCGCACCCTCTCCGGCGCGGTGGACGTCAACAGCAGCAAGAACGCCGGCGTGGCGCTGCTGTGCGCCAGCCTGATCAACCGGGGCACCACCGTGCTCCGCCGCCTCGCCCGGATCGAAGAAGTCAACCGCATCGTTGAAGTGCTGACCAGCATCGGCGTGGAATGCACCTGGCTCAACGACACTGATCTGCGCCTGCGCCGCCCGGCCGTCTTGGACCTGGAAGGGATGGACGTTGACGCGGCCCGGCGAACCCGCAGCGTCATCATGCTGCTGGGCCCCCTCCTGGATGAGTCACGGGAGTACCGGCTGCCCTACGCCGGCGGCTGCGACCTCGGCACCCGCACGGTGGAACCCCACATGCAGGCACTGCGCGAATTCGGGCTCTCCGTGGAAGCCACCGCCGGTTTCTACACGGTCCAGGCGCCTCCCGCGGACACCAGGGACCGTTCCTTCGTCCTCACCGAACGGGGGGACACCGTTACCGAGAATGCGATCATGGCGGCGGCCCACCGGCCGGGAACAACCGTGATCCGCAACGCCAGCCCCAACTACATGGTACAGGACCTCTGCTTCTACCTGCAGATGCTCGGGGTGGCCATCGAGGGCGTGGGAACCACCACGCTCCGGATCACCGGCCGGCCCGTGATCGACGCCGAGATCGAGTATTTCCCGTCCGAGGACCCGATTGAGGCCATGAGCCTGATTACGGCCGGCATCGTCACCAATTCCGAGGTCACGGTCCGCCGGGTACCCATCGAATTCATGGAAATCGAGTTGGCCACCCTGGGCCAGATGGGGCAGAAGCTCGAAATCTCCGGCGAATACATGGCCCGCAACGGGCGCACCCGGCTGGTGGACGTGACTACCAAACCGTCGGAGCTGCGCGCGCCCGAGGACAAGATCCACCCCATGCCGTTCCCCGGGCTGAACATCGACAACCTGCCTTTCTTTGCCGTGATCGCCGCGAACGCCCACGGGCAGACCATGATCCACGACTGGGTGTACGAAAACCGTGCCATCTACCTGACGGAGCTGAACCGGCTCGGTGCACAGGTGCAGCTGCTGGACCCGCACCGGATCTACGTCAACGGACCCACCAAGTGGCGTGCCGCGGAGGTGGGCTGCCCGCCGGCGCTCCGCCCCGCTGCATGCCTGCTGCTGGCCATGCTCGCCGCACGGGGCGTCTCCGAGCTGCGCAACATCTACGTGATCGAACGCGGCTACGAGGACCTGGCGGAACGCCTCAACACCATCGGCGCCAAGGTGGAGTACTTCCAGGACTAGGCGTTCATGCTTCGTCATGATCAGCAGCTGCGCCCGGAATTTCCTGGCCCTGACGCAGAATGTTCGTATGCGTACTTTCGGCGTCGAGGAAGAACTCCTGATTGTTGATCCGGAGTCCGGGGAGCCGCTTGCCCTGGCGGACGCCCTCCTCGCCGGACACCGTGTCGCTGCGGACGATCTCCCGGTGGACCCGGACCTCCACCACTCCGGGAAGCAGGCGGATCACGACGACGAGATGGGCCTCAGTGCCGAGCTGAAGCTTGAGCAGATCGAGACGCAGACAAAGCCCTGCCTGGAGTCCGAGGCCCTGCTCGAGCAGATCAGGGCCGGCCGCGCCATGGCCAATCAGGCGGCCGCCAAGAACGGAGCCAGGGTGGCTGCGCTGGCCACGTCTCCGCTGGCATCCGCCAGCCACACCACGCCGGACCCTCGCTACGCCAGGATGCTGGAGCGCTTTGGCCTCACGGCGCAGGAACAGCTGACCTGCGGTTTCCACGTGCACACCTACATCGAATCGCCGGAAGAGGGCGTGGCGGTCCTGGACCGGATCCGCGACAAGCTGGCGGTGCTGACGGCGTTGAGCGCCAACTCGCCGTACTGGAACGGCGTCCCCACCGGGTTCGAAAGCTACCGTACCCAGGCCTGGAACCGGTGGCCGACGTCCGGCCCGGCCGCGATCTACGGGACGTACCCCGCCTACCGGAGGGTGGTCACCCGGCTGCTGGACACCGGCGTGATGCTCGATGAAGGGATGCTGTATTTCGACGCGCGGCTCTCCCGCAACCACCCCACCGTGGAGGTGCGGGTGGCGGACGTCTGCCTCCGCGCCGAGGATGCAGCCTTGATCGCCGTGCTGGTCCGCGCCCTGGTGGAATCGGCCGGCAGGGAATGGCGCGAGGGGGTGGACCCGGCGCCCGTGCCCACTGTCCTGCTGCGGATGGCCTCCTGGCAGGCCAGCAGTTCGGGACTCGGCGGCGAGCTCCTGGACTTTGGGAACTTCCGTCCGGCCCCGGCCGCGGACGTAGCCCGTTCCCTGGTGGATTACCTGGCGCCTGTCCTTCAGGAACAGGGCGAACTGGCCATGGCCCGCCAGGGCGTGGAGCACATCATCGCCCGCGGGACAGGGGCCGCTGAGCAGCGCCGGGCCCGCGACAGGGCGCTGGCCGGACCGCCTCCCGAGGATATGGGCTTCGGTGCAGTGGTCCGGCACGCCGTAGACGCCACCATGCGCGGCGCCCTGGATCTTTCCGGCGTGGAAGACACCCCGGAACTGCTGCGGGTCCGCCAGGCCTGACGCCTTATATCTGCTTCAGGGCCTGTTCCAGGTCGCGGATGAGGTCGTCCGCGTCCTCGAGCCCCACGGAGAGCCGGACCACGCCGTCGCTCAAGCCAATGGCGGCCCGCCCCTCCGGCCCCATGGCGCGGTGCGTGGTGGTGGCGGGGTGGGTGATCAGGGACTTCGAATCGCCCAGGTTGTTGGAGATGTCGATGATCCGCAGCCCGTCCAACAGGGCGAAGGCCGCCTCCTTGCCGGAGCGCCCGCCCGAGGGCGCCAGCTCAAGGGTGAGGACCGTGCCGCCGGCGCTCATCTGCTTCGCCGCCAGCTCATACTGCGGGTGCGATGTCAGCAGCGGGTACTTCACCCAGCTCACGGCAGGCTGCTCCTCGAGCCACTCAGCGAGCCGCAGGGCGGTGGCCGAGGAGTGCCGGACGCGCAGGCTCATGGTTTCCAGGCCCTTGGTCAGGACCCAGGCGTTGAACGCCGAAAGCGCCGGACCTGTGTGGCGCATCAGCTGCTTCACCGGGCCGTCGATGAACTCCTTGGTGCCCAGGATGGCACCGCCCAGGACCCGGCCCTGCCCGTCGATGTGCTTGGTGCCGGAGTACACGATGACGTCCGCGCCCAGGTCCCCGCAGCGCTGCAGCAGGGGAGTGGCGAAGACATTGTCCGCAACTACCGTGGCGCCGGCGGCATGGGCCAGTTCGCTCACCGCGGCGATGTCCACGATTTCCTGCATCGGGTTGGACGGGGATTCGAAGAAGACGGCGGTGGTGGGCTTGGACAGGGCCTCGCGCCACTGGTCCAGGTCCGGGCCATCGACGAAGACCGTTTCCACTCCCCACCGCGGCAGGATCTCGTTCAGGATCACGAAACATGACCCGAACAGTGAGCGGGCGGCCACCACGCGGTCACCGGCTGCAAGCAGCGCGCCCAGGGCCGTGAACACCGCGGACATGCCCGACGCCGTCGCGAAGCAGGCCTCGGTGCCTTCCAGCAGCCTGAGCCGTTCCTGGAAGGTGGCCACGGACGGGTTGCCGTAGCGCGAGTACACAAAGCGCTCGTCCTCGCCGGTGAAGGCGCGTTCGGCCGCGGCCGCGGATTCGTAGACGAACCCGGAATTCAGGAAGACGGCCTCTGAGGTTTCCTGGAAGTTGGTGCGGTCCAGCCCGCCGCGGACAGCCTGGGTGTCGGGGCTCCAGCCGGGGGCATCTTGATTGAAAGTCACTTAGTTCTTTCCGAGGTTGGTGGGCAGGCCGCGGTTCTTCCAGCCGTTGACGGTCCGTTCGCCGTAGCGGTCAGGTTCCCCCTCGAAGCCCTCCAGGACGTTGTAGGAAGTGAAGCCGGCCTGGGTGGCCGCCACGGCCGCGGCGATGGATCGCTGGCCCGAACGGCAAAGGAACACGAGCTCAGCGCCCGGGTCCTCAGGCGCCTGCTCCTTGAGGTCCTTCACGAAATCGGGGTTGGGGATGCCGCCGGGGAAGGTCCACTGGATGAAGAGCGGATCGTTGTCCGTTGCCTTGGTATCCGGAATGCCAATGTGGGCCCATTCGCCCTCGGTGCGGACGTCCACCAGGATGGCGCCCTGCTCCAGCTTGGCCCACGCTTCCTGCGGCGTCAGGTCTCCCGCGTAGCTCATGCGTGGCCCTCGCCGTCGAACTCGCCTTCCAGGTCGTCAACGGCCGTGGCCACCGCGGCGTCAGCCGACGCGATGGCGGCCGGGAGGACAACGGCCTGGGCCACGATGACGCTGCTGCCGTTGAAAGTGGCCGCCGGGCTGCCGTGCAGGACGTAACCGTCCGCAAGCGCAGCCGAGATCCGCTCACAGAAGGAGCGGTCGTCCGGGCCCGTAATCAGGCGGTAGGACAATTTTTCGTCAGGGGCGGGTGCGTCAGACACGACGGATCTCCTTCTTTCACGCTTGCAGCTCGAATCGGTCGATATGCCAAGTATTCACCTGAGGCACCCCGCCGCGAGAGGAGGGTTGCCGACCGGCCAGTCAGGGCTTAGCACCGGTACTCATTACTCCCCAAAAACGTAACACCTGCGCCGCCAAGCCGCACGGCCGCCGTCGTCATGTTCCGTAATTGAGAGCCCGCGACCACCGCGTCACGGGAACGCGGCAAGGCGGCCGGACCGATAAAGTTTCTACCGGGGGCGCCGCCCTGCCGTCACAGTGGGAGTACCGGGGGGTCTTGCCAGCATGCGAGCAGCAACATCGCACCACCAGGCCGGCCGTCGTCGTGCCCGTCACCGTTCCCCCGGGGCGTTCCTGGCCGCCGCCGTCGTCGTGCTCCTGGCGCTGCTGGCGCCCGCCGGTGCTGCGCAGGCGGCCTCCGCGGTACCGGACCAAGGCAAGCCGTGGCTGGGTGCCGTCCTTGAATGGGGCGAGGATACCGCCGCTGGATTCTCCGACCGGCTGGGTGCGAGCCCGGCCGTGTTTGGCCACGACATCGGCCTGCCGTTCCGCGACTCGGACCGGAACAACATCGAGGGGTTCCTGCAGCAGGCCTCGGCCAAGGGCGCCCACGCCATGCTCACCGTGAAGCCCACGGTGCCGCTGGACCAGATCGGCGCCTCCGAAGCGGAAGCCTTCGCCGGCAAGGTCCGCGACCTGGCCTCCGGGTTCAAGGGCCGGCTGTTGATCCGGTTTGCGCCGGACATGAACTCGAGCTGGGTGGCCTGGGGGCAGCAGCCGGCCGCCTACCGGGAGGCCTTCAAGGCGGTCGCGGCAGCGGTCAAAAAGGACGACGGCGGCCGGGCCGCCATGGTCTGGGCGCCGTACCTGGGCAAGGACTACCCCTTTGACCGGAGCAGGAATGCCCCGCAGCCTGGAAGTGACGGCTTCGCCCTCCTGGACACCAACGGCGACGGCGCCTGGAACGGCTCCGACGCCGCCTACGCCCCCTACTATCCGGGGGACGACGCCGTGGACTGGGTGGGCCTGACTGCCTACCATGACGACACTGCCGGCGCCGCTGCCGTTAACACCGTGCCGCGTGCCGGTGAACTCCAGGAGATGCTGACCGGCGCGGGCAGCGAGAACTTCTACAGTGCCTACGCGGAGGTCCGCAGGAAGCCGCTACTGCTCCAGACGTCGGCGTTCTACAGCCCTGCCGCGGGCGGACCGCCGGAGGCGGATATCAAGACGGCCTGGTGGGACCAGGTGGTGGGTACCGCCACCTCGCCGGCTTTCGCCAGGACGGCGGCGGTGGTGTGGGACGAGCGCACCAGCACCCGGGATACCGGCGTGGCCAGCATCGACTGGCTGCTCACCGGAAATCCCGCCATCGCCAAAGCTGCGCTGGACCGGCTGAAGTCCTCTGCTGTGGTCACCGGGCCGGTCACCGATGTGGCCGCGGACGGATCGTATGTCCGGGCCAACACCCTGTCCGGGGCAGCGGTCTGGACCGTGGCCGTGGCGATGGCCATCCTCCTGGCGGCGCTGTGGCAGATTCCCCGCCGGGTCAACGCCGCCACCGCATGGAGCTACCAGGAGCCGGGAAACAGGGACTCGCGCGTGGATCTGCTGCGCGGGATGGCCATTGTCTTCGTGGTGGTCAACCACCTGGGCCTGGTCTCGCTGTTCCAGCTGCTCACCCAGGAGGCCGTGGGCTTCGTATCGGGTGCCGAACTCTTCGTACTGTTCTCCGGCCTGGTGGTGGGCATGGTCTACGGGCCGAAGGCCAGGGAAGACTTCGGCAAGGTTGTGGACCTCACCTCCCGCCGGGCGGGGAAGCTCTATGTGACCGCGCTGTCGGTGCTGATCGGCGTCTTCCTCATCGCGCAGCTTCCGTTCTTCCACACCGAGGCCTTAACCACGTTCGTGGACCAGGGGACCGGCGGGGCCGGGCATAACGGTGCCGGCCGGACGTACGACCTCTACGCCGGGATGTCGTCGCTGTTCCAGTTCCCGGTGCCGCCCCAGGTCCTGCCGGCCATCCTGCTGCTGCAGTTCGGGCCCTGGCAGTTTAACGTGATGGGCCTGTACGTGGTGTTGCTCCTGGCCAGCCCCTTGATCCTGGCCCTGTTGAACCGCGGAAAGGCCGTATGGGTCCTGGTGGTATCGTTGGCGGTGTACGCCGTGGGGGCCGGAACCAGGTTCAGGATTTTGCCGTCGCAGTTCGAGGACTCTTTTCCGCTGCTGGTGTGGCAGGTGCTGTTCGTGCTGGGGCTCGTGGTGGGATACCACCGGCGCAGCATTATCGCGTGGTTGTCGGCGCATGCCTGGGTGGTGGCCGCCTGTACGGTGGCTGCAGTCGCCCTGGCCTTCCTATCCTGGGGCAACCCCTACTTGGCCAACAACTACGACGTCCGGCTGGCGCTGATGCCGGACGCCACCTACCGGGCCATGTATGACGCCCTCTTTGGCCGGACCTACCTGGCTCCGGGCCGCCTGCTCAACGTCGTCTTGCTGGTGGTGGCGGCGTATGCGTTCCTCAGCGCCTACTGGAAACCGGTTGAGTGGGCGCTGGGCTGGTTCCTGATCCCGCTGGGCCGCGCAACGCTCTATGTCTTCATCATGCACGTGGTGCTGATCGCCGTCGTGGCCAACATCCCCGCCCTCCAGCAGGAGAGTATCTTCCTCAACACCGTGGCGTACGCCGTGGTGCTGGGCCTGCTGTGGGTGATGGTCCGCACCAGGTTCCTGTTCCGGATCATTCCCACCTAGGCCCCATCTTCCACCTGGGAACCATGGCCCGGGCATGAAAAATGCTGCGGCACGGTGGGTGCCACAGCATTTCGATCACGTGCCAGGTGAGGACTGGGAATCCCTTGGAGGGTATGTGTCCTAGACCAGCTCGGGATACGAGGACACGATGTAGTCGGCGGCAGCCGGACCTTTCATGCGCAGGCCCTTGCGGCTGCCCGGCAACCGCGTCTTCATCGCTGACCAGAAGGTCGTTTCCGTACCCGGCAGGTGCTGGTTGATGAAGCACCAGCTCATGTACAGGCCGTAGAAGCGGTCGCGTTCCAGGGTGGACTCGGAGGTCTGGTCGAAGTAGGTGGCGTCTTGGAGAAAGAGATCAAACTGGGAATGTGCCATGAGGGCGTCCCTTCGCTAAGTGCGTGGCGCCGCCGTTCGGCTACAGCAGCGAACCTCGATGCCCTGCACTGGTGGCAATCGGGTCCATAGATTAATCCTGTGAAAGAAACCGGGATCATGAGCGCCGTCAACGCCTGTCTACACTGTAGACTTTACCCGTAGACTACATATGAGGCAACCCTCTCGAATGATCTCGGGTCAGTTGTCCGCAGCGAGGACAAATTCATGACTTCCCCCAAACCATCCGGCACCGGCAAGGCCAAGGCCAGGCTCAGCCGGGACATCGTGCTGGCCAAAGCGCTGGAAATGGTGGATGCGGAAGGTCTCGAAGCATTGACCATGCGCCGCTTGGGCCAGGAGCTCGGCAGGGACCCGATGAGCCTTTACCGCTATGCGGAGAATCGGGCTGCCTTGCTCGACGGGGTTTCGGAACTGGTGCTGGACCAGCTCACCATCCAGCAGGATGACCCTGACTGGAAGGCGCAGTTGCGGGCGATCGCCCACAACCTGCGGACCCTGGCGCTCCAGCATCCCAACGTGGTGCCCCTGTTGGTGACCAGGCCACTCTCCACGCCCCTCGGCTTGCGCCCGCTGGGCACGCTGCGGCCGCTGGAGAAGATCCTTTCCCTGCTGGTGTCGGCCGGATTCGATCCCTCAGACGCGCTGCACGTCTACCGCGTGTACTACGGCTTCCTCTACGGCCACATCCTCAACGAACTGCAGGAGTTCGTGGTGGACCCCGAAGAGAACGAGGTGCTGCTGCGGCTGGGGCTCCACCGCCTGCCCGCCAAGGAATTTCCCAACCTGCGGGCGTTGGCCCCGGCCTTGGCAGATTACGACGGCGCCAGCGAGCTTGACCAGGGGCTCACCATCCTCTTGTCCGGACTGGAAGCACAGCTGTCCCGGCAGGCGGCAGCAGCGCTCGGCTAGAACGGAAGCGGGCGGCGGGGCATTATTCGAACGAGGCCCTGCGCCGGTCCTGCACGCGGGTGTTCCAGACATCCGGCCGGTTGACCTGGAACCTGCGGCCGGTCAGGGCCTTCGCGTTCAGCCGGACGTAGTTGGCCTTTTCGCCGGGCTGCCACGGTTCCAGGCCGAGGCCGTCCACTTGGTCCTTTACCGCCTGGTCCTCGATGATCCCGGTATCGCCGCGCACCACCACGCTCCATGCCATTTCGGTGGCGGGGTCGTAGCCGTCGATCTCCAGCGCCGCCGGCCGCTCCATTTTGGCGCCCCAGAGCTTGGAACCGGGCGCTGTCCGGAAGACGATGCTGCGCAGGTGGACGATGTAGTTCACGGGAAAGATTTCGGGATGCTCGTCCACCACGATGGCCAGCCTGCCCACGGTGTCATTGGCGAGGAGTTCCCAGCAGTCGTCAAAGGAGAGGTTTTCGATCGGCAGCTTGTGCGAGTCCATGGTCCACACCTTACGGGTGAAGCCGGGAGGGCAAAAGGGGCCGGTGGCCCTGTTGCGCGGCTACTGGATCCCGGCGAAAAGTCCGCTCAACTCCGCTGTCAGTTCCTTCTTCACGGCCGGCGTGCCGATTTCCTTGCCGTCGATACGGTTCACGGGGGCCAGCAGCCGGACGCTGGAGATCAGCCAGACGGCATCCGCATCCAGCAGGTCGCGGGGCTCCAGCGGGCCGTACCCCAGCTCCCAGCCCGCCGCCTTGGCCGCCGCGAAAAGCGCGCCCTGGGACGTTCCGGGCAGGATGCCGCTGTCCAGCTGCGGCGTGATGAGGCGCTTGACCGCAGTGCCGTCGTCGGACTTTTCCACGTGGGCCAGCAGCACGGTGGAGGTAGGTCCTTCCAGGACGCGGCCGTCGGATGAGGTGAAGATTACGTCGTCCGCGCCCTGCTTGTGGGCGTGCCGGAGGGCCGCCATGTTCACCGCGTAGGACAGCGTCTTGGCACCCAGGAGCAGCCACGGGGCCCGTTCGGCCACGTCACTGTCATAGCCGCGGTCCAGCAGGATTACGTCGATGCCGGTTTCCCGCTGGCGGCGGCCCGCCGCTCCGGCAGGTGCGACCTGCACCCAGGCGGTGGGGGCCGGGGCGCCCTCGACACCGCGGGTCACCACCAGCTTGACCACCAGTTCGTCGGCGGCAGCGTCCGACGGCGGGTTCCCGGCGCGGTACCGGGCAACGGCGGCCGCGATGGCGCGCTGCCACACGTCCTGCCCCGGAATGTCGAGGTCCAGCGCGCGGGCGGAGCCTGCAAGCCGGTCCAGGTGGGCCTGCATTTTCCGGACTGTCCCGCCGACGGCCAGCATGGTTTCGAAGATCCCGTCACCCCGGGTGACGCCCAGGTCCGTGACCAGGAGCTGCGGTTTGGCGGCGTCGGCCACCCTGCCGTCAGGGTAGGCAGGGTCAAGGAAAACGAGGACAACGGGGGCTGGAGAGCTCATGGCACCAGCTTAGTGCGGCGGCGCCGCTAAGCTGGGCGGAGTGCGCCGGCCGGAACCGTCCCCGGAGCCCGACCTCCCCGGGAGATATTGACGTGTTGTGGCCTTTTTCGCTTGCCGGCACCGCGCCGACGTGGGTTGTGGTGCTCCTGGGCTTTGCCGACCTGGTGATCAGGGTCCTCGCACTGGGCATCATCCCCGGCAACAGGCGCCCCACCACAGCCATGGCGTGGCTGCTGGGGATCTTCTTCATCCCGTTCCTGGGCATCGTCCTGTTCCTGTTGTTCGGCAACTTCCAGCTGTCCAGCCGCCGCCGCGCGCAGCAGGAGCAGGTTAACGACCGCGTGCGGGCCGGCATCACTGCCTTGTCGGACGTTGAGAGCGACTACCCCGGGCCGGAATGGGTGAAGTCCGCGGCGGAGCTCAACCGCACCCTGGGTTCGCTTCCCATGGTGGACGGCAACTCCGTTGAGCTCATCCCCGGCTACCCGGACTCCATCCTGGCCATGACCAACGCGGTGCGGAAGGCGAAGACCTTCGTCAACGCCGAGTTCTACATCATGAGCTCGGACCACATCACCAACGATCTTCTGACCGCCATGGAGGAAGCGGCCGAACGGGGCGTGGAAGTGCGGCTCCTGTTCGACCACATCGGCACGTTGCGCATCAAGGGCTACCGGAAGCTGCTCAAGCGCCTGCGGGCCGGCAAGATCCAGTGGAAGCGGATGCTTCCCCTCCTGCCCATCCATGGCCAATGGCGCCGGCCGGACCTGCGCAACCACCGCAAGATCATGGTGGTGGACGGCGAAATCGCCTTCACGGGGTCGCAGAACCTGATCGAGCCCTCCTACAACAACCCGCGGCACCGCAAGGCCGGCCGCGAATGGGTGGAACTGATGGCCTGCCTGCGGGGGCCGATCGTGACCACCCTGAACGTCGTCTTCGCCACCGACTGGCTGAGCGAGACCGACGAATCCCTGGAGCACCAGCTGCAACTGCCGGCGAATCCCGAGCCCGGAGATGTCACGGCCCAGGTGGTGCCCAGCGGCCCCGGGTTCATCACGGAAAACAACCTCCGGCTCTTCAACACGCTCATCTACTCCGCGCAGCACCGGATTTCCATCTGCAGCCCCTATTTCGTCCCGGACGACTCCCTGCTGTATGCCATCACCACCGCGGCGCAGCGCGGCGTCGATGTGGAACTGTTCGTCTCCGAAAAGGGCGACCAGTTCCTGGTCCACCACGCGCAGCGGTCCTACTACGAAGCACTCCTCGAGGCAGGCGTACGCATCTACCTGTACAAGGCGCCGTTCGTGCTGCACGCCAAGCACTTCACCATCGACGACGAAGTGGCCGTCCTGGGATCGAGCAACATGGACATGCGTTCCTTCTCGTTGAACCTTGAGGTTTCCGTGATGCTCCTGGGCGAGGACATCGTCAACAAGATGCGCGCGGTGGAGGACACCTACCGGGACATCTCCCACGAGTTGAAGCTGGCGGACTGGCTGAACCGGCCGCTGGCCGCCCGGTATGTGGACAACGTGGCCCGGCTGACGGCCACGGTGCAGTAGGACCGCCGTGTTCCGCTAAGCCAGGGTCAGTCCTCCGGGAAGTCCGAGCCGAGGGTGGAGAGCACGCCAAAGGCCTTGGTGCGGATCTCGTCGTACTCGTCGTCCGGGTCGGAGTCCGACGTGATGGCACCGCCGACGCCGAGCGTCAGGTCCGCGGCTCCGTCGCCCGAGGCGTCGATCACCAGGGTCCGGATGGCGACGGCGAGGTCGGTCGCCGAGTTGAGCGAGAAGTACCCGATGGCCCCCGAGTAGAATCCGCGGGGCCCGGCCTCCAGCCGGTCCAGGATGGCCATGGTGCTGATCTTGGGCGCGCCGGTCATGGACCCTGCCGGGAAGCAGGCCGCCACTGCCTCGGCCCGGGCCGCCCCGGGGAGGAGCCGGGCGTCGATGGTGCTGACCATCTGGTGGACGGTGGCGTAACTTTCGATCGCGCACAGCCGGCTGACCGTCACGGAGCCGGGCACCGCAAAGTGGCTGAGATCGTTGCGCAGCAGGTCAACGATCATGATGTTCTCGGCGCGGTCCTTCACGGACGTGGCCAGGTCGGCGCGCAGTTGCGAGTCTTCCTGCGGATCGGCAGCCCGGCGGCGGGTGCCCTTGATCGGTTCGGCGCGCATGCCGCCGTCGGCTGCTATCTTCAGGAACCGTTCGGGCGAGGTGCTGGCGACGGAAAGGCCGCCCAGCCGCAGGTAACTGGCGAACGGGGCCGGGTTGCGGCGGCGCAGCGCGAGGTAGGTGGCCCAGGGATCCAGGGTCTCCGCCGGGATCCGGGCTTCCAGGGTGGTGGTCAGGCAGACTTCGTAGGTGTTTCCCTGCGCAATCTCGTGCTGGGCGGCCGCAATTTTCGCCCGGTAGCGGGCGCCCGTGTCCCGGCTGCGGAAAACGGGCGGGCCGGGGCGTCCGGCGCCGGTGCTGCCGCCGGCATCCCCGGCGCCCACCGCTCTTGTGCCCACCGCTCCGGCGGGGCCCGCGGGGGTCGTGGAGGCTGAAGCGGCGGCCTGCACGGCTGCCCGTGCGCGGTCCAGCCATTCATCGGCGTCAGGTGCCGCAAGCGCCAGGAGCCAGGCGGTGCCTTCGGTATGGTCAAGCACCACGGCCCGGCCGGCGAAGATCAGGGCGGCGTCCGGTGTGGGGGCGGAAAGGTCGCTGCCGCCGGTTTCGCGCTTGAGTTCGTAACCCAGGCAGCCAAGCCACCCCAGGGTGAACTCGCCCGGATAGCCCTCGGGAGTCCGGACCGCCCGCCGGCCCCAGACGGTGTTCAGCCAGCGGAAGAACGGGCCCGGAACCTTCGCCACGGACGAACCCGCGCTGATGAAGCCCACCCCCGCGCGGTGCGTGACATACTGCCCGAACGTGCCGGCGTCGTCCGCCATGATGCTGAACCGGCTGCGTTCGGCGGCCGTCCTGTCCTGCGGACCTGACGCCTGCGGACCGGACGTCGGCTGCCCGGGGGCGGCCGGTGCGTCCCGGTGGTTGGAGGAGTCCAGCCAAACGGCGTTGGGGGAGCGGCCGTACAGGGATTCGAACAGGGCCGGTGCGTCCGGTGCCAGGTCCAGGCGCTCGGCGTGCAGGCGGAGGCCGCGGCGGGCGGACAATTCCGGGGCGAGCACCGGTGCCAGCGCAGGCAGGTAGGGGAGAAGCCGCAACAGGTCTGCGGGCGCGGAGCCGTCAGCGCGGTTGTTGACGCGCAGGTCCGCCCGGCCGGGGACGTTGTCGCCGCCCAGCCATTCTTCCTCCTGGGCCGCCCACTGGTCCCAGAACGGCCTGTAGGTGTCGCCGTCGCGGTCCAGGGCCCGGGTCCGTCGGACGTCGTCCGGTGCCTCCGCCCAGATCACGGCGTTCAGGAACGGGCGGGCAGGCTCGGACGCTGCGCCCACGCCCTCCACGATGACGATCTCCGCCGGCAGTGTTACCCGGGCATCGCCGTCGTAATGGTTGGCCCAGTCCCAGCTGGTCCAGGTGGCGGCCTCGCCCCTGCTCAGCGGCGTGAGGACCGTGGACACATAGCGTTCGACGCCGGCCGCGAGCCCGTCCCAGCCCGGGTAGATGTCCTCGAGGTGGAACAGGGACACCTTGTGGTGGGCGCGGAGCAGCGCCGCGAGTTCGACTGCCAAGGTGGTCTTGCCTGCTCCGGAGCGCCCGTCGATGGCGATGATGACGGGGGCTGGGCTCATGGACTAGAGCGTACCGTTTTCAGCGTGCCTGCCGCTGCAGTCCCGTGTCCCGCAGGGCCTCCGACTTGATGTGGTCCACGATCCCGGGAAGGGCGGAGTGGATCTGGTGCCAGACGGCGTCGAAATCGGCGTGGCCGCCGTACCAGGGATCCTCGATGCCCTGGTCCAGCCGGTCGCGGCCGGCCATGGCCGGGTCGAAGCTGCGGAGCATCCGGATCTTGTTCAAGGCATCCCGGCCCGGTGCTGCCTCGGTGAGCCAGGCGTAATGGTCGATGTCCAGGGCCAGGATCAGGTCGCGCTCGCTGAACCACCGCGGGTCCCACTCCCGGGCGACATGGTTTTCGGAGGCCAACTGTGCTGCCGCCAGCCGGCGGGCGGCCCGGGGATCGATGGGCCTGCCGGCCTCGTAGCCGGTGGTGCCGGCGGAGTCCACCTCCACCAGCCCGTCCAGCCCTTCGCGTTCCAGCGCTGCCGCGAGCATGAACTCGGCCATGGGAGACCTGCAGATGTTGCCGGTGCAGACGGTGATGACACGGTATGGGCTCGACGTTGAGTTCATGAAGCTAAGCATGCGCGCTGGTTGCCCGTCTTGGCTAGCGGGCTGTTCACAATGTTTTACGGGTTTGTAAATATGAATTACTGGCTGTCATATGGGGATGGCTTCCGTGTGGCTGTGCCCTTCGCCCGGCCGCTAGTGGATCAGGGCCAGCAGGATGCCAACGCCCACGAACAGGGTGCCGAAGACCCTGCTGAGGACGATTTGGCCCGGCTCGGTGCTGGTGAAGCGCTGGAAGGACCTGGCGGCCGCGGCGAAGAAGAACCACATCACCAGGATGTCGATGGCCACGATGGTGGCGGTAAGCACCGCGTATTGCGTGAACAGGGGTTGCTCGGGCCGGATGAACTGCGGTGTGAACGCCAGGAAGAACACGATCGCCTTCGGATTCAGCAGATTGACCCAGAAGCCGCGCCGGAAGATGGACCACGCCGGTTCATCGCGCAGGGCGGCGGCCTCCTCCCGGGCGGCCGTGGGCTTGCTCAGGAACTGGCGGATACCCAGGTACACCAGGTACGCGGCGCCGGCGTATCGGATCACGTTGAAGGCCACGGGCGAGCTCGCCACCAGCACCCCTACGCCCAAAGCGACAATCAGCACATGCACCACCAGGGCCGCCTGCTGGCCCAGGATTCCCCAAATGGACCGGCGGAACCCCGCATTCAGCGAGTTGCTCATGGTGTTGATGGCCCCGGCACCCGGGGTGAAGCTGATAAGGGCGCCGGCACCTGCAAGGGCCAGCCAAAGGGAAAATTCCACTCATCAATCCTAGGGGCGGCACGCCTCGGGTTCAGCGCTAGGCCCGGGCGATCACTTCGCCATTGGGGATCAGGAACCAGCCGTCGTCGGTGGAACCCCACCGGTGCCAGCCCGCGGAAATCCTGGCCAGGTCCGCCGGGTTGGCGAACCCGTACTCCAGGGCCTGCTCCGCGAAGGCTGAATGCAGCACCCGCTCGCCCCACACCCGCGCTTGCCAGCGGCGCTGCTGGGCCGTCGCGTACAACCAGTTGCTGCTGCTGGGGGCGACGTCGCTGAACCCCGCGGACTGGGCCCAGCTGACCAGCCGGCGCCCGGCGTCGGGCTCTGCTCCGTTGCGGCGGGCAATCCGCTGGTACAGGTCCATCCACTCGTCCAGTTCCGGGATGGCCGGATACCAGCTCATCCCGTGGAAGTCCGCGTCCCGGACCGCCACGATGCCGCCGGGTTTGGCCACCCGGCGCATCTCCCGCAAGGCCTCCACCGGGTCCGTCAGGTGCTGGAGCACCTGGTGCGCGTGGACGAGGTCGAACGTTTCGTCCGCGAAGTCAAGGTCGTAGATATTGCCGGCAACAAATTCAACATTGGGAACGCCGCGTTCGGCGGCGAGGGCCTGTGCCTGGGCGATGACGTCCGGCGAGCGGTCCAGGCCGGTGACGTGCCCGGGGTTGACCAGTGCGGCAAAGTCGCAGGTGATGCTGCCGGGCCCGCAGCCCACGTCCAGCAGGGCTGTTCCCGGCGTAAGGTGCGGGAGGACGAACGCCGCGGAATTTTCGGCGGTCCGGGCGGCATGGGCGCGGACCACCGATTCGTGGTGGCCGTGCGTGTAGACGTCTTCCCCTGGCTGCTGCGCACTCATAACCAAACGCTACTCCCAACCGGGCTGCGGTTGGCGCTTCTTCGCGGCCAACACCACAAGCCCCGTGGCTTATCCGGGGTGGCCGCCCTTGGGTTTTTCGTCGTCGGATTCTTCCCGGGCCGCGGCGGTTGCCTCGACCATGGCGGTCATGAAACGGGTCACTGTTTCCAGTTCCGCCGCGGAGAACCCTGCCATGGCGCTGTCCATGTGCTGCGCCAGCGGGGCGAAGATGGCGCCGCCGTCCCTGAAAGCCTTGGGCGTCATCTTCAGTTGGACCTGGCGCCGGTCCGTGGCGTGCCGTTCACGGACCACATGCCCGGAATTGTCCAGCCTGTCGATCAGTGCCGTGGTGGCGGGGGAGCTCAGGTTGAGCTCCTTCCGCAGGACGCCGGGGGTTACCACCTCGCCCCTTGCCGTATGGCGCATGATCACCGCCAGGGCATTCATGTCTGTCCGGTGCATGTCCTTGCGGTCACCGGCCGCGTCCACGTACCGGTTCGCCTCGATGGTGAACTCCTGCAAAAGCCGAAGCAGGGGGTTCGGCGGGCCGAATTCCGGTCCGGCCTGGGGAAAGGACGGTGGACCTGATGCAGTCTGTCCTGCCATGCCCGCCTCCCTTCAGCCATTCGTGTTTGCGTTCGTGCCGAACCGTTCCTGCCGGGTCTTTTCCGCCCGACCGTACTGACGGATATTACTGCAGCAGCCTGAGGCCCGGCCCTGTCCGCGCTATCCGTACCGGCGGGACCGGGAAAAAAGCTCGACTGGCACTTATCTCCATGATGGAGATAATCTATGCTGGAATCAATCCTACTCGCGGCACCCTGGATGGAAGGCATCATGAAACGAACAAAAGTTGCCAAAGAGCGCGTCCCGTTCTGGCTGCGCTGGCTCATCCCCGTCGTCCTGGTCGTGACCTGGCTGGGACTGGCCGGGGTGGGCGGCCCCACGTTCGGCCGCCTCGAAGAAGTCTCCAGCAATGACCAGGCGTCCTTCCTGCCCGCCAGCGCCGAAGCGACCGAGGCGCAGGACTGGCAGGCAAAGTTCCGGGACTCGGACGAGGTGCCCGGCATTATCGTCATCGAAAACACCGCCGCCTTCACCCCCGCGCAGCTGGGCGAGCTGGCCACGCTCAAGACCAGCCTCGAAGGCCTCAAGCTGGGCAGCGCCGTGATCGGCCCGATCCCCTCCAAAGACGCCAAAGCCGTCCAGTTCGTTGTCCCCATCGGGTCCTCCACCGAACTGAAGGACGCCGTCAAGGAGCTCCGTGACACGGTGTCCGCGGCGGCGCCGCAGGGAACCCAAACCTTCGTGACCGGACCGGCAGGGCTGGCCGCCGACCTTGCCGCCGCGTTCGGCGGCATTGACGGCATCCTGCTGCTCGTGGCCCTGTCCGCCGTCTTCGTGATCCTGCTGATCGTCTACCGTTCCCTGCTGCTGCCCATCATGGTGCTGCTGACCTCCGTCTTTGCCCTCTGCGCGGCCATCCTGCTGGTGTTCGGGATGGCCAAGGCAGGCTGGATCCAGCTCAACGGCCAAAGCCAGGGCATCCTGTCCATCCTGGTGATCGGCGCGGCCACGGACTACGCCCTTCTCTTCGTGGCCCGCTTCCGCGAAGCCCTCACCCACACCACCAACCGCACCGCCGCAGTCCTCACCGCCTGGAAGGCCTCGTTCGAGCCGATCCTGGCCTCCGGCGCCACGGTGATCATTGCCCTGCTGTGCCTGCTGTTCTCGGACCTCAACTCCAACAAGGCCCTCGGCCCGGTCGCCGCCGCCGGCATCCTGTGCGCCCTGTTCGCCGCGCTGACCCTGCTGCCTGCACTGATGGCGCTCCTGGGCCGGGCCGCGTTCTGGCCGTTCCGCCCCAAGCTGGTCCCCGCCGACCAGCGCGAACCCGAGCTGGTGACCGGGCTGGAAGGACAGAAAGGCCTGTGGCGCGCCACGGGTTCCCTGGTGTCCCGGCGCCCCAGGACCGTGTGGGTCGCGTCGGTCCTGCTGCTCCTGGTGGCGGCCGGCGGCCTGCTGCAGCTCAAAGCCAACGGCGTACCGCAAACGGACGTCATCCTCACGGCCTCCAACGCCGTTGACGGCCAGGACGCGCTGGCGCGCCACTTCGACGCCGGCAGCGGAAGCCCCGCCGTCGTGGTTGCGGACCAGGCCAAGGCCGCAGAAGTGCTGGACCGGGTCAAAGCGGACGACGGCGTGGGCGAGGCCTACCTCCTGGGGCCGGGCAGCGTGCCCATCACCGGAGCGCCGGGAGCTCCCAACACCCCGGACGTGAGGGACGGGAAGGTCCTGATCAACGCCACGCTGAACGACGCCGCCGACTCCCTGCAGGCTGAAGAAACCATCAAGGCCCTCCGCAGCGAGGTCAAGGCCGTGGATCCCGGCGCGCTGGTGGGCGGCGTGACCGCCACAGCCCTGGACACCAACACCACCGCCCAGCATGACCTCGTGGTCATCATCCCGGTGGTGCTCGTGGTGATCCTCTTCATCCTGATGCTGCTGCTGCGCTCCATTGTTGCCCCGGTCCTGCTGGTGCTGTCCGTGGTGCTGTCCTACGCGGCGGCGCTCGGCGTGTCCGCGTTCGTCTTCAACAACATCTTCGGGTTCCCCGGAGCGGATGCCACTGTCCCGCTGTTCGGCTTCGTGTTCCTGGTGGCCCTGGGCGTGGACTACAACATCTTCCTGATGAGCCGGGTCCGGGAGGAGTCGCTCAAGCACGGCACCCGGCCCGGGATCCTGCGCGGCCTCAGCGTGACCGGCGGGGTGATCACCTCGGCGGGCGTGGTGCTGGCCGCAACGTTCGCCGCCCTTGGCGTCATCCCCATCATGTTCCTGGTGCAGTTGGCCTTCATCGTGGCGTTCGGCGTGCTGCTGGACACCGTGCTGGTGCGCTCGCTGCTGGTACCGGCGCTCGCCTACGACATCGGCCCAAAGATCTGGTGGCCCGGAAAACTGGCCCGCGCCCAGGCCGGATCCGGCACCCGATCCCGGGAGTCCGGCCTCGAGCCCCGCACGGAGGTACCCACCCGCTGACGCTCAGTCCTGCCGCCGCCACCATTCCACGGTGGCGGCGGCAGCCGCGTCCAGCGGGGTGGGCCGTATGCCAAGGATGGCCTCCGAACGGGCCGAATCCATCACGAACGGGTGCTCAAACTGGTAGCTGAGCTCCGCCAGTTCCCGCATGTCGGCGGAAAAGAACGCCGCCGCCCGCAGGGCCCAGCCCGGCAGGACGCGCACCTTGGGTGCCGGCACGCCCGCGGCCCGTGCAAAGGCACGAACCAGCTCCCGCTGCGTCAGGGCCGGGCCGGTGGGGGCGTGCCAGACCGAGTTCCAGGCGGCGGGGTTGGCGGCTGCGGCGACCATCGCTGCGGCCAGGTCCGGAACGTAGGTAAAGGAGTGCGGCTGGTTCGCGCTCCCCACCACGCTGACATTCCGGCCGGCGAGGATGGGGACCACGATGCGCTCGCCGCCGTGCGCCATCCGGACCCGCGGACCAAAGAAGTCCCCGGCCACCACGCTGACAGTTGCCGCAGCTGCGTCCTCCCTCGCCTGCAGCAGGCGGGTGCGCACGCCGCGCTTGCCGCCGGCCGCCCGGCGCGGGCTGTCCTCGGTCATCACGCGGTCCGGCTCGCTGTATGAATACAGGCTTTCCGGAAAGACGACGACGGCGCCTGCCTCGTGTGCCGCGTTCAACACCGCCTGCTCGGCTGCGGGCAATTCCGCCTCCCAAGCTGCGGCGGTGTAGGACGAGCCGTGGATGCAGTGGAAGACGGCATCGACACCGGCGAAGACCTGCCGCAGGGTTTCGGGATCCTTGGCGTCTCCCGTGATCCGCTCAACCAAGGGGTGGTCGGGTCCGCTGCCGGACCGGGTGACTACGCGGACGCGGTGTCCATCGGCCGCGAGCTGCTCGGCGACCGTCCAGCCCACCGGCCCCGCACCGGTGACGACGAAATTCTTGACCATGAGTCCTCCTGGGAAAGTTTGTAGCGAGAGCGGTGCTCTCGCTTTCAGCATGGACCGGGTGTCGCAACCTTGTCAAGAGCACTGCTCTCCTTTGTTGGCACCGCTCTCGGTTGTGGCATGCTGGAGCCTGTGACGGACACAGAAAAAACGGACGCGACGGCGGCACCGGCCCGGGCCCTGACGCCCAGGCAGCGGGCACGGACGCAGACCGTGGCCGACATCATCCGGCTGGGACGGCGCCACCTGGCCCTGCACGGGGCGGCGGCACTGTCCCTCAGGGCGGTGGCCAGGGACTTGGGAGTGGTTTCCTCAGCCGTGTACCGCTACGTGGAAAGCCGGGATGAGCTGCTGACGCTGTTGCTGATAGATGCCTTCAATGAGCTGGGGGACGAGGTGGACGCCGCCATCGGGGCGGTTCCAGTCGATGACCACGCCGGCCGCTTCACGGCCTTGGGTCGCGCGGTACGGACCTGGGCGCTGCGGGAGCCGGCAAGCTATGCGCTCCTGTTCGGCAGCCCGGTCCCCGGCTACAACGCGCCCGCCGAGCGGACCACGGTCCCCGGTACCCGGGTGATCGTCGCCCTGATTGGCATCCTGGAGTCTGCCTTCCGGGCCGGGCGGCTGGCCGTGGCGGATGCCGTGCGGGCAGAGATCCCCACCGCGCTCCAAGCTGACCTGGACACCATCCGGGCACAGTTCGGCCTTACCGTCCCCGAGGAACTCGTGGCCCGGGGAGTCCTGGTGTGGAGCGCATTGTTTGGCGCCGTCAGCTTCGAGGCCTTCAACCAGTACGGGCCGGATACCTTCAGCGTTCCGGCGGAACTTTTCGACCACCATCTTGCCGTCCTTGCCGGCGTGGCGGGGCTGCAGCTGCGCGCGTCCCGTGATGACGGGTAGGCCTGGCCCTGTTGGCGGCCAGGGAGCCTCGGTAGACTGCCAGTGCGCCCGCACGGACGCGGAGCCTCGAAGGAGAGATGCACCATGACTGAGAACCCCGAAGTTGCAGCCGAGGAACCACGCAAGGGCAGCAGCGCCCCGGGCCTGGAAGGGGAAGGTGGTCAGTACGTGGACGGGGACTACGGCGCCGCGGGCACCATCAACGAGCCGGAACGCGAAGCCGACGGCGAATACGAGGAAGGCAACTACGGCGACGCCGGAACCACGGGAGGCGCGCGCACGGAGGAAGCGATCCGCGACGGCCTGACCGACGGCCAGGTCCAGTCGACCGCGGAGGACCGGGGACCGTTGCACGGCCGCCCGGACTCCGACCGGTAAGGACCCCTCCCGGGCCGCTTCCTGTGCGGCCCGCTTCGCCCATTTATCGCAACGGCGCGGCTAGCGGCCCGCGGATTCCGGAACCGCTCCTGCGGCGACGTCTTCCGTGCTGCCCGAGTGGTTCCCGGCGTCCGGTGCCGCCACTGTGGCGTCCCCGGCCGGTTCGACGTCGCTGCTGCGGGCGCGGCTGATCGCAGCCACCGCGGCCAAGACCGTCACCAGCCCGCCATACGCGTAGGTGGTGACCGGGAGGGACAGCACGGGGGCCAGCAGGCCGGCCAGCACTGCTGGAACGCCGAAAGCCGTATATGCCACCACGAAGAGCGAGGCGAAGGTGCCGGCGCGTTCGTGGTCCTCGACCAGGGGGCTGATGGACCGGATCACGCCCATGAACGCCGTGCCAAAACCTGCTCCCGCCACCACTACGGCAGCCAGGAACAGGCCAAACGAGCCCAGGCCGATGGCCAGCAGGGACAGCGCAGTTCCCAAGGCCAAAGCCGAGGTGCCGAAAATGGTGATGGTACGGGCTCCGAAGCGGTGCAGGACTGCAGCAGTGGCTGCTCCGGTGCCTGCCAGGATGGTGATCACCATGCCTTGCCACAGGTGCTCCCGGATGCCGAATGTGGCGTGGACGATCGCGGCGCCGAGCGAGAGGTACAGCCCGCCCGTGGCCCAGCCGGCAAAGACGGCCGGGGCGCCGGTGACGAATCCGCGGCGTGCGGCGGGTGGCAGGGTCAGGTGCGGCTTGAGCGAGGCCGCTGCCCCGGGCGTCCGGGGCGAGGTTTCGGGGGCGGCCCACACCAGTGCGGCGAACACCATGTACAGGACGGTCAGCGAAACGAACACCAGCGTGCGCGGCTCAGCCAGCAGGTCCAGCAGCAGACCGGATGCCAGGGCGCCCAGTGCCAGGCCGCCCAGCGGCGCCACGGTGTTCCAGGCGGCACTGGAGCCCGGGTCATCCTCTGCTTCCAGGTCCGCGATCGCGGCAGAGAGCGTGGTCAGCAGGATGCCGCTGGCGATGCCCTGCTGTACGCGGGCCACCAGGAGCATGGCCAGCGAATCGGCAACCAGGAAGGCCGTGACGCTGGAGGCGAGCAGGATGAAGGCTGCGCTGATCACCGGCCTGCGGCCCAAGTGGTCCGAAATCGAGCCGAAGACCAGCAGGGCTGCCAGCAGGGCCACGGCGTACACGGCAAAGATCCCGGTGGTTGCCACGGGCAGCAGGTGCAGCTGCTCCTGCAGTGTGGGGTAGAAAGGCGACGGCGCGCTGGCTCCGGCCATCATCGCTGCCGTGGCAGCCGCGATCAGGGCAAAGCCCAGCCGCCGGCGTGCCTCCTGGGGCCGGGCTGCGGGGGAGTGCGTCAAAACGTGCCGCCTTCTGCGTAGGGTGAATTTGGTTCGAAAATAGTCGAAACCTCAGCCTACTGGCAGTGACGCTAATGGTTCAACTAAAGTCGAACTGTGGCTACACCGGCGAACCTTCCCCATCCCGAACGCGCGGACCTCCAGTTGCCCAGTGTGCTTTTTGCCCTGAGTGACCCGGACCGGCTGGAGATCGCGCGCCAGCTTCGCGCCGGCCCCCTTGACATGGCCGAGTGTGCCCTGAGCAACCCGGACATGCCCAAGTCCACCAAGTCCCACCTGATGAAGGTGCTGCGCGAGGCCGGCGTGATCCGCAACGAGGCTAACGGCCGCGGCCGCCGTTTGACCCTGCGCACGGAGGATCTCGAGGCGCGGTTCCCCGGACTGCTTGCGGCGGTGCTGGATGCGCCCGCCCGCGACTGAAGCCCCCGCGCCGATGGCGACGGGCCGCCGTCGTCCGCCCTTCTTGTACGCCGTGAGCAAAGTTGAGCGTAGTTCACTCAAGTTGTGTTGACATCTGGTGGTGCCTGAGTAAAGTTGAGTCCAGAACGCTCAATCATTGGGCGCCACCCAGTTTCCAAGGAAAGAAGGAAGCAACACATGTCACGTGCAGTAGGTATCGACCTCGGAACCACCAACTCCGTCGTCTCCGTTCTCGAAGGTGGCGAGCCCACCGTTATTGCCAACGCCGAGGGTGGCCGCACCACGCCGTCGGTCGTTGCATTCTCCAAGTCCGGCGAAGTCCTGGTCGGCGAAATCGCCAAGCGCCAGGCCGTCAACAACATCGACCGCACCATCGCCTCCGTCAAGCGCCACATGGGCACTGACTGGAAGGTGGACATCGACGGCAAGAAGTACACCGCGCAGGAAATCTCCGCGCGTACGCTGATGAAGCTGAAGAACGACGCCGAGTCCTACCTGGGCGAAAAGGTCACCGACGCCGTCATCACCGTCCCGGCCTACTTCAACGACGCCGAGCGCCAGGCCACCAAGGAAGCCGGCGAAATCGCAGGCCTGAACGTCCTGCGCATCGTCAACGAGCCCACCGCGGCAGCCCTCGCCTACGGCCTGGACAAGGGCAAGGAAGACGAACTCATCCTGGTCTTCGACCTCGGCGGCGGTACCTTCGACGTCTCCCTGCTGGAAGTCGGCAAGGACGAAGACAACTTCTCCACCATCCAGGTCCGCGCCACCGCCGGTGACAACCGCCTGGGCGGCGACGACTGGGACCAGCGCGTTGTTGACTACCTGCTCAACCAGCTCAAGGTCAAGGGCATCGACCTCTCCAAGGACAAGATTGCCCTGCAGCGCCTCCGCGAAGCTGCCGAGCAGGCCAAGAAGGAACTCTCCTCCTCCTCCAGCACCAACGTCTCCCTCCAGTACCTCTCCGTCACCCCCGACGGCCCGGTCCACCTGGACGAGCAGCTGACCCGCGCCAAGTTCCAGGACCTCACCAAGGACCTGCTGGAGCGCACCAAGAAGCCGTTCCACGACGTCATCAAGGAAGCCGGCATCAAGCTCTCCGACATCAACCACATCGTGCTGGTCGGTGGCTCCACCCGTATGCCCGCCGTCTCCGAGCTGGTCAAGGAACTGGCCGGCGGCAAGGAGCCCAACAAGGGCGTCAACCCGGACGAGGTCGTTGCCGTCGGTGCCGCCCTGCAGGCCGGCGTGCTGAAGGGTGAGCGCAAGGACGTCCTGCTCATCGACGTCACCCCGCTTTCCCTCGGCATCGAAACCAAGGGCGGCGTCATGACGCACCTGATCGAGCGGAACACCGCCATCCCCACCAAGCGGTCCGAGACCTTCACCACGGCGGACGACAACCAGCCGTCCGTGGCCATCCAGGTCTTCCAGGGCGAACGCGAGTTCACCCGCGACAACAAGCCGCTGGGCACGTTCGAACTGACCGGCATCGCGCCGGCTCCGCGCGGCGTCCCCCAGGTCGAGGTCACCTTCGACATCGACGCCAACGGCATCGTCCACGTCTCCGCGAAGGACAAGGGCACCGGCAAGGAACAGTCCATGACCATCACCGGTGGTTCCAGCCTCTCCAAGGAAGACATTGACCGCATGGTCAAGGACGCCGAGGAGCACGCAGCCGAGGACAAGGCCCGCCGCGAGGCAACCGACACCCGCAACACGGCCGAGCAGCTCGCCTACTCCGTGGACAAGCTGATCGCCGACAACGCGGACAAGCTGCCCGAAGAGGTCAAGACCGAGGTCCAGGGCGACGTCGACAGCCTCAAGAAGGCCCTCGAAGGCACGGACGACGCCGCCGTGAAGGCCGCGTTCGAGAAGCTGCAGGCCTCGCAGACCAAGCTGGGCGAAGCCATCTACTCGCAGGCCGGTTCGCCGGACGGTGCCGGCGCTGCCGGTGCCGAGGGTGCCGCCGGTGCCTCTGCGGGCAGCAAGGCCGATGAGGACATCGTCGACGCCGAGATCATCGACGAAGACGAAGCGAAGAAGTAGCCATGCCGCACCACGGTAACGAGGAAGAGCACAACTCATCCGCGAACCATGACGCCAAGCAGGGCAACGGCGAACCGGTCATCCGGGACAACCGCAAGGTTGACCCGGTGACCGGCCAGGCCCGGCACCCCGAAGGCGGCCACGCTTCAAGCGCCGGCCACCAGCAGGGCGCTGCCGATTCCGATGGCGACGCACTGGCCCAGGCAGAGGAAATCCTCAACGGGGTGGACGTGCCCGCAGAGGAATCCGTGGCCCAGGGGGCTCCGGCCGCCGCCGGCAACGCAGAGGCCGCCGAACTGCGCAACGACCTGCTCCGCCTCCAGGCCGAGTACGTCAACTACCGCAAGCGGGTTGAACGGGACCGCGCCGTGGCCGGGGAGATGGCCGTCATCGGCGTCCTGAACTCCCTGCTCCCGGTCCTGGACGACGTCGACGCCGCACGGCAGCACGGCGACCTCACCGACGGGCCCTTCGCCGCGATCGCCACCAAGCTGGAGAACGCGCTGAAGACCTACGGCCTGGTCCGGATCAACGAGACCGGCGTGGAGTTCGATCCCACGATCCACGAAGCCCTGATCCAGCAGCCCGGCGAGGACATCGAGGTTGACACCGTCAGCCAGGTCCTCCGCTCCGGCTACAAATCAGGAGACCGCGTGCTCCGCGCCGCCCAGGTGATTGTGGCCGTTCCGGCCTAGGTTGCTCTCGTAGACGCGCCGGACGGATAAGGGGGCCCCGCCCCTACGGTGGGTGGCGAAGGATCTGCGATCCTCCGCCACCCACCTCCGGCAGGCCCGATGCCACTCCCGGGCCCCCTGATCCGTCCGGCGCTCAGCGGTTGTCTCACCTAAGGTGGGAGCAAGCGAAGCGCAGCTGGGTAGGGGGCCGCGGCGTGGCGGGCACCGCGAAGCGGGCACGGCCCCCTACCCAGCGGAGCGTCGCCCCGCCGGGCACTTAGGTTTTGTTTAAGAAAGGAAACGCCATTGGCTAGCCAGGATTGGGTGGACAAGGATTTTTACAAGATCCTTGGTGTTGCCAAGGACGCTTCCGAAGCCGACATCAAGAAGGCCTACCGGAAGCTTGCGCGGCAGCACCACCCTGATACCAACGCCGGGAACGCTGCTTCCGAGAAGAAGTTCAAGGACATCTCCGAGGCCTACTCGGTGCTCTCGGACCCGGACGAGCGCCAGCAGTATGACGCTATTCGCGCCATGGGCAGCGGAGCCCGCTTTGCCCCCGGCGGCGCCGGCGCCCCCAACGGCGGGTTCGAGGACATGTTCGGTGGCCTCTTCACGGGCAACACCGGGCGCCACTCGGGCGGGTTCAACCCGTCCGCAGGCGGCATCCCGCCCGAGTTCGCAGACCTGTTCGGCGGCTTCGGTGGTTCCCCCGGCTTCCAGCGCACGCCTCAGAAGGGCGCCGACCGCACCGCGTCCACCAGCATCTCGTTTGCCGGTTCCATCCGCGGAACCACTATCGGCCTGCGCGAGCCCAGCGGCGAGGTGATCGACGTCCGTGTCCCCGCCGGCATCAAGGACGGCCAGAAGGTCCGCGTCCGCGGCAAGGGCCAGCCGGGTGCGGCCGGCAACGGTGACCTGGTGGTGTCCGTCGCGGTCCAGCCGCATGCGTTCTACACGCGCGACGGCGACAACCTCCGCATCCACGTCCCTGTCACCTTCCCCGAGGCTGCCTTGGGCGCGGACATCGAAGTTCCCACCATTGACGGCGACAAGGTCAAGGTCCGTGTTCCGGCAGGAACGCCGTCGGGCCGCACGCTGCGGGTCAAGGGCAAAGGCGTAAAGACGTCCAAGGCGACCGGTGACCTGCTGGTGACCATCGACGTCGCCGTTCCCAAGAATCTCAACAAGGACGCCGAAGCTGCGGTCAGGGCGTTCGCCGAGGCGACGTCGTCGGCGGACGTCCGTGAGGGCCTGGCAGCCAAGGCCCGGCTCTAGGAGCGGAGGTGAGCCGTGGACATCAGTGCTGACCAGCCGATCTTCGTGATCTCCGTGGCGGCCGAGCTTGCAGACATGCACCCGCAGACGCTGCGGCAATACGACCGGCTCGGCATCGTCAAGCCGAGCCGTGCCCCCGGGAAGTCCCGGCGCTACTCGCAGCGCGACGTCAACATGCTGCGGGAGGTGCAGCGGCTGTCCCAGGAGGGGGTCTCGCTGGAGGGCATCAAGCGCATCCTGGAACTTGAAAACCAGGTGGCTGCCCTCCAGAGCCGGATCGCGGAACTCACCGAGGAACTGGGGCGCCGGCCGCGGGCCGTGGACTCGCGCATCTTCGCGGCTGGTGCCGCCGGCGACGTCGTGAGCCTTTCCCGCGGGCAGCGGCCCCGGCCACGGTCGCAGGCCGTCATGCTGTGGCGGCCGCGCGCCATCGGCAAGTAAGTACAGCGGTTGGGTCCCTGCGAAAACTAGAGTACCCACTACTCGTGACCCCAAAGCCTCCCGAACCTTGAATGGAACCATCGCCGGATCAGCGGCGGTGGTTCCGCAAGTTCTGGGGGTTTTCCGTGTTTGGTGCAGTCAGCAACGGTGTCAACCGCAAGGCCCGGCCATGAGCCCGGGCATGGAGTCCGTCGCGGCATTCAGCGGCTCAATGCAGGGCCAGATGCTCCTGGCCCTGGGGCAGACCATTGTGGTGGTCTGCGTCTGCTTCGACATGGTCCGCGAACTGTCCGTCCCGAGGTCGCACCGCCGCTATGTGGCCAGTACCGTGTTCCGGACACTGGCCATCCCGTCCATCGTCGCCAACGCACTGACGGTCTTCGTGGCCCTGGTGATGGCCTCCTGGGTGGATGTGGTGATGGGCATGTTCGTGCTGGTGGCCATCGTCTTCCGGTTCCACCACAACCAGGACGAGGACAACTGGTGGAAAGGCAAGGGCAGGAAGCTCGCCCGCTGGGCCCGCCGGCAGTTCGCCAGCCGGACCGCTGCCGCCCCGGCCCTGGGATAGCCCCGCAAAGCCCCGGGAGCCCGGCATCGGCAACCTGCGTGCCGGGCTCCCGCTTCAACCTCAGCCGTTGATGACCTGCGGTACCCCGAGTGCTTTGAGCCCTTCCACGCCGAATTCGACGCCGTAGCCGGACTGCTTGGCCCCGCCGAAGGGGATGCGGGGATCCACGGCACCGTGCCGGTTGATCCACACGGTCCCGGCCTGGATGCGGGCGGCCACCTCGCGCGCGGCGGCCAGGTCCCGGGACCAGACCGAGGCGCCCAGTCCAACGTCGAGGGCGTTGGCCTTCTCCACTGCTTCGTCGATGGTGCTGTAGCGGATGATTGGCAGGGCGGGGCCGAACTGTTCTTCGGCGACGAGCGGGTTGTCGTTGTCAATGTCCGCCACCAGGGTGGTGGGGTAGAAGTACCCGGGCCGGCCGGTGTCCGGGTTCCCGCCCAGCAGGATGCGTGCGCCGGAAGCCTTTGCCGCCTCCACGAGGTTCGCGACGACGTCGTACTGGGCCTTGTTCTGCAGCGGGCCCAGCACGTTGTTTTCGTCCAGGCCGTTGCCCATCGGCATGGCCTTGGCGACGGCGGTGAGTTCCTCGCAGACGGCGTCGTAGATGTCGCTGTGGACGTAAAGGCGCTTGAGGGCGGCGCAGGTCTGGCCGGTGTTGATGAAGGCGCCCCAAAAGATGTCCTGGGCGATGGCCTTGGGGTCGGCGTCGGGCAGGACGATGCCGGCGTCGTTTCCACCCAGTTCCAGGGTGAGCCGCTTAACGGTGTCCGCGGAGGACTTGATGATGGCCCGGCCGGTGGCGGTGGAGCCGGTGAACATGACCTTGCCGATCGCCGGGTGTTCGGCCAGCCGGGCGCCGACGTCGCGGCCGCCGGAGACCACGGTCAGGAGGCCTTCCGGGAGTTCCTCATTAATGACCTTGGCCAGCGCCAGGACGGAAAGCGGTGTGTACTCGGAGGGCTTCACCACGATGGCGTTGCCCATGCGCAGTGCGGGCGCGAGTTGCCAGACGGTGATCATCATGGGCCAGTTCCAAGGCCCGATCGCGCCCACCACGCCGATGGGCCGGTAATGCAGCTCGGCCCGGGTTTCGCCGTCGTCCACGATGGTTTCCGGCTCCAGCGGCAGGCCGGCCGTGGCACGCAGCCACGCCACGCAGGCGCCCACCTCGAACCGGGCGTTGGGGCCGTTCAGTGGTTTGCCCTGCTCACGGGAGAGCAACCGGGCCAGTTCCTCGGCGGAACGCTCGACGGCGTCTGCTGCCTTCAGGAGCGCAGCGGACCGGGCCTCATGGCCCAGCGCAGCCCAGGCCGGCTGCGCGGCGACGGCCGCGGCCACGGCGCTTTCAAGGTCGTCGAGGCCGTGGACGGGAGCTTCGCCGACCGGCTGGCCCGTGGCCGGATCGAGGATGGTCCGGCCGGCGCCGGCAGCGGGGGCAATGGACGCGAGGAGCGCATCGTAGGTTTCCAAGGGGTACTCCACTTCGAGTAGTCAAGGGCGCCAGCCGGGCGGCATAGCGGGTTGCTCCCAGTCTGGTTGAGAGCCCCGTCCCGCTCTTGTCTGTGTGCGCAGAGCCCTTGGACGGCAGCGAACGCAATGTAACGCCAAGCACGTTTTTGCGCAACAGACAGTGGCGCGACCCCGTGTTTCCTGGGTCCCGCCACCGAAGTTGGCCCTAAAGGCTGCCGTGCGTGACGCCGCCGCCCCTTCGGTATTCGGTGTTGTTGGCGGGCTCGCAACCTACCGGGGAAGCGCAGAAGCCACTGTCATGAAAGAAATCCTTGGGGAACAGACGTCAGTAGCTGGCAGGGGTGTCGCCGTCGACGGGTTTGATGTAGTTGGCGGCGAGGGCTTCGGAGCCGCGGGCCAGGAGGGCGACGTCGGCGCCGACCAGGATGAAGTCCGCGCCACACGCCAGGTAGTGCTGGGCGGTGTCGGGGTTGAAGGCGTTGACGCCCCCGGGTTTCCCGGCCGCCTTGGCAACGGACAGGCAGTGTTCGACGGCGGCGCGCACCTCGGGGTGTTCCTGCTGTCCCAGCAGGCCCATGGAGGCGGCGAGGTCGGAGGGGCCGACGAAGATGGCGTCCACGCCGTCGACTTTGAGGATGTCCTCCACAGCCTCGACGGCCGCCGTCGATTCAATCTGGACGGTGACGCTGATGGTCCCGCTGGCCCGGGCGAGGTAGTCCGGGACCCGGTTCCAACGGGCGGCACGGGCCAGGGCGGACCCCACGCCACGGACGCCCTGGGGCGGGTACCGGGTGGCCGCCACCGCGGCTTCGGCTTCCGCCACCGAATTCACCATGGGGATCAGCAGGTTCTGCACGCCGAGGTCCAGGTACTGCTTGATCACCACGGTGTCGTTCACGGGCGGCCGGACCATAGTGTGCACCGGGTAGCCGTGGATGGCTTGCAGCTGCCCCAGGATGGACTCGAGCCCGTTGGGGCTGTGCTCGGCGTCCACCAGGAGCCAGTCCAGGCCCGCACCCGCGCAGAGCTCGGCCACCAGCGGGCTGCCGGAACACACCCACATCCCGGCCAGTGGCCGGCCTGCCTTTCCCTTTTGCCTTTGCGCGGCCAGCGCGGAGCGGAAGGTGTCTTCTATTCGAAGCGGCATGTCACAGCTCCCAGGGGTCCGTAGTCGGCGTGTACCGTATCGCCCTTGTAGACCCAGAGCGGACGGGTGAAGGACCCGGCCAGGATGATGTCGCCTGCCTTGAGCGAGTCCCCGTGCGCGGCGATCTTGTTGGCCAGCCAGTGGACCCCGTTGGCGGGGTGGTCCAGGACGCCGGCGGCCACGCCGGTTTCCTCCACGGTCTGGTTCTTGTAGAGGATGGCGGAGACCCAGCGGAGGTCCACGGCGTCCGGCTTGACCGGGTTGCCGCCGATCACCATGGCGCCCATGGCGGCATTGTCCGCGATGGTGTCCACGATGGTCCGGCCCTCCATCTCAATCCGGGAGTCCAGGATTTCGAGGGCCGGAACCACGTAGTCCGTGGCCTTCAGGACATCGAAGATGGTCACGCCCGGGCCTTTGAGTCCGTCCTTGAGGACGAACGCCAGCTCCACCTCCACCCGCGGGTGGGTGTACTGGTCCCACCGAACGGAGCAGCCGGTCTCCAGCACCATGTCATCGAAGATGGCGCCGTAGTCCGGTTCGGTGATGCCGGTGGCGGCCTGCATGGCCTTGGACGTGAGGCCGATCTTGCGCCCCACCAGGGTCCGGCCGGCGTCCTCGTTGCGGCGCCGCCAGAGCTGCTGCACCGCGTAGGAATCCTCCACCGTCATCTCCGGGTACCGGGCGGTCAGGCGGGGGACAGGGGTGCGGGTCCGGCCGGCTTCCACCAGCTCGTCCGCGATGGCCTCAATCGTCGTGGGCTCCAGCATGGCTAGACCTGGACTCCCAGCTTGAAGCCCGTCCGGTCGCCTTCGGGCGAGCCGTCCTTGCGGGTGTAGGAGAAGCCGTCGGCGCCCACGGTGACGGCCATTTCGGACTTTTCCTCGCGGATGATGACCGGCTGTGGGTTGCCGTCCAGGTCCAGGACCAGGGAGGCCTCGGTGTACCAGGACGGGACCACTGGGTTGCCCCACCAGTCGCGGCGCTGGTTGTCGTGGACGTCCCAGGTGATGGTGGGGTTGTCCGGGTCGCCGGTGTAGTAGTCCTGGGTGTAGATCTCAATGCGGTGGCCGTCCGGGTCCAGGATGTAGAGGTAGAACGCGTTGGACACGCCGTGGCGGCCGGGGCCGCGTTCGATCCGGTCGCTGATGCGCAGGGCGCCCATCTTGTCGCAGATTTGGATGATGTTGTGCTTCTCGTGCGTGGCGAACGCGACGTGGTGCATGCGCGGGCCGTTGCCGCCGGTCAGGGCGGTGTCATGGACGGTCTGCTTGCGGTGCATCCAGGCGGCGTAGGTGACGCCGTCGGCATCCTTGATGTCCTCGGAGACGCGGAAGCCCAGGTCCTCCAGGTATGCCCGGCCGCGCGGGACGTCCGGGGTGACCTGGTTGAAGTGGTCCAGGCGGACCAGTTCACCGGCGGAGTAGAGGTCGTAGCGCTGGGTGAGCCGCTCCACGTGCTCCACGTCGTAGAAGAACTCGTACGGGAAGCCCAGCGGGTCCTCCACGCGCACGGAGTCGCCCACGCCCTTGGTGAAGCCGTCCTTGCGGCGTTCCACCCGGCAGCCGAGTTCGCGGTAGTAGGCCTCGGCGGCGTCCACCTCGGCGGGGGACTTCACCCGGTAGGCGAAGGCGGCGACGGCGGCGATGGGTCCCTTGCGGAGCACCAGGTTGTGGTGGATGAACTCCTCCAGGGACCGCAGGTAGATCGCGTTGTCGTCTTCCTCGGTGACGTGCAGGCCCAGGACGTCGACATAGAACTCGCGGGACCTGGCGAGGTCGGTGACCACGATCTCCATGTAGGCGCAGCGGACAATGTCCGGTGCCGGGACGGTGGGGGTGGGAACGAAGTTGGTCATGGGAGTCTCTCTTCTTTGAAAGGGGGCTGGCTAGGCGCCGAATTTGGGGGTGTGGACGGTGCCGAGCGTGATGTGCACGGCCTGCTGGTCGGTGTAGAAGTCGATGGAGCGGTAGCCGCCCTCGTGGCCCAGGCCGGAGGCCTTGACGCCGCCGAAGGGGGTGCGCAGGTCGCGGACGTTGTGGCTGTTCAGCCACACCATGCCGGCTTCGACGTTCTGCGAGAAGTTGTGGGCGCGGGTCAGGTTCTGGGTCCAGATGTAGGCGGCGAGCCCGTACTTGGTGTTGTTCGCCAGGGCGAGTGCCTCCTCGTCGGTCTCGAACGGGGTGATGGCCACGACGGGTCCGAAGATTTCCTCCTGGAAGATCCGGGCGTCAGGGGCGACGTCGGCGAACACCGTGGGTGCGATGTAGTTGCCTTCGGGCAGGTGGTCGGGGCGGCCGCCGCCGGCCAGGAGCCGGCCTTCGGACCTGCCGATCTCCACGTAGGAGGCCACCTTCTGGTAGTGCTCGGGGTGGACCAGGGCGCCCACCTGGGTCTTGGGGTCGTGCGGATCGCCCACCACGATGTTCTTTGCCCGGGCGGCGTACTTTTCGCAGAATTCGTCGTAGATGGCGCGCTCCACCAGGATGCGTGAGCCGGCGGTGCAGCGCTCGCCGTTGAGGGAGAAGACTCCGAACAGGGCGGAGTCGATCGCGGCGTCCAGGTCGGCGTCGGCGAAGACGACGCAGGGGGACTTGCCGCCGAGCTCCATGGAGAGGCCCTTCAGGTTCGCGGCGGCGTTGCGGAAGATGGTCTGGCCCGTGGTGGTCTCGCCGGTGAAGGAAATCAGGGGAACATCCGGGTGCTTGACCAGGGCGTCGCCGGCTTCTTCGCCGAGCCCGTTGACCAGATTGAAGACGCCGTCCGGCAGGCCCGCATCCTTGAAGATGGTGGCCCACAGGGAGGCGGACAGCGGGGTGAACTCGGCGGGCTTGAGGACCACAGTGTTGCCGGTGGCCAGGGCCGGGGCGAGCTTCCAGGACTCCAGCATGAACGGCGTGTTCCACGGGGTGATGAGGCCGGCCACGCCGATCGGCTTGCGGTTGACGTAGTTGATCTGCGAGCCGGGGACCTTCATGGCGTCGTCGAACTGGGCCACGATCAGGTCCGCGAAGAACCGGAAGTTCTCCGCCGCACGGAGGGCCTGGCCCTTGGCCTGGGTGATGGGCAGGCCGGTGTCGAACGTTTCCAGTTCGGCGAGCCGGGCTTCCTGGGCCTCGACGGCGTCGGCGATCCGGTTCAGGATGCGGGCGCGTTCCCGGGGCTTCATCTTCGGCCATGGGCCGTTCTTGAAGGCTTCGCGGGCCGCGGCGACGGCGAGGTCGATGTCCTCTTTCTGGCCGGCGGCGGCGGTGGCGTAGTTCCGGTTGGACACCGGGTCCAGGACGTCGAAGGTCGCCCCGCCCACGGAGTCCACGAACTTCCCGTTAATGAAGTGCTGGATATGGGTGGGCAGGTCCTCAGGGACATAGTGCGTGCTGGTTTCTACCGAGGTCGTCATCGTTGAAGTCCTATCTGGGGGTCAGGGGTTGTTGGCCTGGGCGAGGTAGGCGTCCAGGGTGGCGGAGCGGTGGAGCCGGGCCGCCTTTTCGATCTGTTCTGCGTCCGCGCCTGTTTCGATGAGCTTCAGCAGGTTCTCGTGTTCCTCCACGGAGTCGCGGGCGCGGCCGGGGACAAAGCGGAAGGTGGAGGACCGGAGCGAGGCGAGCCGGTTCCAGCCGCGGTGCACCAGGTCCAGGATGTGCGGGTTGGGGCAGTGCTCGAACAGGACGCTGTGGAAGTCCTGGTTCAGCCGGGTGAACCGGACAGGGTCGAAGTGGTCCAGGCACTCGCGCATTTCCTGGTTCACGGCGCGGGCCCGGGCGATGGCCGCCGGGTCGATCAGCGGGGCCGAGAGGGCTGTGGCGGCACCCTCGACGATGCTCAGGGTCTGCATCGTGTAGAGGTATTCGGTGGGGTCGATGCCGGCCACGGTGGCGCCGACGTTCCGCTCGAACGTCACCAGGCCCTCGGCTTCGAGCCTGCGGATGGCTTCCCGGACCGGGACCACGCTGACGCCGAGGTCCTTCGCAATGGAACCCAGGACCAGGCGGTAGCCCGGCGTGTAAGTGCCTTCCACGATGCGGGCCTTGACGGCCTGGTATGCCTGCTCGGACTTGCTGCCGGGAGTGGCAGCGGGGAGGTCGGTGGCCGTGTCAGTCATTGGCCTGCCCTTCCCATGCCTTGTACTTTGCCTGCCACTCTTTGTTCATCGGGTAGAGCCCGTCAACGCTGTTGCCCTGCTTGACCATCTCGAAGATGAAGGCTTCTTCCTTTTCCTGCTGGATGCAGTCCTCAACGAGTTCTTCGGCGATGGCGGGCGGGATCACCAGGACGCCGTCGGAATCGGCCACGATGATGTCGCCGGGCTGGACAGTGGCGCCGCCGCAGGCGATGGTGATGTCGGTGTCCCACGGGATGTGCCGGCGGCCCAGCACGGCCGGGTGCGGGTTGGCGAACCAGGTGGGCATGTCCAGGCCGGCTACCGCGGTGTAGTCGCGGACGCCGCCGTCGGTGATGATGGCTGCGGCGCCGCGGACCTGGGCGCGCAGGGCCAGGATGTCGCCCACCGTGCCGGTGCCTTTTTCGCCGCGGGCTTCCATCACCAGGATTTCGCCCTCGTTGACGGAATCGATGGCGCGTTTCTGGGCATTGAAGCCGCCACCGTGGATCTTGAAGAGGTCCTCGCGGTTGGGAACATAGCGCAGGGTCCGGGCCAGGCCCACCACGCGGCGGTCCGGTCGGGTGCCCTGAAGGCCGTCGATGCTGACGTTATTAAGGCCGCGCTTACGCAACTGTGAGGACAGCGTGGCGGTGGCAACGGATTCGAGCTTGGCTTTCAGCTCCGGGGACAGGGCCGGCGCGACGGCGGCAGGAGCCTGGGCTTGTTCAGCAACGGGTGCCAGCCCGGCGGCCTCGCGGGAGCCATAGGCTTCCTCCCGCTGCAGGTCATCCACCTTGGGCTGGGCACCAAAGTCGGCGAGCGTCGTCGTGCCTTCCTCAACGGTGGTGACCAGCCGCCCGGTGCTGAGGCTGCCGTCGATAGTCTCCACTTCCACTTCCAGGACGTCGCCGGGCTTCGCCACGGACGCCCCTGCCGGGGTGCCGGTAAGGATGAGGTCCCCTTCTTCGAGGGTGAGCAGCTGGGACAGGTCCGCCACCAGGCGGGCGAAGGGGAAGAGCAGGTCCCCGGTGGTGTCGTCCTGGACCAGTTCACCGTTGTGCCAGGTGCGGATGCGAAGTTTTGAAGGGTCGACGGCGTCTGCCGGAAGAAGTGCCGGGCCCACGGGGGTGAACCCGTCGCCGCCCTTGGACCGGAGGTTGGAGCCCTTGTCCGCCCAGCGCAGGTCATAGACGCCGAGGTCGTTGCTGGCGGTGACGGCGGCAACGTGGCTCCAGGCGTCCTCGATCGAAACGCGGCGGGCGGCCTTGCCGATGATGAGCGCAATTTCGCCTTCGTAGCCGAGCAGTTCGCAGCCGGCCGGGCGCTCCACGGGGCTTCCGCTCAGGGCCAGCGAGCTCGAAGGCTTGAGAAAGTAGGACGGCTGCGCCGGCGTGCGGCCCCGCTGGGCAGCGCGGCTGGGGTAGTTGATGTGCACCGCGACCACCTTGCGGGCTGCTGCCAGGGTGTCGCCGTTGACCTGCTCCAAAGCCTTCTCCTCATCAGGTACGAAATCGTATACGATCACTATCACGCATGCTGCCGCGTCCGTCAACCCCCGGAATTCCGCTGGTACGCGGGCGTCCCCGGCGGTACTTGTCGCCCGCGTCACATCCGGCGTACAGTGGAAACCAGGCTCCTGATTTTCTATTATCGAATCTCCAGTTCTCATATAGAACACATGCGGAGATCATCATCCACAACGAAGTGAGGCATCCCGTGCAGTTCCACCACCACGGATACGTATCCGGCGACCCCCGCGTCCAACCGGCGGCCGGCGTCGGCCTGAACCGCCCCGAGGACCCCCCCGAGGAAGTGGACGTTCTCATCGTGGGCACCGGTCCGGCGGGAATGCTCGCCGCCGCGCAGCTGTCCATGTTCCCCAACGTGAGCACCCGCATCATCGAACGCCGCCCCGGCAGGCTCGCCATCGGCCAGGCGGACGGAATCCAGGCCCGCAGCGTGGAGACCTTCCAGGCGTTCGGGTTCGCGGAGCGCATCATCGCCGAGGCCTACCGGATCACCGAAATGGCCTTCTGGAAGCCGGACCCCGCCAACCACGCCAACATCATCCGCACCGCCCGCGCCGTGGATGACGAAATGGGCATCAGCGAGTTCCCGCACCTGATCGTGAACCAGGCGCGCGTGCTGGACTACTTCGCCGAGTACATGGCCAACGCACCCACCCGGATGAAGCCCGACTACGGTTACGACTTCCAAGGACTGGAGGTCACCGGCGAGGGTGACTACCCGGTCACCGTGCGGCTGGTCCACACCTCCGGCCCCAAGGAGGGACAGGAGCGGGTAGTCCGCGCCAAATACGTCGTGGGCGCCGACGGCGCCCGCAGCAAGGTCCGCCAGGCGATCGGCTGCACGCTCGCCGGGGACCAGGCCAACCACGCCTGGGGAGTCATGGACACCCTCGCCGTCACCGACTTCCCGGACATCCGGACCAAATGCGCCATCCAGGGCGCCGAGGGCAGCATCTTGCTCATCCCGCGCGAAGGAGGCCACCTCTTCCGCATGTACGTGGACCTGGGGGAAGTAGACCCGAACAGCCAGCACTCCATCCGCAACACCACCATCGAGGAGATCATCGCCAAGGCGAACGCCATCCTGCACCCGTACACGCTGGACGTGCGGAACGTTGCGTGGCACAGCGTGTACGAGGTGGGGCACCGCCTCACGGACCGGTTCGACGACGTCCTGCCGGCCGACCGCGGCACGCGAACCCCGCGGGTCTTCATCACCGGCGACGCCTGCCACACCCACAGCGCCAAGGCCGGCCAGGGCATGAACGTCTCCATGCAGGACGGCTTCAACATCGCCTGGAAGCTGGGGCACGTCCTCGAGGGCCGCAGCCCGGAAAGCCTGCTCTCCACCTACTCGGAGGAGCGCCAGGTGGTGGCAAAGAACCTCATCGACTTCGACAAGGAATGGTCCACCATGATGGCCAAGAAGCCGGAGGAGTTCGAGCACCCCTCCGACCTTGAGGACTTCTACGTCCAGACCGCCGAGTTCCCGGCCGGGTTCATGACCCAGTACGCGCCGTCGCTGATTGTTGGCGGCACCGACCACCAAGACCTGGCCACAGGCTTCCCCGTGGGCAAGCGTTTCAAGTCCGCACCTGTGGTCCGCGTGGGGGACACGAACCCCATCCACCTGGGCCACCACGCCACGGCGGACGGACGGTGGCGGATCTACGTTTTCGCCGATCCCGCGCTGCCCGGCACCGGTTCCGCCACGGACTTGCTCGCCGAGTGGTTCGCGAACTCGCCGGAGTCCCCGCTGGCCGCCACGCCCGCCGGCGCCGACCTGGATGCGTGGTTCGACCTGAAGGTCATCTACCAGCAGCCGCACACCGCCGTCGACATCAATGCCGTGCCCGCCGTGTTCAAGCCCCTGGTGGGCCCCTTCAAGCTGACCGATTACGAGAAGGTGTACGCCACGGACCCCAAGGCGGACATCTTCGAGGCGCGCGGCATCGACCGTGCCGGCGCCGTGGTGGTGGTCCGCCCCGACCAGTACGTGGCCAACGTCCTGCCGCTCACCGCAACGGCGGAGCTGGGTGCGTTCTTCGGGCCCTTGCTAAACCGCCCGGCACCCGCGCAGGTACCGCGTCAGGCGGTGGCTGCCGCAGCCCGGTAGTCCGCGGCCGGGTACACGCCGAGGATCCGAACCTCGGTGGTGAAGAAGTCCAGTTCCTCGAGGGCCAGCTTCAGCGGCAGGTCCTCGGGGTGGCCTTCCACGTCGGCCATGAACATGGTGGCCGCGAATTCGTTGCCCACCATGTAGCTCTCGAGCCGTGTCATGTTGACGCCGTTGGTGGCGAAGCCGCCCAGCGCCTTGTACAGCGCGGAGGGGACGTTGCGGACGCGGAACACGAAGCTGGTCACCGCCGGTCCGGGCAGCTCCTCCTTGGCCGGAAGTGCCGTTTCCCGGGCCAGGACCACGAAGCGGGTGGTGTTGGAAGGGTCGTCCTCCACGCGCGAGGCCAGCACCTCGAGGCCGTAGATCTGTGCCGCCAGCGGGGGAGCCAAGGAGAGCTTGCGGGGATCGTTCCACTCGGCAACTTCCCGGGCGGACCCGGCGGTGTCGCCGGCGATGACGGGCTTGAGGCCGTGCTCGCGGATCAGCTTCCGGCACTGGCCCAGGGCGTGGATGTGGCTGTGGACTTCCGTAGCCGCTTCGATGGTGCTGCCGGGGATGCCCAGCAGGTCGAAGTGGATGGGCAGGAAGTATTCGCCCACGATCTGCAGGTTGGACTGCGGCAGCAGGATGTGGATGTCCGCCACGCGGCCGGCGATGGAGTTCTCGATCGGGATCATGGCCAGGTCGGCCTCGCCGGTGGTCACCAGTTCGAACGCGTCCTCGAAGCTGGCGCACGGCACGCTTTCGACGTCGGGAAACATCTGCTGACACGCGATATTGGAGTTGGCGCCGGGCTCACCCTGGTACGCAATCTTGGAGGCCATGATCCGTATGGTTTCACGCCCCGGCGCCAGCTCCCAATTACTGCGGCGTAACGCGCAGCCAGAGGTACTGCCGGGGGAGGAGCGTGACGCCGTCGTGCAGGTGCAGGGCGGCTTCGGAGAGGAGGTCGACGGCGGCAGGTGAGAATCCGCCGAAGGTTTCCCCGGGCAGCGCCTGGGGTGAGTCGCTGAAGTTGGCGAGCGCCAGGATGGTGGCCGGGCCCTCGCCGTCACCGGGCCGCTGGTATGCCAGCACGGAGCGGTTGTTCGTGGCGAAATCCACCAGCGTGGTTCCAGCCAGTTCGGGAGTGCGGGCGCGGACCTCGATCATCCGCCTGAGGCCTGCGTAGATTGCCCCTTCCGGTGTGGCGGGGTCAAGACGGCGGGCGTATTGCTCCGCCGGGAAGTGCGGGCGGTGCACCCAGCGGCTGTCTTCGCCATGGCCCGGTTCGGAGGCGTAGGAATAGTCGTTGAGCTGCCCCACCTCGTCGCCCAGGTACAGCAGCGGCACGCCGCCGGTGCTGAACGGCACCGAGTGGGCCAGGAGGATCCGTTCCACCGCCTCGGCCGGGTCAACCTCCATCCCGCACAGGGACGCCGTCGTGCCGGAAATCCGGCAGTCACCCGTCTTGGGGTTGTCCTGGAAGGGGACGCCGCGGGCAAAGCTGCCAGGGAACCGGTTGACGTAGAAGGAGTTCAGGAAGCGGCGGTGGTCGAAGCCGTTGATGCCCAGTTCGGCGGCGTCCTCGTCGGCGAAGGTCCAGCCGATGTCGTCATGGCTGCGGACATAGTTCACCCAGGCGGTGCCGTCAGGGATGTTGTGCCTGCGTTCCAGGGCCTGGGCCAGGAGCGAGGCGTCCCTGGTGGCCAGGGACTCCCAGATCAGGGCCATCTGCAGCGGGTTGTAGGACAGCTGGCACTCTGCCGGGTCGATGTACAGCGCCACCTCGTCCGGGTGCACGATCGCCTCGGACTTGAACAGCAGCGAGGGCGCCGCCAGCCGGCACACCGCGTTGAAGGCCCGCAGCAGCGTGTGCGCCTGGGGCAGGTTCTCGCACGGGGTGCCCAGCTGCTTCCAGATGAAAGCCACGGCGTCCATGCGCAGGATGTCCACGCCCTGGTTGGCCAGGAACAACATCTCGCCCGCCATGGCCCGGAAGACCTCGGGATTGGAGTAGTTCAGGTCCCACTGGTACGTGTGGAAGGTGGCCCAGACCCAGCGGCCGTCATCCATCCGGATAAAGGACCCCGGGTGGTTCTCGGGGAAGATCTCGCGCACATTCGCCTCGAAGGCGTCAGGCATGGTCCGGTCGGGGAAGATCCAGTAGTAGTCGCTGAACCCGGGGTCACCCGCGGCAGCTTTGCGCGCCCACTCGTGTTCGTCCGAGGTGTGGTTGAAGATGAAGTCCACCACCAGGCTGATTCCGTTGGCCTTCAGTTCGGCCGCGAGGCCGCGCAGTTGCTCCATGGTGCCCAGCTTCGGGTTGACCTGGCGGTAGCTGGACACGGCATAGCCGCCGTCCGAGTGGGGTTCGGGCGCCAGGAAAAGGGGCATGAGGTGCAGGTAGGTGAGGCCCAGCTCCTTGAAATACGGGATGCGGGCGCGGACCCCTTCCAGGCTCTTCGCATAGCGGTCCACGTAGCACACTCCGCCCAGCATGCGGTTGGACTGGAACCAGTCCGGCTCTTGTTCGCGGCCTGCATCCAGGGCCTTCAGTTCCGGGGAGCGCTCCTGCCAGGACCGGGCACTCTGGACCACCAGGGCGGCCAGCTGGTCCAGCCAGTCCCGGCGTGCACCGTAGAGGGAGTGGAACAGGCTGCGGAGGGTGGGAAAGTGCTCGTCGAGCCGCCGGTCAAAGTCCGGGTCCGGGCGCAGTCCAAGCTCCCGTTCCCGGGCCACCGCGGACAGCACCTGCCGGAGCGCTTCTTCGTCCTCGTTGAATTCCTGCATGTGACCGGCCCCTTCCGCAACTCCGCCGGACATCCCGGCCGCGCACCTGTACGGAAGTATTCCACGTCACACGGGGTGGTGCTGCCGTGACGTGGATGTGGATCGTGGGGTGGAGCGGCATGAACCCGGTGCGATGCCAAGCCACTTGAGAACTCTTGGCGCATAGGCCAGTTCAAACTGGCGAGGTTGCCCTGGGCAGCTGCTTTTGTAAGCACGGTTCCAGGCCCCGGCTTAGGCGCGGATGAGTACACATCAGTGGTGCTCCGATAGTCGTCCGGCAGAATCCCGGAAACTTCCATTGTCTAAATGGTCATTTAGCTGTACGGTTCTAGCTAAACGATCATTTAGTTATCGGAGAGCGGAAGCTGATCTTTCGCCCCAGGTGGAGGAGTAGGACTCATGGACTTGAAAACCGGGATGTTGTTCATTAATGGGGAGTGGATCGCCGGCAACAGCAAAATGTCTATCAGTGTTGAAAATCCGGCAACTGGCGAATTGGTGGGGACTGTTGCCGAAGCGGACATTGTCGATGTGGACAAGGCAGTTGCGAGTGCGAGAGCGGCGCTGCTTTCATGGCAGGAGAGCACGGTTGAGGACCGTGCTGCGATCCTTGAAGCGGTTTGCGTAGCCCTCGAAAAGCACTCCGAAGATCTCGCGCGGACCATCACGTCAGAACTTGGTGCGCCGATCCGGCTGTCCGCTTCGCTTCATGCTGCCCTTCCGATCCGGGACATCCGCGCCACGGCTATGGCCCTGCGGGACGTACCTTTCGAAACTGAAATCGGCAACTCCTTGGTGCGGTCCATCCCGGTGGGTGTTGTCGGGGCGATAACTCCGTGGAACTACCCACTTCACCAAGTGGTCAGCAAAGTGGTGCCTGCTATTGCTGCTGGCTGCACCGTCGTGCTCAAACCAAGTGACCTGACACCTTTTACCGCGCTGTCTCTGGCCGAGATTATGTCGGAGGCTGGGCTGCCCGACGGAGTGCTGAACGTGATTACAGGCCGCGGATCTGTCGTCGGCAACGCTTTGGTAGCCCACCCTGGCGTCGATGCCATATCGTTCACGGGATCCGAAGAGGTTGGGCGCATTATCGCCCGTGATGCGGCTGAAAACTTTAAGCGCGTCACTTTGGAGCTGGGCGGAAAGTCCGCCAACGTCATCCTTGATGATGCCGATGTGTCAACGGCAGTCAAGGTTGGAGTTGCTAACTGCTTCCTCAACACTGGCCAGAGCTGCAATGCCTTGACGCGGATGATTGTCCCTATGGACATCCTCGATTCAGTCGAGGAGCTTGCCGCGGCTGCCGCTGCTAAGTACGTTCCTGGCGATCCTCTCGATGGTGGAACAAGGATGGGTCCTGTGGTTAGCGCACGACAGCAGGAACGGATCGTAGCGGCCATTAACGAAGGGATAGCCAGCGGTGCAAAATTGATCTTTGGTGGTCCGGAAGTCCCCGCAGGCCCGGGTTATTACGTTCAGCCAACCATCTTCTCTAATGTCGATGAAGACTCCTCATTGGCTCAGGAAGAGATATTTGGACCGGTTCTGTCGATCATAGGATTCCGCGACGAGGCTGAGGCCATTCGTATAGCCAATAACTCGCGGTTCGGGTTGGGGGGAGCCGTGTGGTCCCGGGACGAGGACCGGGCTCACCGCGTCGCCCGCGCTATCCGGACGGGGCAGGTGGACATCAACGGGGCAGCCTTCAACCCGGCAGCCCCTTTCGGCGGGTTCAAGCACTCCGGATACGGGCGGGAACTCGGGTCCTGGGGAATCTCGGAATTTCTTGAGCACCAATCCATCCAGCGCTAGCCTCGATCCACCTCATCTAGGCCAAAGCCCACACCCCTGTTACTCGCGCCCTCCCTACTGATCGGGAGAGCGCGATGAATTGAGACTCTTATGAATTTCGCGACTGACGTGACGTCGGGGGAACGCGTTGACGACTTGCTGGTTCCCCACTTCCCGGGTCGAAACGTGTCCTTGGTTGCCGCGGCCCGTACTGCTCTCGCAAACGCTGAGATCGAGCACCCTGCCTCCGCGCCGTTCAGTCGGAGCCAACTTCAGGATCTATTCCGGTCCCTCCGGCCGTTAGGTTACCTTGACTCAACAATTCCGGGTACAGCTAATGGAGGGTTGACCCTGTCGGGCTTCGCGTCACTGCTTGATGGCTGCGCCAGCGGCGCTCCCTTCCTGTCAAACCACAGCCCGCAGCGATTCATCGCCGCGGCAGGAACGCAGGAGGCCAAGGACCACTGGCTGCCGGGCCTGCTCTCCGGAGACCTAATCGGCGCCGTTGCTGTCACTGAAGAACAGGGCGGCAGCGACATGAAAAACCTGCGAACCCGGATCACGCGCAGCTCCTCCGGCCTATCGCTCAACGGTCGAAAAGACTGGGTCACCCACGCCATGACTGCCGACCTGGCCGTTGTCCTCGCTGTCGGAGCCGACGACACTCCCTGCCGCGTCTTGGTAGACCTCAACGCCCTTGGCGTTGAGCGCACACCAGCATCAACCCGCGGACTGAAACATCTCACCTTTGGATCCCTGACGTTCAAGAATGTTCCGGTCCAGGCGTGGCAGATCCTCGCAGATGAAGGCGTGGCCGGGGCCAAGGCAGGGTTCGCTGTGGCGCGTTCCCTGGTGGCCGTCCAGAGTGTCTCATTGGGTTTTGAAGCGGTCCGGGAAACGGTCCGCTACCTTCAAGGCCGGACAGCACGTGGTAGCCGCGTCATCGATCTTGACTACACCAAGCACCGTATCGGTGAGCTTACTTCCCGTCTCTACGCAGCCCAGTTGATGGCCTATCAGTCCGTTCTCGCTATCGAGTCGGGCCACCCTTCAGCACCGGCTCTGGCAAGTGGCGCGAAAGCCCACGCGACGGACACGACCGTGGGCGTATGTACCGAGCTGGTGGCCATGTGCGCCGCGAAAGGCTTGAACCCGGCCCACCCTGTGGCCGCGCGCCGTGATGACGCAGAGATGCTCGCAACGGCGGACGGCACAAGTGTCGTGAACACCATCCTGTGGGGATCCCACGTCAAAAAGCAGTTGCTGGCAGGCGCCCTCAGAACCTGAGGGTGCCATGTCAACACCTTTTGCGCTGCCGCGGCACTGGCTCTCACACCGGGCCAATGCCTTTTGGCCGCTACCGCGTGGGCACTGACTGCAGCATGCATCGAAGTCCCATATCACCGCACCACAAATCAAATTTCAAGGAGAACAATGGAGTCATCCTGGATCATCACCGTAATGGTCGTCCTCTATATAGTTGCCCTCGCACTGGTCAGCTTCCTGGTACGGAAAGCCGGTAGAACTTCCGAGGGATTTATCCGAGGCGGCAAGACATTTCCTGCCATCATCATCGGGCTATTCCTCGCCTCCGAGGTCATAGGAACCTCGGCCAGCATCGGCACGGCCCAGGGAGCGTTCAAGGGCGGAATCTCGGCAGCCTGGAATATTGGCGCACTCGGACTCGGCTTTATCTTGTTTGCCATCTTCCTGGCCCGGAAATTCAAAGCACTGGACGAGCTGACGATCTCCGGCGCCCTCGAACGCACCTACGGAGGAAAAGTTCGGCGCGCCACCTCCATCACCATGATCGCTTCGTTGCTGCTCGTGGCCACAGCTGCCTATAAGAGCGGCGGAGCTATGCTGTCAGAACTCTTCCATGTCAGCCCCGAGTGGGCGGTCGTTATCGTCGGCAGCCTCGCTAGCGTCTACGTCGGCATCGGCGGCATGAAGTCCGTGATTTACACGAACATCATCAACATTGTCGTCAAGGTCGTGAGCATCGTCATTGTCGCAGCATTCGCTTATAACGCGGCCGGGGGCGTCGAGGGCATGCGTATCGCCCTTCCAGCCAAAATGCTCTCTTGGGACGGCGTGGGCTGGGCCCAGATCGGCGCTTGGCTCATCGCCGGCGGCGGCGCGATGTTCTCCACCCAGTACGTCATTCAGTCCATCACTGCAGTTGACAGCGAAACCAAAGCCCGGCGGGCAAGTTTCTACACGAGCCTGATCCTCATTCCTTACGGATTCCTCGCGGCCCTGATCGGAGTTTCCGCCGCGGTCGTCCACCCTGACATCAACAGCCTCAACGCGCTGCCAGTCATGGTCCTCGACCTGAACCCCTTCCTGGCCGGACTCGCCGTAACAGGCCTGACTGCTTCGGTTTTCGGGCTGATCTCAGCTCTGACCATCGGCGCCTCAACGTTGCTTCTCAAGGATTTTTACCAGCCGTACTTTAATAAAAAGAACCATGAAGGAAAGTCCATTCGCTTCGCACGGATCGCCACCGTGGTGTGCGGCCTAATCCCCGTGGCCCTAGCGCTCTTTGCTGCCAACGTTCTCGAAGTAACTTTCCTAGCCAAAGCCCTACGGGCCTCGCTTGCCGTGTTCGTCGTTCTGATGTTCTATAAACCCCTGTTCGGGACCAAGCAGGGCGCCATAGTTTCCATATGGTGCTCCCTCATCACAACTATTGGGTGGTACCTCCTCGGAAATCCCTTTGGTGTGGACAACGCGTATATAGCTATCGCAACACCGATTATTGTCATGGCCGTATTCCACATCTTCAGGCTCGGCGACAAGCCGGCCGCCCCGCTGCAGGAGAGCGCCCGCCCGGTTCCTGCCCCGGCGGTCGTAGCCACCGCTGAACGATAGCCTCAGCAGCTATCGGCAGCGGCCTGCGCCAAATCACCGCAACCCACTAGCAGAACGGACACAACCCGCAATGCCACTCGTGACACTGGAAGTACCTGATGAAGGCATTGCCCTCGTCACCCTGAACCGCCCTGAGCGGCTCAACACCATGACTGCAGACATGCTGCAAGAAGCTCGGGACGTGTTCACCACCGTCGCAGCCGATCCATTTATTAAGGTCATGATCCTGACCGGGGCCGGGAGAGGATTCTGCGCCGGCGGTGATCTTGCCGAAGGGCCAGGAGGTGCCGTAACAGGAAATCTCACCGGGGAAGCAGCCGCGGACAAGCTTCGGGAGTTCATGGAAACGTCCATGATCCTGCACAGCATGCCCGCTGTTACTATCGCGGCGGTCAATGGCGCCTGCGCTGGAGCCGGCCTGTCCTGGGCTTGCGCCGCAGACCTTCGTTTCGCCTCCGTGAAGGCCCGCTTCAACACAGCATTCCTGGATGCGGGCCTGTCGGGAGACTTCGGCGGCACCTGGACACTTCCCCGCATCATCGGTGCCGGACGGGCGCGGGAGAAGTACCTGCTGTCTGAACCGTTTGACGCTGCCGAGGCGCTGCGGATCGGCCTTGTCTCAGAGGCCGTTTCCGCCGACGAGTTGATGCCCACCGTCATGGCGAAGGCCAAACGCCTGACCCAAGCGGCCCCGCTTGCCCTGCAGCTGATCAAACAGAACCTGGTAGATGGCGAATATTCGACGTTTTCCGAAGCCCTTCACGTGGAAGCCAAGAGGCACTCGTTCTGCGCGGAAAGCAAAGACGCGGCCGAGGCAGCAACAGCGTTTATGGATAAGCGGCCAGCTGTTTTCAGCGGCCGCTAAGCGCGCTCTCTGGGTGGATGTCCCTGAAATCCCACCAGGTTCAGGGACATCTCGGCGTAGCGTATGGCAACGTCGGCCGGGGTCAAGGGACCCTCGGGCTTATACCAGCTCGCAACCGCCGTACACATGGTTACCACTGCCCTGCTGGCGTCCTTCGGGTAGGGCGTGGTGAATACACCCGAGGCCACCCCGTCAGCCACCGCGGTATCGAACAGGCCCTGAAGTTCATCACGCTGGGCAACGTTGCGCGCACGGTTCTCGGGTTCAAGACTGCGTATTTCACTGTTCACGACGAAGCTCGAGACAACATCCGAAGCATTCCAAAGAACGTGCGACCTGGCGGCATGGTAGAGACGGGCGACTGGATCCGTGCCGGCAACCTCAAGGGCCTCACGAGTGACGGCAATGGACTGACTGAGGAACCAGCTCACGATATCCATCAGCAGATCCTGCTTGGACCGGTAATGGTGGTACAAAGCGCCAGGCGTCCAGCCAACGGCATCAGTGATTTCCTTCACCGATGTGCCGTGATAGCCGTGTTCGTAAAAGCACTGCGCCGCGGCCTTGAACAACAAAGATTGCCCGGGCGAGAGGCCGGGGATACCAGCGGTGTTTTTTGAAGCCTTCACGGTATACCTTGCCTTGTCAGGATCATAAGCCGTCCCGATCCTACCGCCACGACTACTTCGTCGCGGGCACCAGCCGGTACACCTTCCATTATCGTTAACTAAACGCTTATTCAGTAAGTTTGATTTGTCATAAACGCCCCGCGCGCCCCCGCGCTGATCCCGACGTGGTGAGCTGCCAGGGCGGTCCGGGAATGACCCAATATCTAGGTAAAGGCACATGGACGTGAACTTTTCATCCCACACTTCACCCCGCATTCTCCCTTTTGAAAACTTGAAAGTTGCCGACTTCTCGGAAACCATAGCCGGTCAGTTCGCTGCCAGGCTTTTGGCGGACCACGGGGCAGATGTGACGCTGGTGCGACAGAACGGTCCTCGTCCGGAGTCAGGCGCCCGGCAGTCCGGCACAGTTGACGGCCACCCCGCTGAACACGCGCTAATGGACCATCTGAACGCACCCAAGATTCAAGCGACCTGGACGACTGGGGAGCCGTGTCCTTCCGTTGCTGCCGACGCTGACATCATGATCTTCTCGAACGGACAGGCCGCGGCGGACGCGCTGAAGCGCTACCCGGAGTGCATCATTGCTGTTGTCACAGACTTCGCCGACGAAGGCCCCTATCGCAACTGGAGTGCCACCGAAATCGTTCACCAGGCACTATCGGGCTCTATGTACTACAACGGCCGGTCTGGCGAACCGCCACTCTTTGGCGCAGGAGACCGCGCATCGTACGCGGCTGGGCTCTGCCTCTACATCCGCATTGTCGCGACCATCCGCGCGCGGATGGTCGGAATCAGCGATCCGGGTCTGCAGCAGATCGCGGTCCACGAAGCCGCTGCGGCCATGGAGCAGAACTTTTCCACACAGTGGTCATACAGCAAGAGCATCGCTCAACGCGGAGAACTTACCAGACCCAAAGGCCGCGTGAAGTGCAAGGACGGTTGGGTCGTATTTTTCGCCATGCCAAGCAGGCTCGCGGAGCTTTTTACTGCATTTGGCGCCGATGACCTCCTTGAGGATCCAAGGTTTTCCTCCTGGAACTCATTCATTCAGAACCTTTCCTCGGCGCGTGATGCCTTCGAAGAACGTGCAAGCAGTATCAGTCAGGAACAGTTACTCACCGCAGCGCTCAAGCATAAGCTGGTGCTCTCACCAGTACGGAGTCTCGGAGACCTCTTCCAGGACCAACAACTTGCTGAAAGGGACTTTTGGACAAACAGCCCTGTCTCCGCGCGCTCGGATGTTCTCCTTGGCCCGATGTGGCGCCCGTTCTACTACCGCCCCGGTGCGAAAGCCGGAAAAACCCACACCGAGGAGCACGACGCCAGCGCATCCTTTTGGGATTTCCTCAAGGACGCGGCCAGGTCTGACGCCGACCCGGCGCACCTTGAGCAGAACAGCCGCCCGCTTGACGGGCTGAGAATTGCCGATTTCACAACCGCATGGTCAGGTCCGCTGGCAACACGGATCCTCGCCTCCCTTGGCGCGACAGTGATCAAAGTCGAAAGCCGCACGCACATGGACGCCTGGCGCGGACCCCAAGTCCACGCGACCCATCCGGAGTCGTACCCCGGCGGCGAACCTGGCTTGTCACCGTATAACCGCAACGCATGGTTCAACACTCAGAATGTCGACAAACAGTCTGTCGCCCTGGACCTGAAGAACCCGACTGAGCGGGACTCCGCGCTCACCTTGGCCGCATCGTGCGACATCGTGCTGGGCAATTTTAGCCCCGGAACCATGGCACGCCTGGGGCTGGGCTTCGACCAACTCAGAACAGCAAACCCGGACATTGTCATGACGGAGATGTCCGGGTACGGAGACACCGGATTCCTGCGGGAACACCGCGCCTACGGACAAACGATGGAAGCGATGGCCGGGATCACCTCGTTGATCGGATATGAGGACGGCGAACCCCTTGGTTCGGGATCGGCATACCTGGACCCCATGGGTGGCTTGGCTGGAGCCGCCGCTGCCCTGACCGCACTCATCGCCCGTGACCGGACAGGCGCCGCCCAGTACACCGAGGTCCCCCAGAGAGAAGCGGCGATGCACTGGATCGGAGAGCTGATTCTCGACAGCAGGATCACGGGTCACGTTTCTGGACCCAGCGGCAACGCCGTGAAGTCTGCCTTCCCCCAAGACGCCTTCGCCTGCGCAGGTGACGACGAGTGGCTGGCCCTAAGCGTGGAAACGGCAGAACAATGGCAAGCACTCTGCAGTTCCTTCGGCTGGCACGACCTGCTCGCTGACAACGAGCTGCTTACGGTTGAAGGCCGCCGCCGGCATTCGGAGATCATCATGCACCGCCTGCGGACCCGCTCAGAACTCGAAAACAAGTCAGAACTCGCGCACGCGCTCCAAACAGCAGGCGTTCCGGCTGCCCCTGTGCAGAACGGAAAAGATCTCTACTTCGACCCCCAGCTCCGGCACCGAGGATGGTTTACCGCCCTGACGCATCCGGAAGCAGGAACCCACGACTACCCCGGCCTGCCGTTCTCAGGCCAGGGGTCCCTCTACAAACCAAAGTCACCCGCGCCCACCCTTGGCCAACACACCGAACAAGCACTCGAACAACCCGGCACGGAGTCTGTGCGCTCCCAGAAGTCGGCGGGCGTGAACGAAGACCGAAGCGTTGCCGAACAATACCAACTACGCGCCTAACCGCATGAAAGGTACAGGCGAAACCCAAGGGATTACCCGGACGGGCAGCACCCTGGTGGACGCTGAAATCGACGAGCTGCCGGCCGCGGAACTCACCCGGGTGGGCGGCCGCCGTGACTTGGCTTATCTGGGTGTGTGCCTGGTGCTGATCGGCTTGAACCTGCGGAGTGTCTTTTCCAGCCTGTCTGCTGTGTTGCCGGAGGTGACCGCGCAGGCGGGGCTGCCTGGCTGGTCCGTGGTGGTGTTAACCACGGTTCCGGTGACGTTGCTGGGTGTCTTTGCCCCGGTGACCCCGGTTTTGGCGCGCCGGTTTGGTGCTGAGCGGGTGCTGTTGGGGGCCATGGCCTTGCTGACGGCGGGCTTGTTGTTGCGGCCTGTGGATGCCGGGGCTGGGATGGGTGGGGCCGGGCATTTGCCTGCGCTCCTGGCCGGCACGGCAGCATGCGGTGCGGCGATCGCGTTGTGCAACGTGCTCCTGCCCGGCCTGGTCAAGCGGGACTTCCCGCACCGCCTGGGCCTCATGGGCGGCCTGTACACCACCGCCATCTGCGCGTCCGCGGCACTGGGGGCCGGGTTCACCTACCCGGTGTACACGGCGACGGGGGAGTGGACCAGGGCGCTGTGGGTCTGGGCGGTGCCGGCCGCTGTCGTGCTCCTGCTGTTCCTGCCCGTTGCCGTGCGGCAGGGGACGGTCCGGCACCAGGTGGTCAGGGACGGCGTCAACGTGTGGCGCTCCTCCGTCGCCTGGCAGGTGACCATCTTCATGGTGCTGCAGGCCATGATGTCCTTCAGCGGTTTCGCCTGGCTGGCACCCATCCTCCGGGAAAGAGGCGTTGACGGGGCCACGGCTGGATTGATCGTTGCCGTGTGCATCGTGCTGCAGATGCTGGGGTCCCTGTTCGCCCCTGCGCTGGCCGCGCGGTTCCGCGACCAGCGGGCCATCAATACCGTGGTGGCGTTGATGACCGGGAGCGGGTTCGTGCTGAGCATTGTGGGCCCGCTGGATCTGGTCTGGGTCTGGGCGGGGCTGCTGGGCCTGGGCCAGGGAAGCCTGACCGCCTGTGCGCTGACCCTGATCATGCTCCGGACCCGGGACGGGCACACCGCCGCGCACCTCTCGGGCATGATGCAGGGCGTTGGCTACGGGGTGGGTTCCACCGGAACGCTCCTGGTGGGTCAACTCCACCAGGCCACCGGGTCCTTCGTTCCCGCCGGCGTCCTGTTCACGGTGGTGGGCCTGCTCGCGGCCGTCTTCGGCTACCGCTCCGGCCGAAACCGGTATGTGGAGTAGGGCGCACTTCCGTGGCTGCTTTGTTTATCCTCTGAAATTGTTGATACAGCGCAAAGAGAGCGTGGCGCGCCTGCTCGTTCTCGAATGCGCGAGGGTTTCCACAACTGACGCCAAGATGGCACGGGCTCATGAACGTTGAGGCTGCCTTGGGAGCACCGAACGCCAGCATTACCAGCGGAAACGTGGCCAGACAGGTCAGTGTCCAAACCAGATCGTGTCGTTGCCCTGAGGGATCGCAGCAGGACCTACAGCACGCTGCGGATGGCCTGCTCGAAACTGGTCACGTGCTCAAGGGCCAGCTTGCCCGCCCGGTCCGAGTCGCCGTCGGCCACTGCCTCCAGCAGTTCCACGTGTTCGGCGATGTGCTCCGCCACGGACGGCACCTTTTCCAGCACCATGCACCAGATGCGGGTAGCCAGGTTGTCGTACCGGATCAGCACGTCCTCGAGGTGGGTGTTGGCGGCGGCCCGGTAGATGAGGCGGTGGACCTTGATGTCATACCGCATGAGGTCGTAGGGATCGTCATCCGCCCCCATCCTGGCAATTGCCGCCGCGGTTTCCCGGATTTCCTTGCGCAGGGCAGGGGTTGCCAGCTTGGCGGCCCGCCGGGCTGCCAGGGGTTCCAATGACTCGCGGAGCTCGGAGACGTCCGCGAGTTCGGTGATGTCGACGACGGTGGCGAACGTTCCGCGGCGGGGGTACGAGACCACCAGGTGGTCGCCTTCCAGGCGTTTGAGCGCTTCGCGTACCGGTGTGCGGCCGATCCCGAGTTCCGCGGCCAGCTTGCCGTCGTTGATGGCCTCACCCGGCCGGATATCGAGCATGATGAGCCGGTCCCGAAGGTGCCGGTAGGCCTGCTCGGCGAGCGAGAGATCGCCTTCGCCGGCCAGCTGGTTCTCTGTCATTACGCTCATTGCGAGCTCTCCCAAGGTAGCTATTGACTGCCGCGTGATCTACAACATACTATTACGTTAGTTCTAATATATCAGTTACAGATCAGTTATGGATCAGTAACTCCGAAGGGCTTTGAAGGAGAACAATGCAGGACGTACTGAACGCCTCGCTCGCCACGGTGGACGCCGATGTCGCCGCCGCCGTCGCGCAGGAACTGCACCGCCAGCAGTCCACCCTGGAAATGATCGCGTCGGAGAACTTTGCTCCGGCCTCCGTGATGGAAGCCCAGGGCTCGGTATTGACCAACAAGTACGCCGAGGGCTACCCGGGCAAGCGCTACTACGGCGGCTGCGAGCACGTGGACGTCATCGAACAGCTCGCCATCGACCGCGTCAAAGCCCTGTTCGGCGCCGAATTCGCCAACGTCCAGCCGCACTCCGGCGCGCAGGCCAACGCCGCCGCCATGTTCGCCCTGCTCAACCCGGGAGATACCATCCTGGGCCTGTCCCTGGCCCACGGCGGCCACCTCACCCACGGCATGAAGATCAACTTCTCCGGCAGGCTCTACAACGTGGTGCCATACCACGTCCGCGAATCGGACCTCCGCATTGATATGGCAGAGGTGGAAGCGCTGGCCCTGGAACACAAGCCCAGGCTGATCGTGGCCGGCTGGTCCGCCTACTCCCGCCAGTTGGACTTCGCCGAATTCCGCCGCATCGCAGACCTCGTGGGCGCGTACCTGATGGTGGACATGGCCCACTTCGCCGGCCTCGTGGCCGCGGGCCTGCACCCCAACCCCGTCCCCTACGCCGACGTGGTCACCACCACCACGCACAAGACCCTTGGCGGCCCCCGCGGCGGCGTCATCCTGGCCAAGGAGGAATACGCCAAGAAGATCAACAGCGCCGTGTTCCCCGGCCAGCAGGGCGGGCCCCTGGAGCACGTCGTCGCCGCCAAGGCCGTGGCCTTCAAGCTCGCCGCCGCCCCCGAATTCAAGGAACGCCAGGAACGCGTCCTGCAGGGCGCCAAGCTCCTGGCTGAACGGCTCCTCCAGCCGGACGTCCAGGCCGCGGGCATCTCCGTGGTCAACGGCGGCACCGACGTCCACCTGGTCCTGGTGGATCTCCGCCACTCCGAATTGGACGGCCAGCAGGGTGAAGACGCCCTCCACACGATCGGCATCACCGTCAACCGCAACGCCGTCCCGTTCGATCCCCGCCCGCCGATGGTTTCTTCCGGCCTCCGGATCGGTACCCCGGCACTGGCCGCCCGCGGCTTCGGCGCCGCCGAGTTCACGGAGGTGGCCGACATCATCGCCGCCGCGCTGATCGCGGCTGCCGCTTCTGGCACAAACGGCACGGGCACCCTGCCCGGGGACACCGCCGTCGAACTCCGCGAACGCGTGACGGCCCTTGCCAACGCCTTCCCCCTCTACCCGCACCTCACCGCCGATGCCGGCCTGGCCGACGCTGAAGCAGACCTGATTGGAGCCGCCCAGTGAGCACCCAGCACCTTCCGGAGCACCCGGACTTCCTCTGGCGGAACCCGGAACCCAAGTCCTCCTACGACGCCGTGATCGTGGGCGGCGGCGGGCACGGCCTGGCCACCGCCTACTTCCTGGCCAAGAACCACGGGATGACCAACATCGCCGTCCTGGAAAAGGGCTGGCTGGCCGGCGGCAACATGGCCCGCAATACCACCATCATCCGCTCCAACTACCTCTGGGATGAGAGTGCGGCCATCTACGAGCACGCCCTCAAGCTCTGGGAGATCCTGCCCGAGGAACTCGAGTACGACTTCCTGTTCAGCCAGCGCGGCGTGATGAACCTGGCACACACCCTGGGCGACGTCCGCGAAAGCATCCGCCGCGTGGGCGCCAACAAGCTCAACGGCGTGGACGCCGAATGGCTGGATCCGCAGCAGGTCAAGGAACTCTGCCCCATCCTGAACATCCGCGACAACATCCGCTACCCCGTCATGGGCGCCACATACCAGCCGCGCGCCGGCATCGCCAAGCACGACCACGTGGCCTGGGCCTTTGCCCGCAAGTGCGACGAAATGGGCGTGGACATCATCCAGAACTGCGAAGTCACCGGCTTCCTCAAGGACGGCGACCGGGTGGTGGGCGTCAAGACCAACCGCGGCACCATCAACACCGAAAAGGTGGGCCTCTGCGCCGCCGGCCACAGCTCGGTCCTGGCCGAAATGGCCGGCTTCCAGCTGCCCATCCAGTCCCACCCGCTGCAGGCACTGGTGTCCGAACTGCACGAGCCGGTCCACCCCACGGTGGTCATGTCCAACCACGTCCACGTCTACGTCTCCCAGGCCCACAAGGGCGAACTGGTCATGGGCGCCGGCGTCGACTCCTACAACGGCTACGGCCAGCGCGGCTCCTTCCACGTGATCGAGCAGCAGATGGCGGCCGCCGTCGAGCTCTTCCCCATCTTCGCCCGGGCCCACGTGCTCCGGACTTGGGGCGGCATCGTGGACACCACCCTGGACGCTTCCCCGATCGTGGGCCTGACCCCGGTGGAGAACATGTTCGTGAACTGCGGCTGGGGGACCGGCGGATTCAAGGGAACCCCCGCCGCCGGCATGACCTTCGCACACACCATCGCCACCGGCACCCCGCACCGGCTGAACAAGCCGTTCTCGCTGGAACGCTTCGAAACCGGCGCGCTCATCGACGAACACGGCGCCGCCGCCGTGGCCCACTAGCCGCCGCCACCAGAAAAGGACTAACGCACATGCTGCTGATCCCATGCCCCAACTGCGGCCCGCGGGACGAAACCGAATTCCACTACGGTGGCCAGGCCCACGTGCCCTACCCGGAGAACCCGAACGAGCTGACCGACACCGAATGGTCCCGCTACCTCTTCTACCGGGAGAACCCGAAAGGCATCTTCGCCGAACGCTGGGTCCACAGCACGGGCTGCCGCCAATGGTTCAACATGCTCCGCGACACCGTCAGCTACGACATCCAGGCGGTCTACCCGATGGGTACGCGCCGGCCGGACCTTGCCGCTGGTCCGGCCGTCGAGGCAGGCACCGCCAGTACAGCCGCCGACAGCACCACCACCGGTGCCGCGGCACCCAGCCTCTCAGCAACCAGCCTTGCCGCCAGCACTACCCGCACCGCCCCGGAAGGAGCCACCAAGTGACCTCGCAGAACGCCCGCCTGGCAACCGGCGGCCGCATCGACCGCACCATCTCCTGGCGCTTCAGCGTGGACGGCGAGGAATTCACCGGGCACCCCGGCGACACGCTGGCCTCGGCCCTGCTCGCCAACGGCCGCATCGCCGCCGGCAATTCGCTCTATCAGGACCGGCCCCGCGGCATCATGTCTGCCGGAGTGGAAGAGGCCAACGCCCTGGTCCGCATCGAGGCCCGCTTCCCCGGCCACGTCGCCGAATCCATGCTGCCTGCCACCACCGTTTCCTTGGTGGACGGGCTCCAGGCCACCCGGCTCAACGGCCTGGGCAAGCTGGACCCGGAAGATGACCGCGCCGAATACGACAAGAAGTACGTCCACACCGACATCCTGGTCATCGGCGGCGGCCCCGCCGGACTTGCCGCAGCCCGCGAGGCCGTCCGCAGCGGCGCCCGCGTCATGCTCCTGGATGACCAGCCCGAACTGGGCGGCTCCCTGCTCTCCGGTTCCACCGCGCCCGGCCTGGCCGAGACCATCGAGGGCAAGCCCGCCCTGGAGTGGGTGGCCGACGTTGAAGCCGAGCTGGTGTCCGGCGCCGAATCCACCGTCCTTAACCGCACCACCGCATTCGGCGCCTACGACGCCAACTATGTGATCGCCGTCCAGAACCGCACCGACCACCTCTCCAGCCCCGCCGCCCCCGGCGTGTCCCGGCAGCGGATTTGGCACATCCGTGCCAATCAGGTGGTCCTGGCCCCCGGCGCCCACGAACGCCCCCTGGTGTTCGAGAACAACGACCGCCCGGGAATCATGCTGGCATCGGCCGTGCGCACCTACCTCAACCGGTACGGCGTGGCCGCCGGAAAGCGCGTGGTCATCGGCACCACCAACGACAGTGCCTACGCCGCCGCAGCCGATCTCGCCGCCGCCGGGGTCAAGGTTGCCGCAGTCGTGGACGCCCGCCCCGCGCTGACCGCCGTGGCAACTGCCGCCGTCGAATCCGGAATCCGGGTGCTGATCGGCAGCGCGGTGGCCAACACTTCCTCCTCCGGAGAAGGCGCAGCCGACGGCCGGTTGGACGGCGTCACCGTCCGCAGCATCAACGACGACGGCGAGCTCACCTCCGGCGTCGAACAGATCGCCTGCGACCTGCTGGCTGTGTCCGGCGGCTGGAGCCCGCTGGTCCACCTGCACTCCCAGCGCCAGGGCAAGCTGCGCTGGGACGACGGACTGGCAGCCTTCGTCCCCAGCACCGAAGTGCCCAACCAGCAGACCATCGGCTCCGGCCGCGGCTCCTTCGCCACCGCCGACTGCCTTGCCGAGGGCGTCTCCGCCGGCGCGCGGGCCGCCATCGCAGCGGGCTTCGAATCCGCCGTCGAACCGTCAACGTTCGGTGCGCCCAAGGCCGCCGCGCCCACCCGCCAGCTCTGGCTGGTGCCGGGCGAGAACGGCACCCCCGACGACTGGCACCACCACTTCGTGGACTTCCAGCGCGACCAGTCCGTGGCTGACGTACTGCGCTCCACCGGGGCCGGCATGCGTTCCGTCGAGCACATCAAGCGGTACACCTCCATCAGCACCGCCAACGACCAGGGCAAGACCTCCGGCGTCAACGCCATCGGCGTGATCGCCGCGGCCCTCCGCACGGCCGGCGAAGCCTCCCGCGGCATCGGCGACATCGGAACCACCACCTACCGTGCACCGTTCACCCCGGTGGCCTTCGCGGCACTGGCCGGACGCCAGCGCGGCGAACTCTTCGACCCCGCCCGCATCACCTCCATCCACCCCTGGCATGTGGCCAAGGGTGCGCTCTTCGAGGACGTCGGGCAGTGGAAGCGCCCCTGGTACTACCCGCAGGACGGGGAGGACATGGACGCCGCAGTGCTGCGCGAATGTGCCGCTGTCCGCGAGTCCGTGGGCTTCATGGACGCCACCACGCTGGGCAAGATCGAGATCCGCGGCAAGGATGCGGGGGAGTTCCTGAACCGGGTCTACACCAACGCGTTCAAGAAACTCGCCCCGGGCTCGGCCCGCTACGGCGTGATGTGCACGCCGGACGGAATGATTTTCGACGACGGCGTGACCCTGCGCGTGGACGACGACACCTACTTCATGACCACCACCACCGGCGGCGCCGCGAAGGTCCTGGACTGGCTGGAAGAGTGGCTGCAGACAGAGTGGCCGGAACTGGACGTCAAGTGCACCTCGGTGACGGAACAGTGGAGCACCATCGCCGTCGTCGGCCCCAAGTCCCGTGAAATCATCGCCAGGGTCGCACCGGAACTGGCTGCCAACGGCGGCCTGGCCGCCGAGGCGTTCCCGTTCATGACCTTCCGCGAAACCACCCTGGCTTCCGGCGTCCGCGCCCGGATCTGCCGGATCTCGTTCTCCGGCGAACTGGCCTACGAGATCAACATCCCGGCCTGGTACGGGCTGAACACCTGGGAAGCCGTGGCCGCCGCCGGAGCCGAGTTCAACATCACCCCGTACGGCACCGAAACCATGCACGTGCTGCGCGCCGAAAAGGGCTACCCGATCGTCGGCCAGGACACGGACGGCACCGTCACCCCGCAGGACGCCGGCATGGAGTGGATCGTTTCCAAGGCCAAGGACTTCATTGGCAAGCGGTCGTACTCCCGCGCCGATTCCAGCCGCGAGGACCGCAAGCACCTGGTCAGCGTGCTTCCTGTCGACGGAACGCTCCGGCTGCCTGAAGGGACCCAGCTGGTGGAAAAGGGACGCTCCACCAACCCGGCCTACGGGCCGGTTCCGATGGAAGGCTTCGTCACCTCCAGCTACCACAGCGCAGCGCTGGGCAGGTCCTTCGGCCTGGCCCTGATCAAGAACGGCCGCAACCGCATCGGCGAAACACTGGTGGCCGCCGCCGGCGACCAGCTGGTGGACGTGGTTGTTGCGGAAACAGTGCTTTTTGACCCAGAAGGGACCCGTAAAGATGGCTGAAACAGCAGCATCCCCCACCCAGAGCTCCGCAGAGCAGAACCTCTCGGCACGCGTCAGCCCGGCACGCCAGCTGGCGGAAGCCTTCACCGCAGGCTCCCTGGCCGGCACCGTCGAACTGTCCGAGCTCCCCTTCCTGACCATGGTGGGGCTGCGGGCAGACGCCGGCTCGGAAACGGCGCAGCGGCTGGCCGCCGCCACCGGCGGACTGCCCGCCGCCTCCGGTGCTGTGGCAACCACCGGGGACACCTCTGTCCTGTGGCTGGGGCCCTCCGAGTTCCTGGTGGTGGCACCCACCGAGGCGCACGAATCCCTTGGCGGGGACCTGATCCCGGCCCTCCGCGAAGCGCTGGGCAACGACGCAGGCCAGGTGGTGGACCTGTCCGCCAACCGCACCACGTTCGAACTGGTGGGCCCCCGGGCCCGCGCCGTCCTGGAAAAAGGCTGCTCGTTGGACCTGCACCCCCGGGTGTTCAAAGCCGGTACCGCCTTTTCCACCGAAATCGCGAACATCCCAGCGATCCTCTGGAAGACCGGGGAGGACTCCTTCCGGATCTTCCCCCGGGCATCGTTCGCCGAGTTCCTGGGCCGGTGGCTCCTGGACGCCATGCGGGAGTACGCCTCACCCGAGGTGCCCTGATGGCGCTCAGCGTCCTTGACCTGTTCTCCGTTGGCATCGGGCCCTCGTCCTCACACACGGTGGGCCCGATGCGGGCTGCCAAGCTCTTCGCCGACGGTCTGAAGGGCGACGGCCAGTTGGCCTCCACCGTGCGTGTCCAGTCGGAACTGTTCGGTTCCCTGGGCGCCACGGGCCGCGGCCACGGCTCCGACAAGGCGGTGGTCCTGGGCCTGCAGGGCCTGGAGCCCGAAACCGTGAACACGTTCACCGCTGACGACCAAGTGGCAGCAGCGGCCTTGAACGCCGAGCTGCACATCGCCGGCAGCCACCGGGTGGACTTCAACTGGGAAGAGGACGTGGTGCTGCACCGCCGCAAGTCCCTTCCCGCGCACCCTAACGGCATGACCTTCCGCGCCCTCGACCACACCGGCGCCGTGCTCAGCGAACGCAGCTACTACTCCATTGGCGGCGGCTTCGTGGTGGACGGCGACGCCGAAGGGGCCGACAAGGTGGTGGCGGACGACACCGTCCTGCCTTACCCGTTCGCCACGGCGGACGAGCTCCTGCAGATCTGCAGCCGCGAGGGCATGTCCATTTCCGATGTCATGCTGGCCAACGAACTCACCTGGCACAGCGAGGCAGAACTCCGGGAGAAGCTGCTCGGGCTCTGGGCCGTGATGCGCGAATGCGTGGAGAACGGCTGCAACGCCGAGGGCATCCTGCCGGGCGGCCTGAAGGTACCCCGGCGCGCACCGGCGCTGTTCCGCACCCTGACGGCGTCCGCTGCGGCATCGGCGGAGGCCTCCGCCCAGGCGGCGGCAGCAACGCCGTCGCCCGTCCAGGCACCGGCGGACCCGCTGCTGGCCATGGAATGGGTCAACCTGTTCGCACTCGCCGTGAACGAGGAGAACGCCGCCGGCGGGCGGATCGTCACGGCTCCCACCAACGGCGCGGCCGGGATCGTGCCGGCCGTCCTGCACTACTACGTGAAATTTGTTCCGGGAGCAGACGACGACGGCGTGGTCCGCTTCCTGCTGGCGGCGGCCGCCGTCGGAATCCTTTTCAAGACAAATGCGTCCATCTCCGGCGCCGAAGTGGGCTGCCAGGGTGAGGTGGGCTCCGCCTGTTCCATGGCCGCGGCCGGGCTCTGCGAAGTGCTCGGCGGGACACCGGCGCAGGTGGAAAACGCCGCGGAGGTGGGGATCGAGCACAACTTGGGCTTGACCTGCGATCCCGTGGGCGGCCTGGTGCAGATCCCCTGCATCGAGCGGAACGCGATCGCCAGCGTAAAGGCGATCAACGCAGCCCGGCTGGCCCTCCATGGGGACGGCAGCCACAAGGTCTCGCTGGACAAGGCCATCAAGACCATGCGCGACACCGGAGCCGACATGAAAACCAAGTACAAGGAAACCTCCCGAGGAGGCCTCGCCGTGAATGTGATCGAGTGCTGAGCCATGACTGTTACTGAGACCCGGATGCCCGCCCCGAAGGCGCCCACCACCGTGGAGCACGTCCTGACCCTCGACTGCGCCGAGGGCCCCGGCATCGTGCACGCCGTCTCCGGCTTCCTGCTGGAACACGGCTGCGACATCATCGACAACAAGCAGTTCGGTGAGCGCTCCGAAGGCCACTTCTTCATGCGGGTGCACTTCGTTTCCGAGGGCGACGATTCCACCGTGGAAGTCCTGCGGGACTCGTTTGCCCCGGTCGCGGACAAATTCGGCATGCGGTGGCAGCTGGAACGCCAGGGCTCCAAGCGCAAGGTGCTGATCATGGTGTCCAAGTTCGGACACTGCCTCAACGACCTGCTGTTCCGTGCCCGGATCGGCGAACTTCCCGTTGACGTGGTGGCCGTGGTGTCCAACCACCGTGACCACCAGGCGTTGGTCGAGTGGCACGGCATCCCGTTCCACCACATCCCGGTCACGGCTGACACCAAGCCCGAGGCCGAGGCGCAGCTGATGGACCTGGTTGACGGGCTGGAGGTGGAACTGGTGGTGCTGGCCCGGTACATGCAGGTGCTCAGCGACGACCTGACCCGCAAGCTGGACGGCCGGGCCATCAACATCCACCACTCGTTCCTGCCCAGCTTCAAGGGCGCCAAGCCGTACCACCAGGCCTACGCGCGTGGCGTCAAGACCGTGGGCGCCACAGCCCACTACGTCAACGCTGAACTGGACGAAGGACCCATCATCGCCCAGCAGGTGGTGGAGGTGGACCACACCTACGGGCCAGAGGACCTGGTGGCCGCGGGCCGCGACACCGAATGCAAGGCCCTCTCCAACGCGGTGAAATGGCACTGCGAGGGCAGGGTCCTGCTGCAGGGCAACCGCACCGTGGTGCTGCGGTAATCCCAGATAACTGAATTACGACGGCGCGGCCGGCTTCCTTCCAGGGGAGGCCGGCCGCGCATCGTTGTGCCCGGCTGATTCTCCCCATGTTTGGGCTCGCCCGACGGCGTGTCCCCGCCAAACGCCGCCGGCTGCGAGTGATGCGGGCGGAAAGGTGGGGAAATTCAGCGGCGGGAGGATGCCCGGACCGGCGCTGCGCGGACCGACAACAACTGATCGCTGGTGGACAAAGCGGAAATCCCTGCCGCTGCCAAGCTGGATTCCACAGCAATTTTCCCGAGCTCATGACCGTTAAGAAGGATCCAATGAGTATTTCGAATTCCGAGACCCGGACCGCTGACGCTCCGGCCAAGGAGCATTCCACCGCCCTCCGCGCCGGCAGCATCGGCGTGCTCGGCATCCTGTTCTTCGTCCTGTCCGCCCAGGCGCCCCTGACGGGGATCGTGGGGGCAGCGCCGCTGGCGGCGGCCCTGGGCAACGGCGCCGGTGCCCCCGGCGCGTACCTGATCGTGGGCATAGTCATCGTGATTTTCGCCGTCGGCTTCGTTGCCATGAGCCGCAAGATCCAAGCGAACGGCGCCTTCTACGCCTACGTGACGGCAGCCTTTGGCAGGCGGACCGGAGCCGGGGCGGCCTGGCTGGCCCTGCTGGCCTACAGCACCGTCCAGGCCGCCATGTACGGGCTGTACGGTGCGGCCTTCTCCGGGCTCCTGGCCTCGACCGGCCTGGACATTCCCTGGTGGCTGCTGGCCGTGGCCACCATGGCGGGAGTCCAGGTACTGGGCTCCCTCAACATCGAAATCGGCGCCCGCGTCCTGGCCGTGCTGGTGGGCCTGGAGGTGGCCATCCTGCTGATGTTCGGCTTCACCGTACTGTTCCACGGCGGCGGCCCGGAAGGCATCAGCGTTGCGGCGTCCTTTTCCCCCGAAGCGATAGGCGCAGGTGCCCCCGGCGTTGCCATCATGTTCGCGGTGGCGTCCATGTTCGGCTTCGAGTCCACTGCCATCTACTCCGCCGAGGCCAAGGACCCGCACCGCACCGTCGCCAAGGCCACGTACCTCTCGGTGGGGGTGATCTCGGTGTTCTTCGCCTTCATCTCCTGGATGCTGGTGAGCTACTACGGGCCCTCAAGCGTCATGGACGCCGCGGGCGCCGCCCTCGAGTCGGGGGATGCGACGTCCTTCGTGCTGGGTCCGCTGGTGGAACTGTTCGGCCCCTGGGCGGGCATCGTGGCCGGCATCCTGCTGGTCACCTCGTTGCTCGCCGGCATCATCGCCTTCCACAACGGCATCAACCGCTACCTCCACTCCCTGGCCCTGCGCGGTTCCATGCCCGCCGTCCTTGCCCGGACCAACCTACACCGGGCTCCAGCCGTTGCCGCCTGGGTCCAGACCGCCACCGCCGTCGTCCTGGTGGTGCCGTTCGCCATCCTGTCGATGGACCCTGTGCTGACCCTGTTCTCCTGGTTCAGCGGCCTTGCTGTGGCAGCTCTCCTGGTGCTGTACATGCTCTGCTCAGCCGCCGTCGTCGCGTTCTTCCGACGGGAACATGCCGGCGCCGGGCTGTGGCAGACCCGGATTGCCCCGGCCCTGGCGGCAGTCCTGCTGGCATGGGTCCTCTACCTGGTGGTCAGCAATTTCACCGCCCTCATTGGCGGCAATGCCGAGACGGCCACGGCCCTGCTCGCAACGGTCCCGGCGGTCTTCCTGTCCGGGGTGCTGGTGGAATGGGTCATCGAGCGGCGCCACCATTCAGCTTCCCCGGGCCACGTGCTTACCTAGCTGGCGCGGGATCTCCGGCACTGGCCCGGCGTGGAACCTTTGGTTCGCGCCGGGCCAGTGCGCGTGCCGCGACGATCAGGATGGCCCCGATCAGCGCGCCACCCCACGCTGCGGCCGGAGAAGCGGGCCAGAGCCCTGCCAGGCCAAGGAGCGCCGGAATTGTGGCCGACGCCGGAGCAGCCAGCACCAAGGCCCAGCCCGTGAAACGTTCAAGCCGCACCGCGCCCAGGGCCAGGCAGGCGAACAGCAGGGCCCACAGCACGGACCAGCACACCCACAGCACCGCGAGCAGCGGATCCGCGCCCAGCCAGGCGGTGGCCAGCAGAATGCCGCAGAACGCCACCAGCCCGCAAAACCAGCCCAGGCCGCGTGACCCGAGCCCCAGCAACACGTCCAGCCCCGAGTACAGATAGGTGGCTCCGAACAGGAACATGCCGGCGGCCGTGAGGAGCGGCGCCGGAGCGTCCCCGGCGGCAGAGACATAGACGACGGCGAGCACCAGTTGGGTGCCGCCCACCAGCAGGTTGAGGGCCGCGGCGTCGCGGCGGGGAACGTGCCCGAGGGTCGCCAGCCCGTTGGCCAGCAGCGCGGCACCGGAGAGCAGGAGGCAAATGAAAGGCATCAGCGGCCCTCTTCCCGGAAAACTAACGCAAGGCGGAACTTCTTTGTCACCTGACGGACGTTAGCGGAAGCGGAGGGGCGGCGCCCAACGGGCCCTGGTCGTAATTGGTGGGGACGGCCGGGTGCGGCCTAGGCGCTTTTGCGCCACTCGCTGGGTGAGACGCCGAAGGCGTCGCGGAAGGTGCGGCTGAAGTGGGCTGCGTCCAGGAAACCCCAGCGGCCCGCAATCGCGCCGACGGACTGCCCCGCGTTCAGCGGGTCGCGGAGTTCGCGGCGGGCGCCCTCAAGCCGTTGGGTCCGGATCCAGCTGGCCACCGTGGTCCCGGACTCGTGAAAGACGTTATGCAGGTGCCTGGTGGAGATGAAATGTGCTGCTGCAATGCTCGCCGGGGACAACAGCGGGTCCGAGAGGTGCGCCTCGATGTACTCGCGGACCGAGACGGCCAGCAGCGCCTGCGGCTTCATCCGGTCCGGCTTAATATCCATTTCGGCATGCAGCATGGTGGACACCAGGTCCAGGGCATTCGTTGCCAGCCGGGACCCGCTGGGGCCGTTCAGGACGTCCAGGTTTTCCGACAACTGGCGGATGAACTGACCCACGAGTCCGCTCAGGCCTCCGCTGCCCATCCGCACTGCCGCCAACTGTCCCACATAGTCGGTGGGCAGGGACACGGCGTCGCAGGGGAACATCAGCACCATGATGCGGGTCGTGTCCTCGAAGGCGAGGGTGTACGGCCGGTTGGTGTCGTAAATGGCCAGGTCCCCGGGCTGGAGCACGGCTTCGCGGTTGTCCTGGATCAGCAGCCCGGTGCCCTCCAGTTGCAGGTTGAGCTTGAAATAGCGTTCGTGGGCCTGTGCGATCAGGGCGGGCGTGCGGTGCACTTCGTGCGAGGTGGCGGTCACTTCAACAACGGACATCCGGTCCAGCACCCGGGAGCGCATCCGGCCCTGGAACCCGTCCACGTCAGCTGTCTGTGCGGTGAGGGGCACGAAGGACTCTGCCACCAGGTGCCTCCAGTGGTCGAAGGACGCCGCAACGCTCGCAGTAACGTGCTGGCGTTCGGGCCGGGTAACTTTTCCGGCTGTAGCTGTTGCTGGCATGGATGTTCCTTGCGACAGATGGCCACCTGATGTCCCCCGGACTGTGTCCTGCGACACAGTACGTACAGGGTACCGCGGGCCGAATCTTTTTTCAACGGTTGGCGAAAAAAGAATCGCTCGGCTGCCTGTCAGGCGTTTCCAAGCTTCCCGTGGCATGATCCGCGCATGAACGCCGTCGCCGCTTCGCAGGACCGCCACCGCAACTTCAATTCCCCCGCGCATCATTCCCGGCTGCGGATGGTGGTGATGCTCGCTGTCGGCGTGGTGGTGGCACTTGGCGTGGGTGCGCTGGGGCACTGGACCTACGCGCCCGCCCTCGGCTGGGCGGCCGCCTCGGCCACGTACCTGGTCTGGGTCTGGAGTGTGATCCGGCACCTGGGGCCCGGCGCAACCGCCGCCCATGCCCGCCGGGAGGATCCGGGCCGGGTCTTTTCGGACACGATGGTCCTCAGTGCCACGGTGGCCAGCTTTGCCGGAGTGGCCCTGATCCTGCTGGATGCCTCCAGCTCGCAGGGCATGAGCAAGGATGCCACGGTGGCCATGGCCCTGGGCAGCATTGCCCTGTCGTGGTTCCTGGTCCACACCCTGTTCACGCTCCGCTACGCGGCCATCTACTACCGCGACGGGACCGGCGTCGATTTCAATGAGGAAACCCAGCCCCGCTATGCGGACTTCGCGTACCTGGCGTTCACCGTTGGCATGACCTTCCAGGTATCTGATACGGACCTGAAGACCAACGCCATCCGCTCCACGGTCCTCCGGCAAGCCCTGCTGTCCTACCTGCTGGGGGCCATCGTCCTGGCCACCACCATCAACCTGGTGTCCGGCCTCATCCACTAAACGCCCGCGTGGGCGGGTTGGCTCCGTTAACGCCAATGGGTGCAGCTCCTGCGGGAGCTGCACCCATTGTGGGAGGCGTCAATTAATCCTTCTTGAAGGCATCCTTGACTTTTTCGCCGGCCTGCTTGAGGTCGGCTTTTGCCTGGTCGCCCTGGCCCTCAGCCTTCAGGCTCTCATCGCCCGTGGCGCTGCCGGCAGCTTCCTTGCCCTTGCCGCCAAGCTTCTCTGCAGCGTTGCCGATCTTGTCGTCCAAACCCATGGAGATGCTCCTAACAATTCGTGCTCGCTCCGGTCTGCACCAGAACCTGACCAGTCAATAGTAAGCATACTTTCGAGTTTAGGGCTCATTTGCCGCCGGGAATTTTGCCAAGCAGGGCGAGGTAGCCTTCCAGCTGCGCGGCGTGGCCGAACTGCACTTGGCCCTCCGGCGCAAGGGCGGCCTCGACCTGGGCTCCCAGCAGCATGTTCAGCAGCTGGCCGGCAAGGATGGAGTCGGCGACGCCGGCGTTGACGTCCCCGCTGTTCCGTGCCTCTCCGAGGTAGCGGCGGATGGCGGCCAGCCATTCGGCCATGGATTCGCGGTGGATGTCAGCCTTCCGTGGATCGCTGACGGCCTTCTGCCAGAACGGGATGACCACGCGCGCTTCATTGATGCGCTCTTCATCGAGGGGGAGGACCTCCAGGCAAAAGGACCGCAGCGCCTCCAATCCGGCCTTGCCTGCCGTCACCTGGGCGATGCGTTCATTGGTCCGGTTGAACACATGGCTGAAGGCGAACTCAAGCAGCGTGTCCTTCGTGGGGAAGTATGGCTTCAGGGCGCCGTTGGCGAAGCCGGCCTCCATGGCAATCTCGCGCATGGTGGCACTTTCAAGCCCCTGCCGGGCGATGATCCGCCACGTGGCATCCACGAGTTCCAGGCGGCGCTCGTCATGGTCAACAATCTTCGGCACGGCGGCCACTCCCTGGAAATTTCTTTGCCCAACCTCTTGTGAGCCATGTTACGGACGTTTATTCTCTACAACTATAGAAAATAAACCCAATGGCCGGCGACGGCCCGGACGAAGGTTTGCTCCATGACGCTTGCACCCACCGACACTGCATCAGCCTCTGCGTCGGCCTACCGGCTGGCCACGGCGCAGGAAATCCTGGACGTGCGCTCCATCCTGCAGTCGGAAGGCCACCTCGGCCCGCAGCACAGGATCGCCTACCTGGGCCAGCTGGATCCTTCGCGCGGCACCGATCCAGCGCCGGCCGACCGACGCTTCCGCGTCTTCATCCACGATGTCTCAGGCGCTGCGCCGCGCGATGTCGTGGTCTCCACCACCCGGCACGAGGTGCTCTCCGCCGTCGAACTGGACACCGCGGTGACCGGCGAGCTTCCGGTCCTCGAGGAGGAGTTCGAGGTGGTGGAGGCGCTGCTGGCCACGGACGAACGGTGGCTCAAAGCGCTGGCGGACCGCGGGCTGGATGTCGGGAAGGTCCGGGTGGCCCCGCTGTCCGCCGGGGTCTTCGAATACGCCGAAGAGAAGGGCCGCCGGATCCTCCGCGGGCTGGCATTCGTGCAGGAGTTCCCGGAGGACAGTGCTTGGGCGCATCCGGTGGACGGCCTGGTGGCCTATGTGGATGTGGTCAGCAAGGAGGTCACCCAGGTGGTCGACCTCGGCGTGATGCCCGTCCCGGCCGAGCACGGCAACTACACCGACCCGGAGTTGACCGGCCCGCTGCGGACCACCCAAAAGCCCATCAGCATCACCCAGCCCGAAGGCCCCAGCTTCACTGTCGCTGGCGGAAACCACGTGGAGTGGGAAAAGTGGAGCGTGGACGTTGGCTTCGATGTCCGCGAAGGGGTTGTCCTGCACAATCTCGCCTTCCGGGACGGCGGCCGGACGCGGCCCATCATCAACCGGGCGTCCATTGCCGAGATGGTGGTTCCCTACGGCGACCCGTCGCCGGTCCGGTCATGGCAGAACTACTTCGACACCGGCGAATACCTGGTGGGCCAGTACGCCAACTCCCTGGAATTGGGCTGCGACTGCCTGGGCGAGATCACCTACCTCAGCCCCGTCATCTCCGACGCGTTCGGCAACCCGCGCGAAATCCGCAACGGCATCTGCATGCACGAGGAAGACTGGAGCATCCTCGCCAAGCACTCGGACCTCTGGAGCGGCGTCACTTACACCCGCCGCAACCGCCGCCTGGTGATCTCCTTCTTCACCACTATCGGCAACTACGACTACGGCTTCTACTGGTACCTCTACCTGGACGGCACCATCGAGTTCGAAGCCAAGGCCACCGGCGTCGTTTTCACGTCCGCGTTCCCGGCGGGCGGCTCGGACAACATCTCCCAGCTGGCCCCGGGCCTGGGCGCCCCGTTCCACCAGCACCTCTTCAGCGCCCGGCTGGACATGGCGATCGACGGCTTCACCAACCGGGTGGAGGAGGAAGACGTGGTCCGGCAGGCCATGGGGCCGGGCAACGAGCGCGGCAACGCCTTCTCCCGCAAGCGCACCGTGCTGGCGCGGGAATCCGAGGCCGTCCGCGAGGCCGACGCCCGCGCAGGCCGCACCTGGATCATTTCCAATCCCGAATCCCGCAACCGGCTGGGTGAGCCCGTGGGCTACAAGCTCCACCCGCACAACCAGCCCACGCTCCTGGCCGATCCGGACTCCTCGATCGCCCGCCGCGCAGCCTTCGCCACCAAGGATCTCTGGGTCACCCGCCACACGGACGGGGAACGCTACCCGACGGGCGACTTCGTCAACCAGCACGCCGGCGGCGCGGGCCTGCCGGCCTACGTGGCGCAGGACCGCGACATCGACGGCCAGGACATCGTGGTCTGGCATACCTTCGGCCTCACCCACTTCCCCCGGGTGGAGGACTGGCCCATCATGCCCGTGGACACCGTGGGCTTCAAGCTCCGGCCGGAAGGTTTCTTCGACCGCAGTCCGGTGCTGGATGTCCCGGCCAACCCGAACCGGCAAGCCGCGTCCTGCCACACCGAGGGCGGCAGCGGTGGCTGCCACTAGCGCCGCCCCTGCCCCGGCGCCGGCAGCAGGCAGGGCGGCAGCAGGCAGGGCAGCAGCAGGAAGGACGACGGCGGCGGCCCGGGCCCGTGCCGGCGGTCCGGTGGTCCACCCTCGGCTCGCGGCCGTGGTCACCGCCGTTTCCTGCGCCATGCACGTCTGGCTGGCCGCCACAGGCACCCACGGTGCCTGGCTTAGCGCCCTCATGCTGGCCCTTGCCGCGGTCTGCGTGCCCTGTGCCGTCCATATCTGGCGGCACCGCGGTGTGGCCGCACTCCACCGGGTCACCGCTGCCGCCGTGGCCATGGCCGCCGTCCACGCGGGCCTCCTGCTGGGAGCCGGCGGTGCCGGCCACGCGCACGGCGCAGTGCCGTCGTCGTCCGCTGGTGCTGAGTCCGGCGGCAGCGCCCGGCTGCTGCTGGTCATCGGCCTGGAACTGGCCACCGCCCTGGTGGCCGCCACGTTGGTGGCGAGGCTGCGCCGGCGGTAGGCGGCGCAGAAACGCCAGGCTGCGTGCCGCGAAAGGTGGCGACGCGCGGCCTGGCGCTTGTCCGGTTGTCAGGCGGGCTTGGCGTACTCGGCCGCGCTCATGACTTCATAACCAACGAACGTCTCGTCGTTTTCCACCCAGGCGTCGTGGCCGGCCGGAATGGAGTAGGCGTCCCCCGCGTGGATGGTGGTGCGGGTGCCGTCGTCCAGCTGGACGGTCAGGGTCCCGGCGGTGCAGAAGCCAAGGTGGTTGTTTTGGCAGCTGTCCGTGTGGACCACGGTTTTGACCGTTTCGGACCAGCGCCAGCCGGGCTCGAAGGTAAGCCGGCCCAGGGTGGCGCCGCCAATGTTGACTACGTCCACCTGGGTCTTGGGCGGACGGCGCTTTTCGTCGGCGTCGTTGAAGGACTTGGTTTCAAGGTCCTTGACCGTTATTGCAGGCATTTCTGGCTCCTCGAAAGGGAGTGGTTATGAAATTCGCCCACGGGCGCTGAGCCGCTCAGGGAATGACGGTCCGGCGGGGCGGGAAGTGCCCGTCAGGAACCCGCCGGACCTTGCGTCGCAACGATTTCAATCTGCTCTCCGGCGCCGGCGATGTCAATGCCGGGCGGCCCCTTCGAACCATTCCCGGGCCGGGTTGGTCACCGCAGGAGCCGAGCGGTCCAGCCCCGGCTGCGCCGCCCATTTCACGCCGTTGGCCAGCACCCGCTGGACCTGCGGATGGTGGTACACGGGGTATTCCTGGTCGCCGGGGCTGAAGTAGAAGATCCTGCCCTTGCCCCGGGTGAACGTGACGCCGGAACGGAACACTTCGCCGCCGGCGAAGGAACTGATGAAGATCAGGTCGTCAGGGTCCGGGATGTCGAACAGTTCGCCGTACATTTCCTGCTCGGGGATGACGATGGGGCTCTCCACGCCCTCCGCGATGGGATGCGACGGCTTCACCGTCCACACCAGCTCGCGCCCGCCGTCGTTCCGCCAGGCCAGGGAGCAGCTGGTGCCCAGCAGCCTGGTGAAGATCTTCGCGAAGTGCCCCGAGTGGAGCACGATCAGTCCCATCCCGCCGAGCACGTGCCGGTGGACGCGTTCGACGACGGCGTCACTCACCTCGTGGTGGGCGATGTGGCCCCACCAGAGCAGGACGTCCGTTTCCGCGAGCACCTCCTCGTCCAGGCCGTGGTCGTCGTTGCTGGCGAGCACCGCCGTCGTAATGTCCGCGTCCGGGTAGTAGGGCCGGAGCCCCGCGGCGATGGCGCCGTGGATACCATCCGGGTAGATATCGCCGATATGGGCGGGCTCGTTGTTGGCCTCGTGGACGCCCTCATTCCAGACCCGGATCCTCAGTTTTCCGTTCATTAGAGCCTGACCTCCCTCTGCTCGAGTGCCGACTGGTAGCAAGCGTCGATGACCTGTGCCCGGTAGAGCGCCAAGGAGCCGTCATGCTCGGCCCAGGCCGCTTCCCCGTCGCGGACTGCGGTCACGAAGTCTTCCACCACGGCGTCGTGGGCGCGGCCGGGCAGCACCGGCGGCACGTAGTCGGCTGACTCGCCGTCCGTGTCCGTGAACACCCGGAGCTGGCCCACGGGCGGGAACGGAGCCCCGTGCACCTTCAGTTCGGCGCCGCCGTCCGTGCCGTAGACCGTGAAGTCGAGGAGATCGTCAGTTTCCCGGTATGTTGCCCAGCCGGCCTCGATCAGCAGCGTTCCGCCGCCCTCAAGGCGGAGGAACGCAGAGGCGAAGTCCTCCACTTCGAAGGCGTGGCTCGTGGCCTGGGCCGAGTACCTGCTGCCGCCGCCGCGTCCCTGCGGGCCCAGCTCCGAGTGGGTGGCGGCAGAGACGGCCACCACCTTCGGTTCTCCGAGCAGGTGCAGGGCGTAATCCAGTGCGTGGACGCCGATGTCCGCCAGCGGTCCGCCGCCTGCGAGCTCGGGGTTGGTGAACCAGCTGCCCAGGGTGGGGATGCCGGAGCGGCGGAGCCAGGAGGCCTTGGCGTAGTAGGGGCGGCCCAGGCCGCCGGCGTCGATGACGTCCTTGAGCGCCTTGATGTCGCCGCGGCGGCGGTGGTTGAACGCCACATCCAGGACCCGTCCGGCCTTGCGGGCAGCATCCACCATGGCCTGGCCCTCCACAGCGTTGCGGGCGATCGGCTTCTCGCTCAGCACATGGATTCCCCGCTCCAGGGCCGCGATGGCAATGGGGGCGTGCAGGAAGGTGGGAACGGCCACGCTCACGGCGTCCAGGCCGCCGTGGTCCAGCATGTCCTGCCAGTCGGCGAAACCGTTGGGAATGGCGTATTCGGCTTGCAGGTCCGTCCGGAGTTCCTGCTCCATTCCTGCCAGCGAGACGATGCGGATGCCCTCCAGGTCGCTGTAGGCCTTCAGGTGCTGCTGGCCGGCCCAGCCGATGCCGACGACGCCGACGCGGAGCTCCTTGGCCGGGGCCTTTCCTGGTTCCGGGGGCTTCGGGCCGGGGCTTTGCTGGTAGTTCAAGGGTGCTTCCTTTTCGGTGCCGGGCTGGTGCTGGACTGGGTTTGTGGAATCGATTCCAAAATGATCAGCAATGAATGCTGAGGCGTGTTTGGAATCGATTCCAAAAGCTTGTCAGCAAGAGCGCGGGGACGTCAACCCCCTGTCAGTTCTTCGTGGAGTCCCTGATGACCAGTTCGTGCGGGAGGAACATCCGGCCGCGGCGGTGCACCCCCGGCTCCGTCATCCGTTCCAGGAGCGCCCCAAACGCCACACGGCCCATCTCATAGGCGGGCTGCCGGATGGTGGTCAATTCCGGAACGCACATCTCCGCCTGGATGGAATCGTCGAAGCCGGCAACGGCCAGGTCCTCCGGAACCCGGAGGCCGGCGTCGGTGATTTCGCGGACGCAACCGGCTGCCACCGTGTCGCTGCCACAGAATACGGCGTCGGGAAGGTGGTCCGCGGCGAGGAGTTCGCGGGTGAGCCGACGGCCGGCGTGGAAGTCGAAGTCCCCGGCGGCAAAGAGGCTCTGTGCCGCCTCCAGGCCTGCCTCGGACAGCGCTTCGCGGAACCCCTGTTCGCGCAGCCGCCCGGACCGGGCCGCCCGGTTGCCGATCATGGCAAGCCGCCGGGCGCCGGTTCCGATGAGGTGCCGGGTGATGTCGCGGGCGGCCTGCCGGTCATCGATCGAGACGCCGAAGGCTGCTTCCGACTCCGCCACCTCGCACAACTGGACCACGCTCAGCTGGGTTGCAAGGGCTTCCACATCGTCGTCGGGCATGGTGGGCGAAAACAGGACCAGCCCGTCCACGGACCCGTTCCGGAGCATGTCCACCAATTGCTGTTCGCGATCCGGGCTTCCGGCGGTTGGGGCAATCAGGCTCACGTAGCCGGACCGTGCCGCGGCGTCGCCCACCCCGCGGAAGGCTTCGCTGATGACCGGGGACTCAAGGTTCTTGGCGAGGGCCAGGATGCGCATGGTCCGGTCGCGGCGCAGGTCCCGGGCGGAGGCGAGCGGCCGGTAGTTGAGCTCCCGGATAGCCCCGGCCACCTTCTCACGGCTGGAGGCGCTCACCGCGGGACTGCCGTTGAGGACGCGGGAGACCGTACCCACGGATACTCCCGCCGTTTTGGCGACGTCCTGCACGGTCGCTCGAGCCATTCCAGTCTGTCCTTCCGGGGCCGGGTCCTGCCGTGTTTGGGTGTTTTTCAGCTTAGCCGCCAGCCGGCCGCCGGCAGCGTGCCCGGCGTCACGCGGAGCACGCTTTCGTCCCGCCGCGGTGCCGTGTCCGGCGCAAACCCGGCCTCCGCCGTCGGACGTTCCCGCAAAAGCGTGCCTGCCGTGACGCGCGCGTGCCTCCTGCGCGTGGCGTGGCGCCTGAAACGGGGGAGTGGATGCCTGAAATCACCATTTAACACACCGGAAACCCACCCGGGAATTGCCGCCATACAGTTGGAATCAGACGGCAACAGCCGCCCCACCCGCTGAACGTGGTTTCTCCGGCCACGTCCCTCCGCAGAGCGGCTCTGACGGCAAACGACCGTTCTCTCTTCGCATCACGAAAGGGGTTTCCCATGGATTCGGGAAATGTCGCTTGGATTTTGGCCAGCTCGGCGCTGGTGTGCATGATGATCCCCGCCCTGGCCCTGTTTTACGGGGGCATGGTGGGGTCGCGCCGCATTCTCAACATGATGATGATGTGCTTCGGCGGCGCCAGCCTGGTGGCCGTCCTCTGGGCCCTGTTCGGCTACTCGATGGCCTTCGGCAACTCCGTGGGCGGCCTGGGCCTGATCGGTGACGTCACCGAATTCCCCGGCATGGGGCAGCTGCTGGCCAAGGATGATTCCGCGTCCATCCCCGTCATCCTGTTCGCAGCGTTCCAGCTGTTCTTCGCCTGCGTCACCACCGCACTGGTTGCCGGAGCCGCCGCCGGGCGCATGAAGTTCGGCGCCTGGATGGTGTTCGCCGGCATTTGGGCCACTGTGGTCTACTTCCCCATCGCGCACTGGGTGTTCGCGTTCGACTCTGCGGACGGCAGCACGGTGGGCGGCTGGATCGCCAACGGGATCAAGGCCATCGACTTCGCCGGCGGCACCGCGGTGCACATGAACGCCGGCGCTGCCGCCCTGGCCCTGGCCCTGGTCCTGGGCAAGAGCTCCGGCTGGCCGAAAATGGAACACACGAAGCCGCACAGCCGACCCTTGGTCCTGGTGGGCGCAGGCCTGCTGTGGGTGGGCTGGTTCGGCTTCAACGCAGGCTCCGCGCTCGCCGCCGGCCAGTCCGCGGCCGTGGTCTTCCTCAACACCGCCGTCGCCGCCTCCGCCGGCCTGCTTGCCTGGGCCCTCGTGGAGCGGGTCCGCCACGGCGCCGCCACCAGCATGGGCGCCGCCTCGGGCCTGATCGCCGCGCTGGTGGCCATCACCCCGGCCTGTGGCGCCGTCAGCCCGCTGGGCGCCCTGGCCATCGGCGCCATCGCCGGGGCCGTCTGCTCGCTGGCCATTGAATGGAAGTTCCGCCTCGGCTTCGACGACTCGCTCGACGTCGTGGGCGTCCACCTGGTCGGCGGCATCCTGGGCACCCTGCTGATCGGCCTTTTCGCCACCGACAAGGCCCCGAACGGCGTCAGCGGCCTGTTCTACGGCGGCGGCTTCGACTTGCTCGGCGTCCAGGCGATCGCCACCGTCAGCGTCCTGGCCTACTCCTTCGGGATCACCTGGCTCCTGGCCAAGATCCTGGACAAGGCCATGGGTGGCCTGCGCATCAAGCCCGAGGACGAATTGCGGGGCATCGACCTCGCAGCCCACTCCGAGCTCGCCTACCTTACGGATGAGGACCCGGTGGAACTGGGCTCGCCGCAGCGGGTGTAACCGCCGCAACGCACCGGGCGCCCGCCTGCTGGGGGCGGCGCCCGGTGGACGCTTCCGCGTCGCGGGTCCCAGCGCACGAGTCAGGGCCAAACCTTGGACCGGTGCCGGCAGCCGCCGGCTTATAGTTCCAGGGTTTGGCCCTTCGTCGTGCCTACTGTTCCGTGCAGGCCAGGACGCCGCCGCGCACTTCGAGCACAGCGGCACGGACGTGGCTGAGGCGGGTGCGCGGGTCGGGCGCCATGGTGCCGATGTCCTCCCCGCCCCAGCACGGATGCGTGAAGTAGACCAGCAGCGCCCGCTCCGCGCCGCCGTCGCCCGGGTCCCCGCCAAGCGGCACCACATCCGCGTGGCGTCCGACGACGGGCCGTCCGTCCCAGGACTCCGGCGCCGTGAGGATCAGCCCGCCCAGGTGCTCCTGCCGGGTCCAGTTTCCGGTGCCGTCCACCGAGCGGTACACCGCCTGGCCGCGCCATTCGTCCACGATCATCCAGTACCAGCCGCCCAGCACGAAGACCTTGGGGCCTTCGTGCGGCCGGCCCGGGATGGCCACCCCTTCAAGGACCCACGACGACGGATCATCCGGGGTGTCGCTGACCGCGCTGAAGGTATTGGAGCCGCGGGCCTCGTCCTTGTACCAGAGCCGGTACCGGCCGTCCCCGCACCCGGCGACGGCGGCGTCAATGACCCGCGGTGAATCCAGGTCCACAGCGCCCAGGTACTCCCACTTCGCCAGGTCATGGCTGGCGAACTGCACGATTTCAGCTTTCCCGCTCCAGTCCGTCCGCCGCCCGCCCAGCACCGTCAGGTACATGATCCACCGGTTGCCGATGCGGACGACGTCGGGAGCCCAGAGGGTTGCCGGTGGTTCCGTTCCGGGCGGGATGAGTCCCTCAACGGTGCCCTGGTAGCGCCAGGTGGCGCCGCCGTCGGACGACCTCGCAACACCGATGCCGGTCCCGTGAACCCACTCGACGCCTGTCAGCCCTGGCGCTGTGGCGCGCCGCTGGGTGTAGAGGAGGACCCACTCACCAGTGAGGTGGTCGGCCACGAGGATGGGGTCCGTGGGTCCATCCCATACCGGATCCCGGTACGGGAGGGTGAAGGCGTCCGCGCGCAGGGGCGGTGCTGTCAGGGCAACGGTTTCCTGGGCGGCCTGCTGCTGGTGCACAGTCTTCTCCAACGTTGTAGTTTCGCGCTGGAGTCCATCATATGCGTCAAAACCGGGTGCTACTCCTTGAACAACCCCGCCAGGTCCTCCGCCGTGATGGCGCCGCCGGCCAGGGCATCGCCCTCCATGACGTCGGCGAACAGCTGGGACTTCCGGGTCTTCAGCGCCATGACCTTCTCCTCGATGGTGTCCTTGGCCACCAGCCGGTACACCATCACGTTCCGCGCCTGCCCGATCCGGTGGGTCCGGTCCACGGCCTGCGCCTCCGAGGCAGGGTTCCACCAGGGATCGAGGAGGAAGACGTAGTCCGCCTCGGTGAGGTTGAGCCCGAATCCGCCGGCCTTGAGCGAAATCAGGAACACCGGCGCGCTGCCGTTCTTGAATTCGCTGACCACGTCGGCGCGGTTCCGGGTGCCGCCATCGAGGTAGCAGTACTCGATCCCTTCCTCGTCCAGCCGCTCCCGGACCTTGCCCAGGAATCCGGTGAACTGGCTGAAGATCAGGGCCCGGTGCCCCTCTGCCACGAGGTCCTCGAGCTGCTCGAAGAGGACATCCAGCTTCGAGGACCGCACCGCGGACAAGGCAGGATCCACCAGTGAGACGTCCAGGCTGAGCTGCCGCAGCAGCGTCAGCGACTGGAAGATGGTGAACCTGTTCTTGTTGACGTCCTCGATCAGCCCCAGGATCTTCTGCCGCTCGCGCTGCAGGTGCGTCTGGTAGACCTTCTGGTGCCTCGGGTTCAGCACCACTTCCAGGATCTGTTCCTGCTTGGGCGGCAGGTCCTTGATCACCTGGTCCTTGGTGCGCCGCATCATCAGCGGCCGGACCCGCCGCCGGAGCTTCTCCAGCTGCGCTTTGTCGCCGTTCTTTTCCACCGGCTTCTGGTAGTACTCCGCGAAGCGCTTGGGGCTGGAGAACAGGCCGGGCGCCACGATGGACGTCAACGCCCAGAACTCCATCAGGTTGTTCTCCAGCGGGGTGCCGGTGATGGCCAGCTTGAAGACCGCCGGCAGCTTCCGGGCGCACTGGTAGGCCTTGGACTGGTGGTTCTTCACGAACTGCGCCTCGTCCAGGACCAGCCCTGCCCAGGTCCGGGAGGCGTAGGCCTCGTAGTCGATGCGGAACAAAGCGTAGGAGGTGATGACGACGTCGGCCCCGCCCAGGGCCTCGGCCACGTCCTGGCCGCTCTTCCCGAACGTCTCGCCCACCGTGCGCACGGTCAGGCCGGGCGCGAAGCGGGCGGCTTCGAGCGCCCAGTTGCCCACCACGCTGGTGGGTGCCACCACCAGGAAGGGCGCGACGCCGGCGGGTTGGGTTTCAGGGTCGGCGGCAGCTCCGCCGTCGTGCCGGTCTCCGGACGGCTGCTCCCCGGACGGCTGCTCCCCGGACGTAAGCCCATGGTCCTTGGCAGCGCACATCAGTGCCAGGGCCTGCACGGTCTTGCCCAAGCCCATATCGTCGGCCAGGACGCCTCCCAGCCCGTGCTTGTACAGGAAGCTGAGCCAGTTGTAGCCTTCCAGCTGGTACGGGCGCAGCTCGGCGTTCAGGGACGCCGGCAGCGGCAAACCGTCCACCCCGCCCTCCAGGAGCCCGCCCACGGCCGAGCGCCAGGCGGCGGCCTGCTGGTCCACGATGCCCAGCTGCGCCAGTTCGTCCCAGAGCCCTGCCTGGAAGCGGCTGATCTGCAGCGGCGCATCCTTGTTGTCCTGCAGCGAACGGGCTTCCTCGATCAGTGCCCGCAGCTGGTGCAGTTCCGGCAGGTCGAGCGAGAAGTAGGCGCCGCTGGGCAGCAGCATCTTGGTCTGTCCGGAGGCGAGCGCGGAGAACACGGCTGCGAAGGAGACGGGCTGGCCTTCCAGGGATATCTGGATGCCGAGGTCGAACCAGTCCCGCTGTTCGGTGGCCTTGGTGGAGATGGACACCACCGGTGCTTCCTCCGCTTCGCGGTAGTCGGCGATCTCGCCCACGGTTTCCACGTCCACGTCCGGGGCTTCCCGCAGCCTGGGCAGCACCTCTTCGGTGAACGCCAGCGTATCCAGGCCCTTGAGTTCCACCGACGCCGCCAGGCGCGGAGTGCCCCAGCCGCCGGTGGCGGACTCGCCCAGGGCGGCCACGGCGTCCCAGGGTTGGCCGATTCCTTCCAGGATGCGGGACTCGGCGGTGTCGTCCCGGTAACCCTGATCGCCGGGGTGCCGCCACAGGGGCTGCGCCGTGACCAGTTTTCCGGTGCGGTAGTGCCACTCCCAGTGCAGCCGCACCCGGTGGTCCGCCCCGTAATTGGCCAGCAGGGACAGGGTGGGGACGGCCAGCTCGGGGAGCTCCACGGACTCGTCCCGCGCCGTGACCCGGGCAGCCTGCTTGAGTTTCGGGTAGAAACCCGTGAGGAACCGCGATTCGTCCTTGGCGGGAATGTGGAGGGTGCTGCCGGCCGTGACGAATGCCAGGAGCTCTTCGCTCAGCCCGTTCTCCAGCGGCGCCAGCGTTATGGCGCCGTCCGGATCCGGGACGCCCGGCAGTGCGGCCTCACCGGAGGTGAAGAAGAGGCCGTGCGCGGGCCGGCCGATGGTGCCTACCGCTGCCGGATCAACCTCTTCCCCCGCCACGGTGATGGTGGGCGACAACTCCAGCCCGGCGTCGGACACCGGATTTCCGGAGCCGCCGGGATCCGCCGGCGCCCCGAACCTGCTCAGGGAAAGCCCGACGGCGGCGGGGTCCTCCGCGACCCGGACCGGCTCAGCGCCGCGCGAGTGGACCAGGGCCAGCCCGATCTTGCGGGCATCGGAAAGCAGGCCCCACAGGTTCTTCCCGGCATAGGAGTTCAAGCCCAGCCACAGGCCGGAAGAATTGTGCATCCGGCTGGCGGACGGCGAGTGCCCGGCCAGGAACTCCTGCATCCATTCCACGTGCGCGTGGTTCGATTCGCGCCGGAAGTTCAGGTAGCTCAGCGTGTTCCAGGAAACGTCCCCGCGGATCCACTTGCCCTTGGCCCCCATGATGACGGGCCGGACTTTGAGCTGGCGCACGCCGCGCACCGGGTCGCGGCGGCCGGTGTAGGAGAAATGCGGCGGCGGCTCTTCAACCTCGAACTGCAGCGCCAGGGGAACACCGCTGGTCGAAGGCGCGGCGCCGGGCTGGGAAATCAGCGGGCTGAGGGCCTGCTCCCAGTCCGAGAGGGCCGCGGAGGGGGCGCGGGAGACCTGCGTGGCCGTGGACGGGGCCAACAGCTGCATCCGGATGGCCGGGTTGTCCTCCGCTGCGAAGAGCAAGGCAGCCACATGCTTGCAGTCCTTGCGCACGGGGCAGCTGCAGACGCCAACGGTGCAGCTCCAGCCGCCCGCCTTGCGGACCAGCTTGGCGGTAGTGGAATACGGAACTTCCGCGCCGCCCCGGACCTTGCCCAGCATGAGCCCGGTACCGGCGTCGAACGACATGCCCGAAACCCTGCTGGCCATGGCATACGCCAGCCCGGCCGCGAGGGAACGGTCGTTGATGGCGGGTGTCTGTATTGCCAGTGCCGCACTTTCGTCCGGTTGGGATGGCATGGTGCGCGCTACTTTCGGCAGGCCACGGCGGAGCCGGGTCCGGTGGGTGGTTATCTGATCCATCTTAGTTCTCCCGGCAGCAGGCCCATGTCCCGCGCTCTTTCTTGGGCGGCCTCGAAAACTTCGCTTGACGTTCACTTCCTCCTCAATGCTGCCGTGAACTGGCCCCCGTAGCGTGAACAGCGTCCGGAGCACCACCACCCCAGCAGCGAGGAATTCCATGATCACCACGCCCCAGCCCGTCGTCCTGACCAGCAGCAGCATTGAAGCGAGCGATGAGGAAGCGGTCCAGGCCAACGTCACCGTCATCGACGCCATGCATACGGCCCTGCTCCGCACCGAGGAAATGGCGCCGGTGGCTGTCCGCAGCTACTACGTCGATTTCTACCTGACGCAGGCGCTGGAAGGCGGCTTCGCGCAATACGCCTTCCTGGCGCTCGACCGCACCGCGACGGACACGCTCATCTGCGAGGGCATGGCGGGCATGGGGGCCACCGCGCACCTGGAACTGTTCAACCGCGCCGTCGAATGCTACGACGCGCTGTCCGGGGAGGAAACGGAGCTCTACCTCGACGGCAGCGTCGGTGACAGCGGCGATGTCCCCGACGCCGTCCTCCGGATGGAGGAGCTGGACGGCGAATTCGAGGAGCTGCTGGAGCAGGAGAACATCACGGCGCTCAACGCCGGCTGGCTCCGCCGCCAGGCAGACCTCGTGGTGCTCGACGACGAGGAGGTGGGGCCATACATCCAGGGCCTGGTTGCGCACATCCCGGACCTGCCGGAACGCCGCGCCCAAGCCGATGCCGAAGCCCTCGAGGACGCGCCGGACTTCGAAGTGATCATCCGCGAACTGTGCGACATTGCCGGCGTCGAGCTCACGAAGATCACCATGGGCGACCCCAACTACATTCACGACGGCGAAAAGACCCTGGCGTGGCACTTCAGCACCGACAACGGCGACTTCCTCATGGTGGAAGAGGAGGACGAGGCTTTCATGATCAATCCCGAGACCCAGGAGATCGTGGCCGCCGTGGAATTCGAGGACGCAGACCTGGTGGAGGCCTAGCAGCGCGGGTGGCCGCTCCGTTCCCGGCGCGGCCACCCGGGGAGACCGGAAATAAAAAAGCAGACACCCGTAACCTCCGCCACCTCCCCGGCGATGTAGTCAGTGATGGGTCCGCCCGCCGGGCCCAATCGGACGTGTTGTCTAGGTTTGGAGAAGTTAAATGTCTGTGTTCACCGTGCTCGCCACCAGCAAAGTCGCCGCCGGAGTCCTGGCTGCAGGAACCCTGGCCGTTGGCGGAACCGGCGCCGCCGCCATCTCGGGCGTCCTGCCCACCCAGGCCCAGCAGACGGCCCATGAAGTCTTCGGCGCACCGGCCCCCAAGCTCGGCGCCGACGCCGCGGCCAACGGCCAGTCCACCCCGGCGCCCACCGCCACCGCCGCCGTTTCCGACGCCCTGAAAACCGCTGACGCTTCCGCGGACGCCGGCGCCAAGGCCACCGGCACCGCTGCGGCCGGAGACGAAAAGGTCTCCGCCACCACCACCGCCTCCGCCGACGCCAAGACCGCTGTAGACGCTGCCGGTCCGGCTGCCCTGGGCCTCTGCACCGCCTTCGCCAATGGCGGACTGAACGCGTCCTCGACGGCGTTCTCCTCGCTGTCCATCGCCGCCAAGGGTGACGCGAACATCAAGAGCTACTGCGCTGACGTCGTGGCCAAGGCCGACGTTGCCGCCAAGGCTGCTGCCGCAGCCAAGGGTTCAGCCTCGGTTGAGGCCGAAAAGCCCGCGGTTCCGTCCGTGCCCGCCGTGCCCGCTGTCCCTGCCGTTCCGGGCGCCGAAGGCAACACCACCGTGCCCGCCGTTCCGGCCGTTCCGGCAGTGGGTGGCAACACCGCCCACGCCCCTTCAGTTTCGGTCCGCTAAGGCAGTTGGCTAGTCTGGACTGCGGCTGCGGCCGCAGTCCGGGCACCCGGGCGGGGTGCGCATGCCTGGGACAGCATCCCTGAACCACCCGCAACAAGGCAGCCGGAAGACCACGGAAACTGGCAGTCCATACCGCAAACCGGGAAAGCCGCGAACCGGATCCCGGGATGGAGGAGCCGCTGGTGCTAGACACTTTGGCCCAAGAAGAGTCCGACATATTCGACAACGCAGCCGGAACGGATCCGGCCGCGTTGTTCGCTGCTGCCTACAAAACCTTTGCGGGGCCGGTGCAGGGCTACCTCAAAGCACGCGGACTTGATGACCCCGAAGCCGTCACCCAGGACGTCTTCATGGCGTTCTATCCCAGGATCGGCAACCTCACCGGCGGGCTGCAGGGCGCCAAGTCGCTGCTCTTTTCCATCGCCCACGCCCGCATGGTGGACCACTACCGCCGGCTGGAGCGGCGCCCCCAGCTGACACCGTACGACCCCCAGCACGACGGCCGGACAACCCCGTCCGCGGAGGACCACGCCGTTGAACTGACCGGCGGAGCCGCCGCCATGCTGGAAGGACTCAGCGAAGAACACCAGGAGGTCCTGGCCCTTCGCGTCGTGGCTGACCTGTCCATCGAACAGGTGGCCGCCATCATGGGCAAGAGCGCCGGAGCCATCAAGCAGCTCCAGCGCCGCGCCCTGCAGAACCTTAAGGCCCAAACGCTCAAGAGAAACCAGGCGAATCATGAGTGACACCGCAGGACCCCGCAACGACGGGGTGGTTGACGAACTCCTGCTGGAGGCAGGCCTCGACGACGACGGCCAGCTCCGTGACGCCCTGCTCGACCTGCGTTCGCTGGCAGCCGGGACCCCGGAGCCTTCAGCCGGAATCGCCGCCCTGATGGCCGGCGCGGCAACCGCCGCCCCGGCCACCACCGTGCTTCACGCCGTGGCCCCGGCAACGGCGGCGCTTCCTGCGGCCAAACCGGCAGATGAACTGGCCGCCCGCCGCAGGGCCAAGCGCCGTATTACGCTCACCACGCTCTCCGTTGCCGCGTCCCTCGCGGCCGGCGGCGCGGTCGCCGCCGCCTCCGACCAGGGATTCCGTGATTCGTTCAGCCAGCTGAACCAGGCAGTCACGTCCTTCGTGACCGGTTCCACCGCCGCACCCGCTGGCACCAAGGGCGGGGAAGTGCCGGTGCCTGGCCCCGCGCCGACCCGGCCCGCGGCCGCCAGCCCGGAGGCCGTTCCGGCGGCACCTGCAACCGCTCCGGCACCCGCCGGCGGGGCGTCGTCGGCTGCCTCGCGGCCGGGCAGCACCCCCAGCCACGGATCGTCCGCGTCCCCGGCCCCGAAGCCGGCCGGGGTGCCGGCGGAGCCGTCACTGCCCACGGAGGTCCCCGGAGACGTCAGGAAGGGCCTGGAGCAGGCACCGAAACTCCCCGTCCCCGTCCCCACCGGGGTCCCGCTTCCCGGCAAGGCCACAGACGTTCCCCTGAAGTAAGCCGGCCTGCCGTCGAAGGCCAATCAGTAGGCCTGCCCCGCCGCCTTGGCCATGGCACCTGACGGATCGGACAGGAACCACACGCCGCCGACGCCCTGGCCGAGGGTGTCTCCGGGTTTGGTGTCCTTGGCGAAGTAGTACAGGGGCATGCCGTTCAAGGTCACTTGCATCTTTCCGTCCGCGCCCGTGATGGTCCCCAGCTTGCCGGTGACCCCCTCCGCGGTGGGCGTCCCGGATGTGGTGGTCAGCGGCGGCCACTGGACGGCGCAGGAGCCGGTGCACGCGCTGGTACCGGAATCCTTGGTGTCCTTCGTGAAGAGGTAGAGGCTCATTCCCTTTCCGTCCACCACAATGCTGCCCGCGGCTGAGGAGGACGCCGTCTTAAGCTCGACGGCGGCCCCGGCCGGCGAGGACGATGCGGAGGACGAAGGCGAGGAGGCGGAGGACGCGGAAGCCGCGGTGCCTGTTGCCGGGCTGGTGGCAACCGGCGCGGTGCCGGAGCTGCTGCCGCAGCCGCTGAGGGCTGCGGCGAGGGCCAGGACGGCGAGGCCCGGCCCGAGATGGTGCTTCATGGTGTGCTCCCTTGGCTGGATTCTTTCCTTGGTAGGGCCCGGCGTCGGATCACCGGACGCTAACCCCTACGACGCCTTCGGGTGAAGAATGGTTCACACGCTGCGCGCGATTGAACCTTTTCCGCCCCGCGGGCGTCGTAACAGCCGGAAGCGCAGTGTTTCGGCGACAAGCCAGGTGACGGGAGGGTGGGATGCCGCTCGATGACGGCGTGGTGGAGGCAATCTACCGCGAACACGGCAGCGCCCTGCGCCGCTTCGTGCTCAGCGCAATCCGGGATCCGCAGCTGGCGGAGGACGTGGTCCAGGAAACTGTGCTCCGCGTCTGGCAGCACGCCCCGGACATCAACGGCAGCTTCCGCAGCTACCTGTACCGCACAGCCAGGAACGTCATGATCGACAACTATCGCCGGAGCCAACGCCGGCCGGCTGAGGCCCTCGGAAGCGGCCTCGCAGATCCCGTCGAGGTGGTGGGACGCGTCGACGACATGCTTAACCGGGTGTTGATGGAGGAAGCGCTGGTGAGGCTGAGCAAGGAACACCGTGAGGTCCTGGTGGCCCTGCACTACCGCCGGTTTACGGTCAACGAGGCGGCCGCCCAGCTCAATATCCCCAGCGGCACGGTCAAGTCCCGCGCGTACTACGGGCTCCGGGCCCTGCGCACCATCCTGGACGAGATGGGGGTGGAACGGTGAGCGCCAACCCGCACCACCTGCTCGGCGCCTACGTCCTGGGCGGGCTCGATCCCCAGGATGTCGCCGTCTTCGAAAGCCACCTCCAGGACTGCGCTGCCTGCCGCAAGGAGCTGGCATCGCTGGAAAAGGTGCCTGTGCTCCTGGACGCCCTTCCCGTCCCTGACGCCCTGGCGCTCACCGCGGTACCCGGTGGGCGCGAGGATGCCGGAAGCAACGTTCCCGCCCGCCTTTTCGAGGAACTGTCCCGCCGGCGTCGGAATGTACGACGGCGGTGGGTGGCTTTGGCGGGCGCCGTTGCGGCCGCGTGCCTGGCAGTGGGCCTTGCGGTGGGGCCCTTGCTGGTCAGGCCGCCGCAGCCGGATGCCACCTACTCCGTGGCTTCCGGGGACGGGCTGCAGGTCCACATCGACATGGCGCGCAAAGCCTGGGGGACCGAGCTCGCAGTGAGCGGCAGCAGCTTGCCCGCGGACGGGACGCTTTCGCTGTGGGTCCGCGACCGCGCCGGCGGCGAGGACCGTGCCTGCGCCTGGTCGGCCACCCCCACGGGGAAGGTCAAGGTCACCGGGGCAACGCCCATCCAGCTGGCCAGCATCTCCAGTGTGGAACTGCGCGACGGCGCCCAGCACGCGGTGGCGGTGATTACGGTTCCGTAGGCCCACCCTGCCCGGCGTTCATCGCCCGGAACTCTGCCACCAGCGCCTCGTCCTCGCAGGCGCGGGCGAAAGCCTCGATCCGCCGTTCGATCTCGTACCCGAGCAGCCGGCTGCCGATCCGCTCCATTGCTGCCCGGAGGACGGCCGGCCGGCAGGAAAAGGTGTACTTCCAGACCGCCCGTGTGCCGCCGTCGTCCGCGGTGAAGCGCCAGCCGCCCCCGAAATTATCGAAGAACCACGGACCGGACACCATGGTCATCCCGACGCTGCGCGGCGGCGCGAACGAGACATACTGGCTGACCATGGACAGGCCCAGCCGCGACCTTGTGCGGGTCCGGACGCCTTTTCCGGGAGCCCGGGCGCCGTCCAGGAACCCCTGGGCGGAAATGAAGGGATCCCACTTCAGCCGGAAGGTCCCGGTGGTTTGGGAGAAGGCAAAGGCAGTATCCGGGTCGGTGCGGATGAAACGTTCGGCTCGTACCTGGGGCATGCCCCAACCCTAGCCACCCGCACCGCCGTTTACTTGCTCATTTTTGCCATCCGGGCGCGCATTACCATGTACGCGCCGTAGCAAATCAGTCCCGCCCCCACCGCGGCGAGGAGGTACGGACCCAGGGGCTGGTCGCGGAGGGCGCGCAGGCCACCATCGAGGCCCGTGGAGTCCTCCGGGTGCTGTTTCACGGTGGCCACGACGATCAGCAGGCCGGCGAGCAGCAGCACCGTTCCCTTCGCCAGGTAGCCGGTCACACCCAACGCGGTGACCGCCGTCCTGGCCGGGCCGGGAGCGGGCATCCGCAGCTGTTTCTGGAAGGACTTCTTGGGTCCCCTGATGCCGTACACCACGCCCGTGACCGCCACCGCCACGCCGATCAGCACCAGCAACGCCACACCGCCGGGCGCCACCATCATGGAAACGGTGAAGTCGCTGGTGGCCTTGCGGTTGTCGCCGCCGGAGCCGGTGCCGGTGACGAAGTGCCACAACGTCAGGGCCAGCACGGCGTAGACGATGGCCTGCAGGACGGCTTTGGCCTTGTTCTTCGCTTTGGTCTTGGTGGGCTGGTGGTTGAAGTCGAAGATCGCATCGCTGGTCTGCCACAACGACAAGGCGGCGCACGCGGCGAAGCTGCCCCACAGCAGGAAGGGGCCAACCGGCATGGTGGCCAACTCGGCCACAGCCCCACTGAAATCGGCGCTGCCGGTACCGCCCACGGCGAGCCGGATGGCAATCGCCCCCACCAGCAGGTGCAGGATGCCGCTGACCGCGAAACCCAGCCGGGCAAGAATTTCCAGGACACGCGAATTCGTGACGTCTTCGGCCTTGTCAACGGCCTGCTGCAATTCTTTTTTGATCGTCGTTCCTTTGGCCAAGCGCGGTGGTGCGCTGGTGTGCGTGCCCTTCTTACAAGGGCAATCGTGCCACGCCCGCCCGGTCCGGAACAGCCGGCCCCGCAAGCGTCCGCCGGCCGCCGCATGGCCCACCCGTTGCTCCCGAGTACGGGGATGGGGAGGGATCCCCATCGCCGGGCCCGGCCACCTGTGCAACCATAAGGACCAGCGATTCACACGCACTGCACACTTTCCGGGGGAAACCATGACTTTTTACGGCGCTGACGTCAGCCAGTTGCGGGCTCTGGCCAAGGCAGCGGACCAGGCGGCGTCTCTTTTGAGCAGCCGGGCCGGCACCCTGCACAGCCAGATCCAGTCCGCTCCGTGGAAGGGGCGGGACGGTGAGCGCTTCCGCCAGGAGTGGAGCGGAAGCCACCGGCCCAGCCTGGACAAGGTGGTGGCCAGCCTGCGGGAGAACTCAAAGGTCCTGATGCGGCAGGCCGACGAGCAGGAAAAAGCCTCCACCGCGGGTTCCGGCGGTTCCGGGACCAGCACCTGGGACCGGCTGACCTCGCTGGCCGCCCAGGCCCGGGAGTGGCTGAAGGAGAAGGCCGAGGCGGCCAGGGCGGCAGCCGAGCACCGCCAGGAACTCGAAGCCGGGCTGGAGCGCATGGTCAACGCCAGCCCGGAAGAGCAGGCCAAGTGGTGGGACAGCCTGTCAGCGGCAGACCGTAAATACCTGATAGAAGGCGAAGGCAGCGACGGGCCCTTCGCCGAGGACCTGATGCGCATGGACGGCGGCATCCCGGCCGCAGCCCAGCAGTTGGCCAAGCAGCACCTCCAGGAGCTTGCCAAGGCGGATATCCCGATCTACTCGGAGACGGGCAAGGCCTCCATCGAGGCCCGGGTGGCCTGGGTCCACGGCGGCGCCGAAGTGGGCACGGAAGTGGTGGAGAACGCCGACGGTTCCGCCACCATGAAGGTGTACGGAAACATGGGCCTGGGCGTGAACGACACCACCGGCACGGCAGGAGCCACCCTGACCGGGGAAGTATCCCGTGAGTACACGTTCGCCAGCGTGGAGGAAGCCATGGCGGCCCGTGAGCAAATGTACAAGGACCTGCCGCCGGACAGCATCGGCGACATCAAGGACGTGGCCGGAAACCCACCCGGCTACATCCTGGACACCATCAACGATGCCGCCCACGACAACGGCTCCACCGGCCAGACGGACAAGGCCAAGGGAACCTTCTCGCTGGAGGCCTCGGGCGAATCCGGCCCGGCGTCCGGCTCTGCGAAACTCGACCTCGCGTACGAGCGCAACCTGACGGACGGAACGTCAACGGCCAGCGGCGAGGTCTCGGCACAGGGCAAGCTCAACCTGGACGGCCGTGTCTTCGAGGCCTCCGGCAAGGGCGGCCTGCAGGTCAACATGGACAAGGGCAACAACATCGACTCGGTGTCCGTCTCCATGGACGGGACCGTGGCCCAGGGCGTCACCGAAGGCGTGGACGGGAAGGCCGCCAAGTTCGACTCGACCGTGACCGCGGGTACCCAGGGAACGGTCAAGATCAACGTGGATTACTCCCCGGAAAACCGGCCCGTCATCGACAGCTACCTTCGCAACGTTGCCCTCGGCAATGAGGCCGGTGCTGCCCGGGACGCCGCCAGGTTGTACGAGGCCGGCTCCGCCACCGTCCAGGTGAACTCCGTGGTCACCGCCACCAATGAGGCGGGGTTCGACGTGAAGCTCGGCGAGGTGGAAGTGAAGACCGAGAACCAGGCCACCACCAACGTCTCCACGTACTATAAAGTCCCCAACGACACCAAGCTCGAGAGGCTCTGAAACCATGTCAGTGCACATCGAATCCCCGCTGGGCTTCACCGCAGACTTCCCCGAGCACACCCAGGTCCTGGACGACTCCACCGCCGGGCCCAACAGCGAGCAGTACGGCCTGCTGGGCGGCGTCCTGGTCACCGTGATCAAGGACGACACCTCCGTCCAGGATGCGCCGCAGGCCAACGGCTGGGCCCACCTGATGTCCGACTTCTACCGTGAGGAGCGCGGCGGCACCCTGCTGGCCGAGGGCGAGCTGAACCTCCCCGGCAAGTCCGCGTATGGCGTGGTGGTGGGTTATGACGACGCCGAAGGGGCGGCCAAGGTGGCAGCCACGGTCGGCGTGTGGGAGAGCGGCCGGTTCATCGGCGTGGTGGTTATCTGGCCGTACCTGAACGCTGAGGCGGAGCCCCGGCTGGGCATGCTCAAGGAGATCGTGGCCGCCATTAACGTGGGATAACGCGCCCGCGCCGCAGCAGCCGGGAGGGCCTTGCCGTTCGGCGTGTCAGCGGCGGCGGTAGCAGAGATCGAAGATCAGCCGGCCGGCCTCGTGGGCCTTCGCCTCGAAGCTGGTCCGGATCCTGCCTTCGAACCGTGGCGCCCAGCCGCCGGTTTCGTCCACGCCTTCATTGGGACCGGTGTGCCCGGTGCTTACGGGCGCCCGTCCCTCCCTGACCGGTGCACCGCCCACCAGTGATTCGACGCCGGACTGCCACACTTGGGTGAGCGGGCTTTCCGGTCCGCGGCGCTCGCCGGTGTGCAGGTTTTCGAAGTCCGCCGAGCCGGCCATGACGTCCCGGACGTGGATGGCGTAGTTGGACCAGTCGGTGGCGATCCGGAACAGGCCGCCTGGTTTCAACGCCTTTGCCGCCAGGGCGGCGAACTCTGGCTGGATGAGGCGGCGCTTGTGGTGCCGCGACTTGTGCCACGGGTCCGGGAAGAAGACCCACAGTTCGCTGACGGAGCCTGCGGGAAGCATGGTGGCCAAAACCTCCGGGGCGTTGGCCTCCACCACCCGGACGTTGGTCAGGCCGCGGCTGTTGATCTTGATGATGGTGTTGGCGAGCCCGGGCGTGTAGACCTCGACGGCCAGGAAGTTCGTGTCCGGGTTCTGTTCTGCCGCGTGGCAGATGGCATCGCCCAGTCCGGACCCGATCTCGACGACCAGCGGGGCCTCGCGGCCAAACTCGGCTGCTGCGTCGAAGGTGTAGTCGGGGTGGACCGAGGTGTTGGCCACGTGCCGGGGAACGTCCACGGCCCACCGCTCCGCGTGCTCGGCCCAGGCGGCCTGGCGGCGGCCCTGCAACCGGGTGCCGCGGCGCACGAAACTGACCGGCCGGCCGCCGTAGGTACCGAAGGAGGCTTGGGTTCCGGGCGTGACGGGCCTGGGGACATGCGGCTGCTGGGGGTTTTCAGGGGATTCGCTCATCCCTTCCAGAATAGCGCCGCGAAGAGAACGGCGGTCAGGGCATCATTCGGGCAGCCCGGCGGCCTTCGACGGCAACCGCCTCCGCGGTGCCCCCGCCGCAGATGGATAACTCCCGGCGCAGCGCGCTCCTGCAAGAATGGGCGGATGACGGACGCAACGAATGCCGACGCAAGGAAGCAACGGCGAGGGGCTGTCTCCGAAGAAAGCCAAAGACGTCCCAGGACGGGCAGCAGCCTGGTGGATCCGGGTACTTTGGTGGACGCGGAGGTTGACGAACTTCCCGCGCCGGGGCCCACCCGGGTGGGCGGCCGCCGTGCCCTTGCCTATCTGGGTGTATGCCTGGTCCTGATCGGCCTGAACCTCCGCAGCGTCTTTTCCAGCCTCTCCGCCGTCCTTCCCGAGGTGACCGCGCAGGCGGGGCTGCCTGGCTGGTCCGTGGTGGTGTTAACCACGGTTCCGGTGACGTTGCTGGGTGTCTTTGCCCCGGTGGCCCCGGTTTTGGCGCGCCGGTTTGGTGCTGAGCGGGTGCTGTTGGGGGCCATGGCCTTGCTGACGGCGGGCTTGTTGTTGCGGCCTGTGGATGCCGGGGCTGGGATGGGTGGGGCCGGGCATTTGCCTGCGCTCCTGGCCGGCACGGCGGCGTGCGGTGCGGCGATCGCGTTGTGCAACGTGCTCCTGCCGGGCCTGGTGAAGCGGGACTTCCCGCACCGGCTGGGCCTCATGGGCGGCCTGTACACCACGGCTATCTGCGCGTCCGCGGCACTGGGGGCCGGGTTCACCTACCCGGTCTACACGGCGACGGGGGAGTGGACCAGGGCGCTGTGGGTCTGGGCGGTGCCGGCCGCCGTCGTGCTCCTGCTGTTCCTGCCTGTTGCCGTGCGGCAGGGGACGGTCCGGCACCAGGTGGTCAGGGACGGGGTGAACGTGTGGCGGTCGCCGGTGGCGTGGCAGGTGACGATCTTCATGGTGCTGCAGGCCATGATGTCCTTCAGCGGTTTTGCGTGGCTGGCGCCCATCCTCCGGGAAAGAGGCGTTGACGGGGCCACGGCTGGGTTGATCGTTGCCGTGTGCATCGTGCTGCAGATGCTGGGGTCCCTGTTCGCCCCTGCGTTGGCCGCGCGGTTCCGCGACCAGCGGGCCATCAATACCGTGGTGGCGTTGATGACCGGGGGAGGGTTCGTGTTGAGCATTGTGGGCCCGCTGGATCTGGTCTGGGTCTGGGCGGGGCTGCTGGGCCTGGGCCAGGGAAGCCTGACCGCCTGTGCGCTGACCCTGATCATGCTCCGGACCCGGGACGGGCACACCGCCGCGCACCTGTCGGGCATGATGCAGGGCGTTGGCTACGGGGTGGGTTCCACCGGAACGCTCCTGGTGGGTCAACTCCACCAGGCCACCGGGTCCTTCGTTCCCGCCGGCGTCCTGTTCACGGTGGTGGGCCTGCTCGCGGCCGTCTTCGGCTACCGCTCCGGCCGGAACCGGTATGTGGGCGAGGAAACGTAATGCAGGACCCCACGCTTCCGGCCGTCCACCATGCCACCGGAATCTTCCGGCCACCGTATTTCTGGGTGACAGTGGGCACCTGCGCCCTGGTGTTCCTGGCCGCCTTCGAATCCCTCGCCGTGACGACCATCATGCCGCTGGTCAGCAGGGAACTGAACGGCGGAAACCTCTATGCGCTGGCCTTCGCAGGGCCCCTGGCCACCGGTGTCATCGGCATGGTGGGCGCCGGCAACTGGTCCGACAGGCGCGGGCCCGCCCTGCCGCTGTATGCCTCCGTAGCGCTGTTCGTGGCCGGCCTGCTGGTCGCGGGCACCTCGGTTTCCATGCCCATGCTGGTCTCGGGCCGCCTGGTCCAGGGCTTCGGCGGGGGCGCACTCACCGTGGCCCTCTACGTCCTGGTGGCGCGGTTCTACCCGGGCACCCTGCATCCCCGGATTTTCGCGGCGTTTTCGGCCGCCTGGGTGGTGCCCTCACTCGTGGGGCCCGTCGCGGCCGGTGTGGTGGCGCAGGTCTTCAGCTGGCACTGGGTGTTCCTGGGCGTGGTGGGGCTGGTCATTCCGGCGCTCGCGATGATCGTGCCGGTCCTGCGCGGACTGGACCCGCCGGAACCAGCCGGCGGAGCGGAAGGAAGCCTCCCGCCGTGGGCTCCGGCCCGGCTCGGCTGGGCGGCGCTGGCAGCCCTTGCCGTCCTGGGGCTCAACCTCTCCGCCGGCCTCAGCATCCCCGCCTTCCCGCCCGCCAAGGCACTCCTGGCCGTTGCCGCCGTCGTCCTTGCTCTGGCAGCGGTCCGGCCGCTGGTGCCCGCCGGGACCCTTAGGGCACGGCGGGGACTGCCCAGCGTGATCCTGTCCCGCGGCCTCGCCTCGGCGGCCTTCTTCGGGGCGGAGGTCTACCTTCCCTACCTGCTGATCGACCAGTTCGGCTTCCCGCCCACCTTGGCCGGTGTCACCCTCACCGGCGGGGCGCTGGCGTGGGCCGGTGCCGCGGCGGTCCAGGGCCGCATGGGCCCGCGGCTGGAGCACCGGAGGGCTGTGCGGGTGGGCTCGTTGATGGTGCTCGCTGCCATCCTCCTGGCCCTGGCCACGGCGGGACTGCACTGGCCGGCCGCCGTCGCCATCGCCGGGTGGGTGCTGGCCGGCGGCGGGATGGGCCTGCTCTACCCCCGGCTGAGCGTGATGACACTGGCACTGTCCAGCAAGGACAACGAGGGCTTCAACAGCTCCGCCATGTCAATCGCCGACTCGCTGGGCGGGGCTCTTTCACTCGCCGCCACCGGGATAGTCTTCGCGGCATTTACCACGGCGGTCCAGTCCTTTGCCGGCGTCTTCGCCTTCACCGCGGCCCTCGGGCTGGCCGCGGTGCTGGTGGCGCCGCGGGTCACCGGCAGGCAGGGTCCGGCGGGCTAGGGAAGGCGGGTGGCGCGCAGGACGACGTCGGCAATGGTCGCCTCCTGCCCGTCCGGCCCGGTGACAGGGCGCGCCCGGCTGGTGAGGACTTCCAGCTGCCAGCCGGGGCCGTCCAGGGCCAGTTCACGGACCAGCTGGTCTCCGGTGTAGAACATGTCCAGGTGCTGGTGGTGGTCGTTGCCCCATGGCGGCAGCCGGTCCGGGTGGTGGCCCACCACCAGCAGGGTCCCGCCGGGTTTGACGGCAGCGGCGGCTGCGCGCAGCGGGACCCGCCAGTCGAGTTCCCGGGAGTGCAGGAACTGTGAGGTCACGAGGTCGTAGGAACCCTCGGGCTGCCACGTCGTGAGGTCCGCTTGGTGCCACGTGATCCGGCTGCGGATGTCCCCGCTGGATGTGTTCACGCTTTCGCGTGCCAGCTCGGCCAGTTCGTGCGAGTGGGCCCGTTCCAGCGCCACGGCGGAAACATCGACGGCGGTGACGGACCAGCCTTGCCGGGCAAGCCAGATGGCGTCGGCGCCCTCGCCGCACCCGAGTTCCAGTGCCTTGCCGGGGCGCAGGCCGCCGGCCTCATGGACCAGTTGGGGGTTCGGCTTTCCGCTCCAGAGCCGGGCTTTGCTCCGGTACCGCTCGTCCCAAACCGCCCCGGGGTCGACGCCGCTGCCCGCTTCCGGCGCCCCGCCGGCGTCGTGCGCGTGCTGCCGGTGCGCTTCCTCCTGGTGCGTGTCCTGGCCCTGCCCCGGGTGTTCACTCATGCTCCAACACTGCCCCGCCATGTCCCCGTTGGCAACGCCGCGGACGGCCGCCCGGCCTCGGGATGCTAGACTGGAGGAACTTGATGTGCAGTGATGCCGCCTGCTCCGGATCTGGAGTTCCTTCCAGGGAGTGGGCTTTCTTCATGTGAGAGGCACATCCTGCGTCGATGAACGCGTTCCATTTGGTCCCGGCCGGCTGTCCCTATGTGCAGCGCCCGGTTGATCACCTGACTTTTCTTCGGCGAAACCCCTGGGCCAACCGGCACCGGGGGCCGATATCCGCCCGGATACCGCCAGAAAGACCGTAAAAAACTACATGACTACTTTTGCTGCCCTCGGTACTCCCAAGGCCCTTGCAGACACCCTCACCGCGCAGGGAATCGTTGAACCGTTCCCCATCCAGGTGAAGACCCTCCCGGACACCTTGTCCGGCCGTGACGTCCTTGGCCGTGGCCGGACCGGATCCGGTAAAACCATTGCTTTCGCTATCCCGCTTGTAGCAAGACTCGCTGAGCGGGAAGCCAAGTACTTCCGCAAGCCCGGCCGCCCCATGGGCCTGGTCCTGGCACCCACCCGTGAACTGGCGACCCAGATCAACGCCACCATCGAGCCGCTGGCCAAGGCCGCCGGTTTGAACACCACCGTGATCTACGGCGGCATCTCCCAGGCCCGGCAGGAGAAGGCGCTGCGCGCCGGTGTCGACATCGTCATCGCCTGCCCCGGCCGCCTGGAGGACCTGATCCGCCAGCGCATCCTCACCCTCGAAGGCGTGGAGATCACGGTCCTGGACGAGGCCGACCACATGGCCGACCTCGGCTTCCTGCCCGTGGTCAAGAAGCTCATGGACATGACCCCCAGCCAGGGCCAGCGCCTGCTCTTCTCCGCCACCCTGGACAACGGCGTGGACAAGATCGTCCAGCGCTACCTGTCCAACCCGCTCACCCACTCGGTGGACGACCCGCAGGCCGCGGTGACCACCATGGAGCACCACGTGCTGGTGGTCAACGACCAGACCGTCAAGAAGCAGCTGATCGTTGAGCTCGCTTCGGGTGCCGGCCGCCGCGTCCTGTTCATGCGGACCAAGCACCACGCCCGGAAGCTGGCCAAGACCCTGACCGACGCCGGGATCCCCGCCGTTGACCTGCACGGCAACCTGTCGCAGAATGCCCGTGACCGCAACCTCGCCGAGTTCTCCAACGGCGACGTCCGCGTCCTGGTGGCCACCGACGTTGCCGCCCGCGGTGTGCACGTCGATGACGTCGAACTGGTCATCCACGTGGATCCGCCCACCGAGCACAAGGCGTACCTGCACCGTTCCGGCCGCACCGCGCGCGCCGGCTCCGACGGTACCGTGGTCACCCTGACCCTGCCGGAGCAGCAGTCCGACGTGAAGAAGCTCATGAAGGCCGCCGGCGTGGACGTCAGCTTTGAACGCGTCACCGCCAGCTCGCCGATCGTGGCGGAGCTTGTTGGCGATATCGCCGAAAAGGTCGATCCCCGCACCCGCGCCGCACTGCTGGCGGCCAAGGCCCCCAAGCAGGGTGCCGGAACCTCCACCGGTGCCAACGCCGAGCGCAAGCGTGCACGCCGCCAGGCTGCCCCGAGTGCCGGTGGCCGTGGTGGCCGTGGTGGACGTGGCAAGGTTTCGGCCGAGGCCGCCCGCAGCGACGCCCCCCGTGCTGAGCGCCGCGCAGCAGCCTTCGAAGGCCGGACCGAAGCCCGCGCCGCCTTTGACCGCAACGCAGAGCAGAACGAGGACCGCGCTGTGGCAGCTGCGGCTGCCCGGCGCAATGCCCGCGGCCGCGGCACCGCCTCAACCCACCGCAACGACGTTCCCGCAGCAGGTGGCCGCTCATCGGCCGGCCGCGGTTCCGACGGCCGTGCAGCGGAGGGCCGGGGCGATTCCCGGATCACCCGCAGCGATGCCCCGCGCGGCGGCTCCGGCCGCCCGGCCTCAGGCGGACGCCCCGCGTCCGGCGGGGGCCAGCGCAGCGGGCGCCCGGCAACCGGCCAGCGTGCAGCGGCAGGTGCCTCCGGCCAGCGTTCATCAGGCGCCGGCGGCAGCAAGGCCGTCTGGTCCTCCAACACCGGCGGAACCTCAGGCGGCTCCTACGGGTCCGGCAGCGGTGGCAACGGCGGCTCGGGCCGTCCCGCCCGCAGCGGCCCCCGCCGCGCGTCGGCTCCGGCGTCGAACGAGCGCCGCGGACGCTAGAAGCGCGCCTTGACCACAGCGGTGGTTGAGCTTGTCGGTTTCGACAGGCTCAACCGCCGCTGTGTTTTAACCCAAATAGCCGCCTGGTTTTACCAGCCTCGGACGCGCCATTCGTCCAGGTGCGGACGTTCGGCGCCGAGCGTGGTCGGCTTGCCGTGGCCGGGGTGCACGACGGCGGAGTCCGGGTAGGCGTCGAACAACCGCTCCGTGACGTCGGACAGGAGCTGGGCGAACCGTTCCGGGTCCTTCTCCGTGTTGCCCACCCCGCCGGGGAACAGCGAGTCGCCTGAGAAGATGTGCGCCGGTCCTTCCGGCTCCTGGTACACAAAGGCGATCGAGCCCGGCGTGTGGCCGCGCAGGTGCACGGCGGTGACGTCGAAGCCGTCGAAATTCCCGACGTCCCCGTGGCTTAGCCGGACGTCCACCGGAACCGGCAACGCATCGGCGTCGTCCGCTCCCGCCGCTGTCCTGGCCCCGGTGGCGTCCACCAGTTCCTTCAGCGCCCGCACGTGGTCCCAGTGCTGGTGCGTGGTGGCGATCAGGGCCAGCCGCGGAGCCGCGGCTGTGTCCGCGGCGCCGTCCGCGAGCAACTGCCGGATGGCCGGAAGGTCGTCAGCGGCGTCAATGAGCAGCTGCGCGCCGCTTTCCTTGGCGGTCAGCAGGTACACGTTGTTGTCCATTGCGCTGACGGAGATGCTGCGGATGGTGATGGCCGGCAGGTCGTAGAGAAGTGAGTCCATGGCTTCAGTCTAGGGACGGGCTACAGGCCCAGCGGCAAGGCAGTGGAGTAGACCTGCTTGGACGGCGGGCCGGCCAGGATTTCGTGCAGCGCGTTTTTTCCTTCGGGTGTAGTGCGCCAGGCGGCGTAGTCGTCGTGGTCCTGCGTGGTGGCCCAGGTTTCCACGACCAGGATGTGGCAGGGGTCCGCGTCATCCACCAGCGCCTCGATGCCCTGGTTACCAGGCCACGCGCGGGTGGCCGCGAGCGTTTCGGACAAGTACTTTGCGGCGTCGTTGCGGCGGGCGGGGTCGATCCGGACTTCGAAGTGGACGATGGCAGGCATGAGGCTCCTTGGCATGGGCGTGGCACGGCCGGCTGACCGGTACCCACTGCGTGCAACACGGCTGCGGACCGCTTTCTTCCCGCCCTTGCCGGACCCAAATCCCGGTGTGACCTGCGGCTGCATCCGCCGTGAGGAGATTCATAAAAGTGGGCCTTCTGCAGTTCCGGTTGTTAGCGTCGGAAGTCAAGCCAGACTCTTTGCGACGCCGGCTGAGTGCTTTTCCCCAGTCAGTACCAAGCACGTGGAACCGGCGTCCGGACCGCAGCCTCAAAACTGAAATGGGATCCAATGAGCCAAAAAGCAGCACCCCCCGTGGGCACCGCGGGGCGTGAAACATCGGAACAGAAGCCGCCGGCGGTGGCCGGAACAGGCAGCCCGGAGGCCAGGACCCGGGTCAACAAAACTGTCTTCCTCGGCTCCGCCATCGGCGTGGTGGGCATCGCGCTCTGGGCGATTCTTGCCAAGGACAACGCCGACGCCGTCATCGGGTCCATGGTGGGCTGGGTGTCCACCAACATGGGCTGGTACTACTTCCTGATCGTCACCGCCGTGGTCATCTTCGTCCTGGTCGCCGCGCTGTCCCGGGTGGGCAAGACCAAGCTCGGGCCGGACCACTCCAAGCCACAGTTCGGGATGTTCACCTGGGCGGCCATGCTGTTCGCGGCAGGCATCGGCATCGACCTGATGTTCTTTTCCGTGTCCGAACCCGTCAGCCAGTACCTTGCCCCGCCGCAGGGCGGCGGTGGTACTCCGGAAGCCGCCCGCCAGGCGCTGGTGTGGACCCTGTTCCACTACGGCATCACCGGCTGGGCCCTGTACGCCCTGATGGGGCTCGCCCTGGGCTACTTCTCCTACCGCCACAACCTGCCGCTGAGCATCCGCTCCGCGCTCTACCCCATCTTCGGCAAGAAGATCGAGGGGCCCATGGGGCACGCGGTGGATATCGCCGCCCTGCTCGGCACCATCTTCGGCATCGCCACATCCCTGGGCATCGGCGTCGTCCAGTTGAACTACGGGCTGAACTTCATGTTCGGCATTCCGGAGAACCTGGCCGTGCAGATCGGGCTGATCGTGCTGTCCGTGGTGATGGCAACGGTCTCCGTGGTGTCCGGCGTCGAAAAGGGCATCCGCCGGCTCTCGGAACTGAACGTCGTCCTGGCGGTGGCGCTGATGCTGTTCGTGCTGGTAACCGGGAAGACCAGCTTCCTGTTGGACGGGATCGTCCAGAACGTCGGCGACGTCATGAGCCGGTTCCCGGGCATGACTTTGGATACCTTCGCCTATGACCGTCCCACCGACTGGATGAACGCCTGGACCCTGTTCTTTTGGGCGTGGTGGATCGCCTGGGCCCCGTTCGTTGGCTTGTTCCTGGCCCGGATCTCCCGTGGCCGCACCATCAGGCAGTTCGTCCTGGGCACCATGACCGTTCCGTTCATCTTCATCGTGCTGTGGATCTCCATCTTCGGAAACTCCAGCCTCGACCTGATCATGAACGGCAACGCAGCGTTCGGCGAGGCGGCCATGATCCACCCGGAGGGCGGCTTCTACAGCCTGCTGGAGCAGTTTCCGGCCGTCCCGGTTACCGCCGCCGTGGCCACGTTCACGGGCCTGCTGTTCTATGTGACCTCCGCCGATTCCGGCGCGCTGGTCATGTCCAACTTCACCTCGCACCTGAAGGACGCGGACTCGGACGGTCCCGAGTGGATGCGCGTGTTCTGGGCCGTGGCCACCGGCTTGCTGACCCTGGCCATGCTGACCGTTGGCGGCGTGACCACGCTGCAGAACGCCACGATCGTCATGGGGCTGCCGCTGTCCCTGCTGCTGGTGCTGATCATGCTGGGCCTGTACAAGGCCCTCCGCGTGGAGAACTCGCTCAACGACAGCTACCGTGCCAGCCTTCCCGGCATCATTACCGGCCGCGCCGCGGACCAACGCTCCGGCCGCACCTGGCGGCAGCGGCTGGTCCGGGCCATGAACTATCCCGGCCGCAAGCAGACCATCCGGTTCGCCGAAACCGTGGCCATTCCGGCGCTGGAGGAAGTGGAAGCGGAGCTGCGCGAGCAGGGCGCCGAAACAACCCTGGCCATCACCACGGTGGAGGCCTGCGGGATTCCGAGCATCGACCTGCAGCTGGCCATGGGGGAGGAACGGGCGTTCAAGTACCAGATCTACCCGGTCCGGTACGAGACCCCCAGCTACGCCACCCGCCGGGCGGATCCGGATGACCACTACTACCGGATGGAAGTGTTCGCACAGGAGGGAAGCCACGGCTACGACCTCATGGGCTACACCAGGGAACAGGTCATCACGGATGTCCTGGACCACTACGAACAGCACCTCGAATTCCTGCACCTGAACCGTGCAGCGCCCGGAATCACCCTCCTCGTGGAGGACCAGGTGGCAAAAGACAATTGGGAATCCGACTTCGACATGCAGGAGGAAACTAAGTGAGCACGTCAACGCTTTTCATCGGCGGCAGTTGGGTTGCAGCGTCCGACGGCGGCACCCGGGACATCCACTGCCCCGCGGACGGGCAGCTGGTCGGGACCGTTGCGGAAGCAACAGCAGGGGACGCCGAGCGCGCCGTGCACGCGGCCAGGACGGCGTTCGACGCCGGGGAATGGGCAGGCACCTCGGCACTGGAGCGGGGCTCGTTCCTGCTGGGGGTCGCCGCCAGGCTGCGGGAACGGAAGGATGACTTCGCCCGCGCCGAGACGCTGGACACCGGCAAGCGACTGGTGGAAAGCGAAATCGACATGGACGACATCGCCAACTGCTTTGAGTACTTCGGCAAGCTGGCCGGCCAGGACTCCGGACGGGTGGTGGACGCGGGCAGCCGCACCGTGGTCAGCCGGATCGAATACGAGCCCGTGGGCGTGTGCTCGCTGATCGCGCCGTGGAACTACCCGCTGCTCCAGGCCGCCTGGAAAATTGCACCTGCCCTCGCCGCCGGCTGCAGCTTCGTCCTCAAACCCAGCGAACTGACGCCGCACACCTCCATCCTGATGATGGAAGTCCTGCAGGAACTGGGCCTGCCCGCCGGCGTCGCGAACCTTGTCCTGGGCGACGGCAAGATCGTGGGGCCCGTCCTCTCCGGCCACCCTGAGGTTGACCTGGTCTCCTTCACCGGCGGCCTGGAGACCGGGAAAGCCATCGCGGCCTCGGCAGCTGCCACCGTCAAGAAAGTGGCGCTGGAACTGGGCGGCAAGAACCCGAACATCATCTTCGCGGACGCCGACTTCGACGCCGCCCTGGACAACGCGCTCAACGCCGCGTTCGTGCACTCCGGGCAGGTCTGCTCCGCCGGTGCACGCCTGGTGGTTGAGGAGTCCATTGCGGAGAAGTTCGTAACCGAACTGGTCCGCCGGGCCGAAAAGATCCGGCTGGGTGGTCCGTTCGATCCCGACGCCGAGACCGGCCCGCTGATCTCTGCCGCGCACCGGGACAAGGTCACCGCCTACGTGGAGAAGGGCATCGCCGAAGGCGCCCGCCTGCGGTGCGGCGGCGCCTGGGGCGGCGGGGAGCTCGAGAAGGGCTTCTACTACCTGCCCACCGTCCTGGACCAGGTCAAGAGCGGCATGTCCGTGGTGGTTGACGAGGCGTTCGGGCCGGTGGTCACGGTGGAAACCTTCAACACCGAGGCGGAGGCCATCAAGATCGGCAACGACACCCACTACGGCCTGGCCGGTGCCGTCTGGTCCCAGGATGCCGGGAAGGCCCAGCGGGTTGCCCGGGCGCTGCGCCACGGAACCATCTGGATCAACGATTTCCACCCCTACCTGCCGCAGGCGGAGTGGGGCGGCTTCGGCCAGTCGGGCGTGGGCCGCGAACTGGGCCCCACCGGCCTGGCCGAATACCAGGAAGCCAAGCACGTTTACCAGAACATCGATCCGCAGGTCACCGGCTGGTTCAGCGACCATGCCGCCGCTGCAGAGGGGAAGTAGGACACATGGCAAGCGAAGCAAAGACTGAGTTCGACTACATCGTGATCGGCGGCGGTTCCGCCGGCGCCGCCGTGGCATCCCGCCTGAGCGAGGACCCGTCGGTGGACGTTGCCCTGGTGGAAGCCGGGCCGGATGACCGCAACATTCCCGAGATCCTGCAGCTGGACCGCTGGATGGAGCTGCTGGAATCCGGCTACGACTGGGACTACCCCATCGAGGAGCAGGAGAACGGCAACTCCTTCATGCGGCATGCCCGTGCCAAGGTGATGGGCGGGTGTTCCAGCCACAACTCCTGCATTGCGTTCTGGGCGCCCCGGGAAGACATTGACGAGTGGGAGAAGAAGTTCGGCGCCGCCGGCTGGAACTCCGAGACGGCCTACCGGCTGTACAAGCAGCTGGAAACCAACGAGGACGCCGGCCCGGACGCGCCGCACCACGGCGACAGCGGCCCCGTCCACCTCATGAACGTTCCGGCCACGGACCCCACCGGCCGCGCCATGCTGGAAGCCTGCGAACAGGCGGGCATCCCCAAGGCACACTTCAACACCGGCGACACCGTGGTCAACGGCGCGGGCTTCTTCCAGATCAACCGCCGCGCCGACGGCACCCGGTCCTCCAGCTCGGTGTCCTACATCCACCCGATCATGGACCGGAAGAACTTCACCCTGCTGACCGGGCTGCGCGCCAAGGAACTGACGTTTGACGGGACCAACCGCTGCACCGGCGTGGCCGTGGTGGACAACGCCTTCGCCAAAACACACCAGCTCACCGCAAGGTCCGAAGTGATCGTCTCCACCGGCGCCATCGATTCGCCCAAGCTGCTTCTGCTGTCCGGGATCGGCCCGGCCGCGCAACTGGAAGAGTTCGGCATCCCCGTTCGCGTTGATTCCCCCGGCGTGGGCGAGCACCTGCAGGACCACCCCGAGGGCGTCATCCAGTGGGAGGCCAAGCAGCCCATGACCAAGACGTCCACCCAGTGGTGGGAGGCCGGTATCTTCACCACCACCGAAGAGGGCCTGGACCGGCCGGACCTGATGTTCCACTACGGGTCGGTTCCGTTCGACATGCACACCCTGCGCCAGGGCTTCCCCACCACGGAGAACGGCTTCTGCCTGACCCCCAACGTCACCCACGCCCGCTCCCGCGGGACGGTGAAGTTGCGCAGCAAGGACTTCCGGGACAAGCCCAAGGTGGATCCGCGCTACTTCACCGATCCGGACGGCCACGACATGCGCGTCATGACCGCGGGAATCCGCAAGGCCCGCGAGATGGCCGCGCAGCCTGCACTCGCTGACTGGGTGGGCACCGAGCTGTATCCGGGCGACGCCATCCAGACCGACGAGGAGATCGCCGACTACATCCGCAAGACCCACAACACCGTGTACCACCCCGCGGGGACGGTGCGGATGGGAGCGGCCGACGACGACATGTCGCCGTTGGATCCCCAGTTGCGGGTCAAGGGCGTCACCGGCCTCCGGGTGGCCGATGCGTCCGTGATGCCCGAGCTGACCACCGTGAACCCGAACATCACCACGATGATGATCGGCGAACGCTGCGCGGAGTTGGTCCGCGCGGCACGCACCGCCTGATCCACACGGCCTGGCCAAAAGGGCGGCTCCCTCCGGGGGAGCCGCCCTTTGCCGTATCCGGCCGGCCGGCTATTCGCGCCCTTCGGACACCCAGGTGGGGTTCGCGGACCGGGACCCGACGACGGCGTCCGACGCCGCGGCAAGGACGGCCAGGTGGGCCGGGGTAAGGTCCAGGCCCAGGGCGCCAAGGTTCTCGTCGATCCGGGCCGCCTTCCGGGTCCCGGGGATGGGGACGACGGGCAGGCCAAGCTGCTTGCCTTGGGCGAAGAGCCACGCCAAGGCAACCTGCGCCGGCGTGGCGTTCAGCTGTTCCGCGACGGACCGGACGGTGTCCACCACTGCCTGGTTGGCGCTTGCGGCATCGGGGGCGAAGCGCGGGATATTCCGGCGGAAATCCTTCTCGCCCAGGCTTGACGTATCCACGGTGCCGGTGAGGAAGCCGCGGCCCAGCGGGGAGTAGGGGACAAAGCCCACACCCAGCTCTGCTGCGGCAGGAACCACGTTGCGTTCCACATCCCGGCTCCAGATGGACCACTCGCTCTGGACTGCGGAGATCGGGTGGACGGCGGAGGCGTCCCGGAGTTCCTGCGCCGTCACCTCGGACAGGCCCAAGTGCTTGACCTTGCCCTGCTGCACCAGCTCCGCCATGGCGCCCACGGTTTCCTCGATGGGGACCCTGACGTCGCGGCGGTGCATGTAGTAAAGGTCGATGACGTCGGTGCCCAGCCGCTGCAGGCTGCGGTCCACAGCCTGGCGTACGTATTCCGCGTCGCCCCGGATGTCCGTGTAGCCGTCCGCGGGGGTGCCCACCAGCGCGAACTTGGTGGCCAGCTGGATCTCGGCCCGCCGCTCCTTGAGGAGCTGGGAGATCAGCTCCTCGTTGCTGCCTCCGCCGTAAATGTCCGCGGTGTCGATGAAGCTGACACCGGCATCGACGGCGTGGTGCAGCGTCCGGAGCGCCTCAGCGGGGTCAACGTCGCCGTAGACCGGGGTGAGGGCCATGCCGCCGAAGCCCAGGGGGCTGACGGCCAGGCCGTCGCCGAGCTGGACCGGGTGGCCGTGGTCAGTGGGGGTGTGTGCCATGGGTGCTCCTGTTCGGTTCCTGCAGTGTGGAGTGGTGGTCGTTTACAGCCAGGGGATGATCCGGTCGGCCGCCTGCCGGTCGACCTGGATCAGCCGAGCGTTTGCTTCATCGGGTCCGGTGGCCCAGGCCAGGGCGGCCGCACGGTCCATGCCGAATGACACGTGCCGGTCCACCAGCCGCTGCAGGCGGAGTGCGGGCGGAGTTTCGAGGAACCATACTTCGTCCAGCTGCGCCCGCACCTCCTTCCACGGCTCCTGCCCGGCCAGCAGGTAGTTGCCCTCGGTGATGACCAGCGGGACGTCCGCGGGCACCGCAATCGAGGCAGCCACCGGCTCGTCCAGGGTGCGGCGGAACTCCGGTGCGTACACTACGGCCTCGTCCCGGCGCGCCAACCGGCGCAGCAGCGAAAGGTAGCCCCCGCCGTCGAACGTATCAATGGCGCCTTTGCGCTCCCGCAGCGGCGTCCCCTCGATGATCGCGTTGCCCAGGTGGAAGCCGTCCATCGGGACCACCACCGCCGTGCCGGGGCTGAACTGCTCCTGCAGCCACGCGGCAAACGTGGACTTCCCGGATCCCGGCGCGCCGGCGATGCCCAGGATGGTGCGCGTCTCCGGGGCCAGCCTGCGCCGGAGCGCATCGACTGCCTGCACGATCTCGGGGGAGTCCATGGCAAGAGCCTAGTCACTGCTGCGCGCGGCTGCCTGGTCCTTCGCGGGAAGCGCCTTCAGGCCGGCGGCACAACCCACGATGCCGGCAATGAACAGGAGCTTCAGGACGCTGAAGGGCTCCACGCCCGTGATCATCGCCCAGCCGACCGTCAGTGAAGCACCGATGCCCACCCAGACCGCGTAGGCCGTGCCAAGTGGAATGCTCCGGATGGCCATGCCCAGGCCCAACATGCTCAGGGCCGCCGTGACGGCGAAAACGACGGTGGGGAGGGGCTTGCTGAAGCCCTCGGACAAGCCCAGGGCGGTGGCCCAGACAGCTTCCAGGACCGCGGAGGCCAGAAGGACCAGCCAGGGAACTGAGCGTTTCACGGTTACGCCACCACCTTCAGGCCGACCACGCACGCGGCGATGCCGGTGAGCAGCGCCAGCCGGGCCGCCGTCGGGCGTTCAACCCTGGTGGCCATGGCGTAGGCGGAGGTCAGGACCACGCCGACCCCTACCCAGACGGCGTAGGCCGTTCCGGTGGGGATGGACTGCATGGCGATGGCGAGGCCGCCGGTGCTCGCCGCGACGGCCAGCAGGAACACGGCCGCGGGCGCGATGCGGCGGCGGCCGGAAACCTGGGCGGACCGGTGCAGGGCGGCTGCCCAGACGGCCTCGAGGGCGCCGGAAAGAAGAAGGATTATCCACGACATGACCAGATCCTTTGGCCAGTCTTGTCGCGTGCCGGGTACTGAACCGTCGTCCGGAGGCTCTGGTGCGGAGCCTTGGATTCCAGCGTAGCAACGCACGACGCCGGGGGGCCAGCGATGGTGCCCAACCTCACCATGCGGGGGGAGGGGGCTTTACCCGGCGGGCTCCAGCGGGTCGACCGACACCACTGCCAGGAAGCCCCGGCCCAGGATCTCCGGGCTGTTGTCGTCCGAACCGGCCACGGCGTCGTAACGGCCCAGTTCCACCGGGTTGGTGTCCGCCTGCCCGCTGCCGCCTTCACTCACCACAGCCTGACCCTGCAGCAGCACCGCCAGTTGGCCATCGAACACCGGATGCGCCCGCTTCTTGGACAGCTCGATGATGGAGGTGTACCCCTTGTATGCCGCGGCGCGGGTGATGACGTTCAGGTCGCGGATGTCTCCGGTGGGCAGTGACCCTGTTGTGGCCGCGCCGCCGTCGAACCGGAAGGGACGGTATTTCTCCAACGGCTGCTCTGCTCCGTCCACCGTGAGCAGCAGCAGTTCACCCTCGATCACGGTCAGGACCCGTTCCATGCCGGGGAACGCGGAGAAGTCACCTGCCTTGGTGACGTCCGCGATGCTCACCCGCCAATCCCAGCCGCCGTCGGACGAGCCCTGGCGCGCGATTTCCCTCGTCACCCCGCCCCCGTTGCGCCATGGTTCGGCCTTGAGCCCTGCGAAGCGGATGATCTGCATCCGCCCAGCCTAGTTCCCAAGCCCGGCAGGTTCAGGGTCCGGCGTCGCAGGTTGCGTCCCGTCCTGCTAATCTCCTCCGGGGGGTCATCACGAAAACAGCCTGAAGGAGCCGGGAATGTTCGTCAAAGTGTGTGGTCTCAGTACGCCCGAATCGGTCCGCGCGGCGGTGGAAGCAGGGGCCGACGCCGTAGGTTTCGTGCTCACCGCCAGCCCCCGGGTGGTCTCGCCCTCCCAGGCCGCCTCCCTCTTGTCGGAGGTGCCCGCTGGAGTTCGCCCGATGGGCGTGTTCCGCGACGAACCCGTGGTGGACGCCGTCGCCATTGCCCGGGCGGCGGGCCTTGAATGGATCCAGCTGCACGGGAACCGTTCCCGGGCGGACGTGGCAACGGTGCATAATGCCGGCATGAAGCTGGTCCGGGCCATCACCATGGGTGCCTCCGACGATGAATTCGAAGACTGGGGCGAGGACCTGCTCCTGATCGATGCGGCGGCGCCGGGCTCCGGCGAGTCCTGGGACTACGCCTCCGTGGCGGCGTTGCCGGTGCTGCAGGGCCGGGACTGGCTGCTTGCCGGCGGCCTGGACGCGGCCAACGTTGGCCAGGCCTCGGCCGCTGCCCAGGCCTGGGGCGTGGACGTCTCCTCGGGCGTCGAAGCGACCCGCGGCGTGAAGGACCTGGCGAAGATCCGCGCCTTCGTGCAGGCCGCCAAGGCAACCGCCGCCGTGTAGTCGCCCGGCTCAGGGCAAGATCAGGGGAGTCCCCTACCTTTTTGCCAGAGGTCCGGGGGCAGAATGGGTGCATGAAGACACTTCTGAACGTTATCTGGCTGGTTTTTGGCGGCTTCTGGCTTGCCCTGGGCTATTTCCTCGCGGGCGTGGTCTGCTGCCTGCTGATCGTCACCATCCCCTGGGGCATCGCGTCCTTCCGGATCGCTGCCTACACGCTCTGGCCCTTCGGCCGGATGGTGGTTGACCGGCCCGGCGGCAACGGTGTCTTCTCGCTGCTGGGCAACGTGATCTGGCTGCTCGTTGCCGGCATCTGGATCGCCATCGGCCATGTGCTCACGGCGTTCGCCATGGCGGTGACCATCGTGGGCATCCCGCTGGCCATCGCCAACCTCAAGCTGATCCCGGTGTCCCTGATGCCGCTGGGCAAGCAGATCGTGCCGTCGAGCAGGCCGTTTGCCAGCAACTACCGCTGAGGGTCAGTGCGCCGGCGGAAGGGGCCGGAACGCCCCGTCCCGCAGGATGGCCACGGACCCGCTGTCGTCCAGTTCGGCCGCGATGTCCACGTCCTCCGTGTAGCCGGCACCTGTCAGTTCGCGGCCGCTGGAACACCGTAACAGCACCTCGCGCAGCCGCGGCTCGGCGGCTTCGAAAACGGCCATCGCCGCCACGGCTTCCGGCGCATAGCCGTGCCTGCCGTCGCCGGCTTCGTAGCCGCCCTTCCCGGCGGCCGCCAGCCCTGCGATGAAAGCCCCGGCCCCGATCTGGTCTTCGACGGCGGCCCGAAGGGTACGGTCATGCCACCGCTCGCCGGCCGCAACCACCGCCACCACCGCGTCGCCGGGAAGGTTGGCCGCAACCCAGTCCGCCGTGGCCGCGGCGTTGCGGAGGCACACTGCGGCCACCAGTGGAACCTCTCCTGCCAGCTCGTGGCACAGTTCAGAGCCGTTGGGGGATGGCAGGACAATCCGGTCCAGCGTTGCTGCGCTGCGCAGGCTTGCCGGGGAGAGGCTCAGCCCACCGCCGTCGCGGGGGCCTGCCAGCTGGGCGTGGTGATGGGCGGCGAAGTCTTCGGCCCGGGTATCGCGCCACGGAAAGGGGAAGACCTCCGCGTTCCGGTCCAGCGCCACGCTGACGCAGGTGCTGAAGGACAGGACGTCCACCACCACCGCGATGTCCGCACCCGGGGCCACGGTCCTGGCGCCGTTCAGTCCCCAGTCAAGCCGAACCTCGAACGGGAGCTGCCGGTGCGCGGCGTTCGCTGAGTGCGTGTGCCGCGGCGTGGAACGGGGAGCGTTCATGCCAGTTCGCCTTTCAGGTTGCGGTGCGCGGCGTCCAGCCACAGTTCCTTGGCGCGGCGGTGGCGGAAGAGCGGGTCCAGTTCCAGCAGGTGACGCACGACGGCGGCCCGGCCGGCAGCGAAGTCGGCGTCACCGACGTGCGCGTAGTCCTTCCTGACGGCCGCGACGTAGCGGGCGTACTCCTCCGGTTCCCCGCCCAGGACGGACAGGTCCGCGTCGCTCAGGAGGGCGCCGTCGTCGTCACCGGGTTCGGGCCGGTGGTCCGATGTCACCAGGACCAGCCGGACCACCTCTGCCACGTCCGCCTCCGGCAGGCCGGCCGCGGTGAGCCGGTCCTCGGCCAGCCGGGCGGATTCTTCCTCGTCCTGTCCCGCCGTGCCCCGGTACACGGCGTCGTGGAACCACGCTGCCAGCAGCACGGTCCGTGGTGCCCCGGCCGGCTCGGTAAGCAGGTCCAGTGCTTCCAGGACGGAGAGCAGGTGGGTGCAGCCATGGTAGTGGCGGTGGGGTTCGCTCCAGCGGTCCAGCAGGTCCAGGAAGAGGGCATCGTGCCCGGGCATGATGGCTTCCCAGCGGTTCAGCAGCGGAACTTTCAGCGATTTGTTCCGCCGGCGTGCCGGTATCCGCAGTCCGCTGGCGATCAGCTTGCGGACCAGGAGCCTGGCTTCGACCGGGACGGCCCCCGCCGCGACCAGCTCATCGAAGCGGCGCTCCGGCACGTCGTAGTGGTCGCCGTCGAACGCCCGCTCAGGGATTTCCGCTGCGGCAGCGAACGCGTGCAGCTCGTCCAGCGACGTATCGGACACCAGGTGGGAGAAGTGCGTACCGTGAGCAGGCCACAATGGCGGGTCGATGTAGATGGCCATGGAAGGAGTCTAGTGCTGCCACTGGGCGGTCTCCTGGCGGCCCGGCGGTCCAGTTCCTGCCAGCCGGGCGCTCCAGTCGCATTCCTCATTTGCGCAGTAAAGACGTCCCGACGGTTGCATTTGCGGATTAGGATTGCCGCATGGCCCTTATCCGCGTTTCAGAAGCCGCCCGATTCCTGGGCGTGAGCGACGACACCATCCGCCGGTGGACCGATCACGGAACACTGACGCCGTTCCGCGACGAGTCCGGCCGGCTGGCCGTCGACGGGCTGGAGCTCGCCACGCATGCCCGGAAGCTGGCCCAGCTCCCGGATGATCCGCAACGCGGCGGCAGTTCGGCCCGAAACCGGTTCGTCGGCCTCGTCACGAACGTCGTCGCCGACAAGGTCATGGCCCAGGTGGAGCTGCAGTGCGGGCCTTTCCGGGTGGTGTCCCTCATGAGCAGCGAAGCCGTGCGCGATCTTGGGCTGGAGCCCGGTGCCGTCGCCACCGCCGTGGTCAAGGCAACAACAGTCATCATCGAATCCCCGAAAGGCCGGGCCACCGCATGAGCAGGCAAGCTGTCCGCCCCGCCGGGTCCACCGTCCGGGCTGCCGTCCTCCCGCTGGCGGTACTCTTACTGGCCGTCCTCTCCGGCTGCGCGCCGGCAGGCGGACCGGCCGCGGGCACCACTTCCGCTGCGGGCGCAGGCTCCGGTGCGCCAACAGGAACCATCACGGTCTTCGCGGCAGCCTCCCTCAAGGCCACCTTCACCGAACTGGCGCACACCTTCGAAGCAGGGAACCCCGGAACCACAGTCACGTTGAGCTTCGCGGGATCCTCGGACCTTGCCAGCCAGATCAACCAGGGCGCACCCGCGGACGTCTTTGCCTCGGCGGACACGGCCCACATGAAGAAGCTGCAGGACGCCGGCCTGGTCGACGGCACACCCCGCAACTTCGCCACCAACACCCTGGCCATCGCGGTTCCACCGGGCAATCCGGCCGGCATTTCGGCGCTGAAGGACCTGGCGCGGCCGGGCGTCAAGCTGGTGGTCTGCGCCAAGCAGGTCCCGTGCGGGGCCGCGGCGGCAAAGGTGGCGGGCACGGCAGGGATTTCGCTGGCTCCCGTCAGCGAGGAAAATGCCGTCACCGACGTTCTGGGCAAGGTCGCCTCCGGGGAGGCCGACGCGGGCTTGGTGTACGGCACGGATGTCCGGGCGGCCGGCGCAAAGGTGGCGGGCATCGAATTTCCTGAGTCGCAGGGCGCCGTGAATACCTACCCCATCGCCGGCGTGGCCAGTGGCCGGAACAAGGCGGCCGCGCAGGCGTTCATTGCGCTGGTGACCGGCGCGGAAGGGCAAAAGGTCCTGGCCGGGGCGGGATTCGGACCCGGTGGACAATAACGGTCTTCCTCAGCGGACCTCGCTGAGGGAGGCATACACGGAAGGTACCAAAGTGGTGGGGCAAGGCTATTCCGGCGTTCCCGGCTGGGTCCGCGCACTGGCTGTTGTTGCCGCCGTCGTCGTGCTGCTCCCGCTGCTCGCCATGGTGCTGCGGGTGGACTGGACCCGGTTCATTCCGCTCGTGACCTCGGACGCGTCCCTGACGGCGCTGGGACTGAGTCTGCGGACCTCCGCGGCCAGCACGCTGCTGTGCATTGTGCTGGGTGTCCCGTTGGCGCTGGTCCTCGCCCGGGATTCTTTCCGGCTGCAGGGGCTGCTGCGTTCGCTGGTGCTCCTGCCGCTGGTGCTTCCGCCCGTGGTGGGCGGCATCGCGCTGCTTTATACGTTCGGCCGCCAGGGCCTGGTGGGGCGGGCCTTCGACATGCTGGGCCTGCAGATTGCTTTCTCCACCACCGCCGTGGTCCTGGCCCAGACGTTCGTGGCGCTGCCCTTCCTGGTGGTCAGCCTGGAGGGTGCCGTGCGCACCTCAGGCTCCCGCTATGAGGCCGTGGCCGCCACCCTCGGCGCGCGCCCGGGCACCGTCTTCCGGCGGGTCACGCTTCCCCTGGTCCTGCCCGGCCTCGCTTCAGGCGCTGTCCTCTCGTTCGCCCGCAGCCTGGGTGAGTTCGGTGCCACACTGACGTTTGCAGGCAGCCTGCAGGGGGTGACCCGCACCCTGCCGCTGGAAATCTACCTGCAGCGGGAAACAGACCCGGACGCGGCCGTCGCCCTGTCGCTGGTGCTGGTGGCCGTCGCCGTGGCGGTGGTGGCGCTCGCGTACCGCCGGCCCGCAGCGCGCAGCGGAGCAGGAAAACGGCCGACGACGCCGGTACCGGCAGGAAGGAACAGCAAGTGACGTTGTCCTTCCAGGCAGCCGTGGCCGGGCGTGGATTCGACGTGTCCCTGACGGTGGGGCCCGGTGAAACCGTCGCCGTGATGGGGCCCAACGGCGCCGGGAAGTCCACCCTGCTCTCCAGTATTGCCGGGCTGTTGCGGCCGGACAGCGGCAGGGCGGAACTCAACGGAAAGACCCTGTTCGACCTCGACGGCGGCAACCGCACCTGGGTGCCGCCGCACCATCGCGGAACCGCCCTGCTCGCCCAGGAACCCCTGCTCTTTCCGCACCTGAGCGCGGTGGACAATGTCTCTTTTGGGCCCCGCAGTGCCGGCATTCCCAAACGGGAAGCCCGGCAGCGTGCCCTGGGCTGGCTGGCTGACGTTGAAGCTGAAGCCCTGGCCGGTCGCCGCCCCGCCGAGCTCTCCGGCGGCCAGGCCCAGCGTGTTGCCGTGGCACGCGCGCTTGCCGCGGATCCCGCGCTGCTCCTGCTGGACGAGCCCCTCGCCGCCCTCGACATCCACTCAGCCCCGTTGTTGCGCCGCCTGTTCAAGCGCGTCCTCGCGGGGCGGCAGGCCATCATCGTCACCCATGATGTCCTTGATGCGCTGATCCTCGCGGACAGGGTGGTCATCCTGGAGGGCGGCAGGATTGCCGAGGACGGCCCAACCCGGGAGGTGCTGGAACGCCCGCGCAGTTCCTTTGCGGCCGGCCTGGCCGGGCTGAACTTCGTCCCCGGAACGTTGGACGGGGCCGCCGTGCGCACGGAGGAAGGCCTGCGGATCGCCGGCCATGGCGGGGATCCGGAAGCCGACGGGCAGCAGGCGGCGCCCGGGAAGCCGGGCAGGTCCGGCGAACCTTCCCCGGTGGCCGGGTCCGGGAGCCCCGGGGTGGCCGTGTTCCCGCCGTCGGCCGTTTCCGTGTTCCTCACCGACGCGCACGGCAGCCCCCGCAATTCCTTCGCGGTGACCATCAGCGACCTTGAGCCGCACGGCGACCAGATCCGTGTCCGGGCCGGAGGCCTGGCCGCCGACATCACGCCGGCCGCGTCAGCGGACCTCGGGCTGGTGCCGGGGCTGGCCGTGCACTTCGTAGTCAAGGCGGCCGCAGTTTCCGTCTACGGGACCTAGCGCGGCGTGGCGGGACCTCCGGCTCTGGACAGCGGTTTCGCCGTGGGCAAACATGGCTTGAGAGCCTCGTCCTAAAAAGTTGAGCGTAGTACACTCAACTTAGTTATCAAGCCCCCGAAAGGAGCCCTCTTTGGACGTCAAATTCACCACCAAGAGCCAGGAGGCTCTTTCCGCTGCGGCAATGAATGCCTCCACTGCCGGCAACCCCCAAGTGGAGCCGGCCCACCTGCTCAAGGCGCTGATGGACCAGCGGGAGGGTGTCGCCGTCGCGCTCCTCCGCGCTACCGGTGCCGATCCCGACGCCGTCAGCGTCCAGGCCAGCAGCGCCATCAAGGCCCTGCCCGCGACGTCGGGGGGCTCCAGCCAGCAGGCGCAGCTGAGCCGGCCCGCCCTGCAGGCCATCCAGAACGCGAAAGAGGAAGCGGACCGGCTGGGCGACAGCTTCGTGTCCACCGAGGTGCTGCTGCTGGGCCTCTCGGCCGGCAACGACGCCGCCGCCCGGCTGCTCCGGGACGCCGGCGCGTCCCGTGAGGCGCTCCTTGCGGCTTTGCCCGGGGTCCGGGGGGACCGCAAGGTGGACAGCCCCGACCCCGAAAACACCTTCCAGGCGCTCGAAAAATACGGAACGGACCTCACTGCCATGGCCCGGGCCGGGAAGCTTGACCCGGTGATTGGCCGCGACTCCGAGATCCGGCGCGTGGTCCAGGTCTTGTCCCGGCGGACCAAGAACAACCCGGTACTGATCGGCGAACCCGGCGTCGGAAAGACTGCAGTGGTGGAAGGGCTGGCCCAGCGGATGGTGGCGGGCGATGTCCCCGAAAGCCTGCGCGGCAAGACGCTCATCTCCCTGGACCTCGGGTCCATGGTGGCCGGGGCGAAGTACCGTGGTGAGTTCGAGGAGCGGCTCAAGGCGGTCCTTGAGGAGATCAAGGGCTCCGACGGCCAGATCGTCACCTTCATCGACGAGATCCACACGGTGGTGGGCGCCGGCGCTACCGGCGATTCCTCCATGGATGCGGGCAACATGCTCAAGCCCATGCTGGCCCGTGGCGAGCTGCGCCTGATCGGCGCCACCACGCTGGACGAATACCGCGAAAACATCGAAAAGGATGCCGCCCTGGAACGCCGCTTCCAGCAGGTCTACGTCGGCGAACCCAGCGTGGAGGACACCATTGGCATCCTTCGCGGCCTCAAGGAGCGTTACGAGGCGCACCACAAGGTGTCCATCGCGGACTCCGCCCTGGTGGCCGCGGCCACCCTGTCCAACCGCTACATTTCGGGCCGCCAGCTGCCGGACAAGGCAATCGACCTGGTGGACGAAGCCGCGTCCCGGCTGCGCATGGAGATCGACTCCGCTCCGGAGGAAATCGACCAGCTGCGCCGCCAGGTGGACCGGCTCACCATGGAGGAGCTTGCGCTGGAGGGCGAGACCGATGCCGCTTCGGTGGAACGGCTCGCCGCGCTCCGTGCCGACAAGGCGGACAAGGAAGAGGAACTCTCGGCGCTGAACGCGCGATGGGAGGCCGAGAAGGCAGGGCTCAACCGGGTGGGCGACCTGAAGGCCAAGCTGGACGAGTTACGCTCCGCAGCGGACAAGGCCCAGCGCGAGGGCGACCTGGAGACCGCCTCGCGGATCCTGTACGGGGAAATTCCGGCGCTTGAACGCGAGCTGAACGCCGCTGCCGAGGCGGAGGCCGCCGTGACGGACAAACCGGCGCAGATGGTGGCTGAGGAAGTGACGGCGGAGGACATCGCCGAAGTCATCTCGGCCTGGACCGGTATTCCCGCCGGCCGGATGCTGCAGGGCGAAAGCCAGAAGCTGCTCCACATGGAGCAGGAGCTGGGCAGGCGGCTGATCGGCCAGTCCAAGGCCGTGGCTGCCGTCTCCGACGCCGTCCGCCGCGCCCGCGCCGGAATCAGCGATCCCAACCGCCCCACCGGCTCCTTCCTGTTCCTCGGCCCCACCGGCGTGGGCAAGACCGAACTCGCCAAGGCCTTGGCGGACTTCCTGTTCGACGACGAACGCGCCATGGTGCGCATCGACATGTCCGAGTACGGCGAGAAGCACAGCGTGGCCCGGCTGGTCGGGGCGCCTCCGGGCTACGTCGGCTACGAGGAAGGCGGACAGCTCACCGAGGCGGTCCGCCGCCGCCCGTACTCCGTAGTGCTGCTGGACGAGGTGGAGAAGGCGCACCCCGAGGTGTTCGACATCCTCCTGCAGGTGCTGGATGACGGCCGCCTCACCGACGGCCAGGGCCGCACCGTGGATTTCCGGAACGTCATCCTGGTGCTGACCTCCAACCTGGGCAGCCAGTTCCTGGTGGACCAGACCCTGGACCCCGAAGCCAAGCGCCATGCCGTCATGGCCACCGTCAACGCGTCCTTCAAGCCCGAGTTCCTTAACCGGCTCGACGAAGTGGTCCTGTTCGACGCCCTCACGGTGGAGGAGTTGGCGCACATCGTGGAGTTGCACGTGGCCGAACTGGGTCGCCGCCTCTACGAACGCCGGCTCACCCTCGAGGTCACCGACGGCGCCAAGGCGTGGCTGGCCCTGTCCGGCTACGATCCGGCGTACGGTGCCCGCCCGCTGCGCCGGCTGGTGCAGCGCGAGATCGGCGACCGGCTGGCCAAGGCCATCCTGGCCGGGGATATCAGCGACGGCGACACCGTCCTGGTTGATACCGCGGCGGACCTTGGCGAACTGACCGAGGGCGCGGTGGACACGCTGACAGGCGCCCCTAGCTCGGGTTTGTCCGTTCGGCGGAAAGACTAGCGGCCAAACTCACGCCCCAGGCGTGCTGCCCGGACGGACGGACCGTCAGGGCAGCACGCTGGCGGTGATCACGTTGCCGGAATCGGCCGTGACGTAGCAGTCCACCCGGCGGTCGCCCGAATCCCAGCTGGTGCTGCTGGGGAAGCTGCGCTGGTAGTTGAGGTGGAACTGGTTGGCTGCCGGACCGAGGGTGGCCGCCTGGCATGCCTCCAGGGCCTTGGCTTTCAGTGGATCAGCCCCCGGGTAGGCGGCTCCGGCGGGGTAGCGGTATGTTGCCACCAGCTGTGCCGAATGGCCGGTATCGCAGGCGACGACGGTGGACGCCAGGGCTTCCGGATCGAAGTCCTTGAAGCAGTCGCCCACCGCATAAGCGGCAGGTGCCACCCCGTTGCGTGGAAGCGGCTGGGGAGTGGCCGGCGCGGTGGCGGTGGTCTCCAGCATTCCGGGCGCGTCGGCCGCGGACTTCTCCGCGCCGGAGGATGAGTTCAACCACACGGCAAGCCATGTCAGCGAACCGGCGACGGCCGCGATCACGACGATGAGGAACACCTTCCAGGAGGCGGCCCTGTTGGCTGCCCGGCGCTGCGGGGGATCCGGGACCCGCTGGGACCAGGTCACAGCTTCCGGGGCGGGCGCCGAACCGCTGCCCCCGCGTGGGACCGCCGGCAGGCTGCCGGTGCGCGGCGGCGAGGCAGGCTTGGGTGGGATGTCCTGGTGGTTCACGGGTGCGCATCCTCCTGGGTTTGTGTGCCGCGGCTCGCCAACGGCCGGGCGAAACAGCCACTTCTTAAGTGACTCTAGCGAAGAAAAATCCCGTGTTCTTGCGGCTCGAAGTGCATCATGGTACCCCACGCCCCGTCCCGGGGCCCTGGGCGGCAAGCAGGGGCAGCCGAAAGCATGTAATCTAGGTGTACGACAAATTGACCAAACATTCCGGGGCCTCACCGATCGCCAAGGTGACCACCTCCGGTCCAAGTACAAAAGGGGGTCACGCCATGGGGCGCGGCCGTCAAAAGGCAAAAGCTACCAAGCAGGCTCGGGACATCAAGTACTACTCCCCGAACACTGATTACTCGGCACTTCAGCGTGAGCTGACGGGCCCAGGCAGTCGTTCAACGAGCCATTACTCGAATGAACCGGTCGAGCCGGACTATTCGGCTTATGTGGATAAGTACGCGGATGATTTGGATGACGATGACGACGAGGTTGACAGCCGTCGCATCGGCTAGTTGTCGTAAAGCCGCCGTGGCCCCCGGTTTTCCAGGCCGTACCGCAGCTACGCGCTAACAAGCTCCGCAGGTGCCTTCCCGCAGCGTTGGGATGGCACGGGACCTCCTTTTTAGTACCCGTTTTCGGGTGACCGCTGACATGAGGAAGCCCGCTGCTTTCCGGGATACCCGGTGGCAGCGGGCTTTCCCGCGTTGGTACCCTGACCGGATGACTGTTCGGACGACTTACGCCAATGGCGAGCCCTGCTGGGCGGATTTGCAGACCCCCGATGTCGCCGCCGCCAAGGACTTCTACGCCAGGGTGTTCGGCTGGACCTACCAGGACTTTCCTACTCCGGACGGCCGCAGTTACGCGCAGGCCTTCATGAACGGCCGGTTGGTCGCCACCATCGCGCCGCAGGGCCCCCTGCAGCCGCCCGGCACGCCGGCCAGGTGGAACATCTATTTCGCGGCGTCGGACGCCACCACGGTCCTTGACGATGCCGCTTTTGCCGGCGGGACCGTCCAGTTCGGGCCGGAGCAGGTGGGCGTTACCGGCGTGCTGGCGTTCCTCGCCCCACCCGGCGGCGGCACCACCGGGGTCTGGCAGGCCGGAACCCATTACGGGAGCCATCTCTTCAACGAGCCGGGGGCGCTGGCCTGGGCCGAACTGTCCACGCCCGGGCCGCAGGCCGCGGTCGGCTTCTTCCAGCAGCTGTTCGGGCACGAGGTCACCGAATATCCCCAGGACGACGGCGGCAGCTACAGTACGCCGCTTGTCGACGGTGCCGAGGTGGCCGGCGTCGTTCCTGCCGAAGAAGGCGGGGACGCAGCCTGGCAGGTCTACTTTGGCGCCGCGGACGTCCGTGCTGCGGCGGTGGCAACGGTCCAGGCCGGGGGAGAAATCATCGTTGAACCGGACGAGCATGCCGCTGACGGTTCACTGACCACCATCCGGGACCCGCAGGGCGGCATCCTCAGCCTGATCCAGGTCAGTTGAGACCATTGGGGTCCCCACCGTGCGGTGCGGGACCCCAATGGTTGGTGGCTCTAGGCGTAGGCGTTGACCATGCGGACGGCGCCGCCATCCACGCCCTTGGCGCCCTGGACGTAATCGGGGCCGGACTTGGAAATGGAATCCGAGTCCTCCGTGACCGCGCCCATGATCCAGGACGGCAGGCCCCGGTCGTTCAGGCGCGCCACTGCGGCGTCGGCGGCGTCGGGGGACACGATGGCCACCATTCCCACGCCGAGGTTCAGGGTGCGCTCGAGGTCGGGCAGCGGGACATTTCCCAGTTCGGACACGAGCTTGAAGATCGCGGGCAGTTCCCAGGTGGCGCGGTCCACCGTTGCCACCAGGCCCTGCGGGAGGACCCGGGCCAGGTTGGCGGCCAGGCCGCCGCCGGTGACGTGGCTGAAGCCGTGGACGGCGGCGCCGGCGCTGACCGGGAAGGTGCGGGCCAGGTCCAGGCAGTCGGCTGCGTAGACGCGGGTGGGTTCAAGGAGTTCCTCGCCCAGCGTGCGTCCCAGTTCGGATACCTGGCGGTCCAGTGCCCAGCCGGCGTGGTTGATGACGCGGCGGACCAGCGAGTAGCCGTTGGAGTGCAGGCCGGAGGAGGCCATGCCGATCACTACGTCGCCGGCGCGGACGCGGTCCGGGCCAAGGAGGGCGTCGGCTTCCACGACCCCGGTGGCTGCGCCGGCGACGTCGTATTCATGTTCGCCCAACAGGCCCGGGTGCTCAGCCGTTTCGCCGCCCACCAGGGCGGTTCCGGCCACGGAGCAGGCCGCGGCGATGCCGCGCACGATGTCCGCGATGCGTTCGGGGACCACCTTGCCGCAGGCGATGTAGTCGGTCATGTACAGCGGCTCGGCGCCGACCACCACGATGTCGTCCACCACCATGCCTACCAGGTCGAAGCCGATGGTGTCGTGGATGTCCATGGCCTGGGCGATGGCCACCTTGGTGCCGACGCCGTCCGTGGAGGTGGCCAGCAGCGGCTTCTTGTAGGTCAGGAGCCTGGAGACGTCATAGAGGCCGGCGAAGCCGCCCACCCCGCCGATCACCGAGGAGTTGTGGGTTGCCTTGACGGCATCCTTCATGAGCTCGACGGCGCGGTCCCCGGCTTCAACGTCCACGCCGGCGGAGGCGTAGGTGATGCCGGAGTTTTCTGCGGCGGTGTTGGCGGAAGTCATACGGAGTCCTTCTTGTCGGCGCTGGTGGCGGCGTGTACGTCGGGCACGAGGTCGGCTTCGGTCAGCAGGTTTTCGAGTTCGGCGTCCGGTCCGGGATCGCAGCCGGTGGCGCCGGCTTTCTCAGCCGGGTCCTCCGCGGCATCAACGGCCAGGGCGGCCGTCTCGCCGGGAAGCGCGGCCGGGGACGGCTTGAGGCCGCCAAGGTCGGTGCGCTCCAGCAGGTTCTTGCCCAGCTTGTCGGCGTCCGGCAGCTTGATGGGGTATTTGCCGGTGAAGCAGGCGGTGCAGAGCCGTTCGCGGGGCTGCCGGGTGGCCCCGATCATGCCGTCCTCGGAGATGTAGGCCAGTGAGTCCGCACCGATGGCCTGGGAGATTTCCTCGATGGTGGCGCCGTTGGCGATGAGTTCCGCGCGTGAGGCGAAATCGATGCCGTAGAAGCAAGGCCACTGCACCGGCGGGGAAGAGATTTTGACGTGGACGGCTGCGGCGCCGGCTTCCCGGAGCATCCGCACAATGGCGCGCTGGGTGTTGCCGCGGACGATCGAGTCATCCACCACCACAACCCGCTTGCCGCGGATCACGGACTCGAGGGCGTTGAGCTTGAGGCGGATGCCGAGCTGGCGCAGGGTCTGCGACGGCTGGATGAACGTGCGGCCCACGTAGGAGTTCTTGACGAAACCGTGCGCAAAGGGGATGCCGGATTCCTCGGCGTAGCCGACGGCGGCGGGGGTACCGGATTCCGGTACGGGAATGACGATGTCCGCCTGCTGCGTGTTTTCCCGGGCCAGCTGGCGGCCCATCTCCACGCGGGACTCGTAGACGGAGCGGCCGGCGATGGCGGCGTCCGGGCGGGCGAGGTAGACGTACTCGAAAACGCAACCGGCCGGCGTCGGCTCCGCGAACCGCTTGGACCGCACGCCGTCCTCGTCGATGGCAATGAACTCGCCCGGCTCGATCTCCCGAATGAAGCTGGCGCCGACGGTGGCCAGGGCGGACTGTTCGGAGGCCACCACCCAGCCGCGCTCCAGCCGGCCGAGGACCAGCGGACGGATCCCGTAGGTGTCGCGTGCGGCGTAGAGGGTTCCTTCGTCCATGAAGACGAAGCAGAAGCCGCCCTTGATCTTGGGCAGGAGTTCCGTGGCGGTTTCTTCGAGGGTCTTGCCCGGCTCGCCTTCAAGCAAAGCGGTGACCAGGGCGGTGTCGGAGGTGTTGCCCTGCTTCATTTCGCCGGTGAGCTGGCCGCCGTTGCGTTCGTTGATCATGGCGTTGAGCTCGGCGGTGTTGGTCAGGTTCCCGTTGTGTGCCAGGGCAACCGTGCCGGTGGAGGTGGCTCCGAGGGTGGGCTGCGCGTTGGCCCAGTGGCTGGCGCCGGTGGTGGAGTAGCGGCAGTGGCCCACGGCCAGATGCCCCGTCAGGGTGTTCAGGGTGGTCTCGTCGAAGACCTGGGAGACGAGTCCCATGTCCTTGTAGACGTTGATCCGTTTGCCGTCGCTGGTGGCTATGCCAGCCGACTCCTGACCGCGGTGCTGCAGTGCATACAGCCCGTAATAGGTAAGTTTTGCTACTTCTTCGCCTGGTGCCCAAACGCCGAAGACGCCGCAAGCGTCCTGCGGGCCTTTTTCGCCGGGGAGAAGATCATGGGAAAGTTTTCCATCGCCGCGTGCCACTGATCGATTATCGCACGATATGGGGTACGACTTTTCCGGCTGCCCGATTGTGACCTGCTAGGCCTGGGGGTCGGTATCCGGTTCGGAATCCGGCACGGCTTCCACCACTGCCCGCTGCTGGCGCTTCACGCTGCGGCGGTCCAGCACGAGCGCCAGCCCGGCGCCCAGGATGGCCCCTGCGGCCGCGAACATCACCAGGAAGAAACCGAACACCGCCCCGGGGTCGAAGGTGGTGTCCCCCGGCACCCCGTACGCCACCACCGCGGCAGCGACGGCTCCCAGCAGCGCCCCGACCACCAGGAAGGGAACGTACTTGGGTGCCCGGCGGACGGTAACCTCGCGCCGCTCGGCGGGGGTTTCTTCAAAAGACATGCCATCCAGCCTACTGCCCACTGTTTTGCTCCGGGAAACGGGTGTCTGGGGATGCCTGGCGCTCCCGGCCCGGAGAGGCGGGAGTGGCACACTGGTAGGCAACTGCTCGGTGACTGATATATCTATTGACATGGAGTCTTGTCGCTGCCATATTCTGCTGTAGGCACTATGTGCATTCTGTTGTTTATTATGCAACTCATTGCGCCTCGAACGGTGAGGCGCCGTGGTCCCCGGGCCGGGCCTGTCAGTTAGATTGGGAGTTGGTGCCGACTCACGGATCCGGGCGGATCCAGGAAAGGAACACAAGAACCATGGTTCACAAAGTTCAAGCAGTTGTTGTCCGGGAGAAGAACGCCCCTGTGTCGTTGGAGACCATCCTGGTCCCGGATCCGGGGCCGGGGGAGGCGCTGGTGGACATCCTGACCTGCGGTGTCTGCCACACGGATCTGCACTACAAGCAGGGCGGTATCGGGGATGACTTCCCTTACCTGCTCGGGCACGAGGCCACCGGGGTTGTCAGTGCCGTTGGCCCCGATGTGACCCAGGTGGCCCCTGGGGACCGGGTGATCCTGAACTGGCGCGCGGTCTGTGGGGAGTGCCGTGCGTGTGCCAAGGGCCAGCCGCAATACTGCTTCAATACGCACAACGCCACGCAGAAGATGACCCTTGAGGACGGCACCGAGCTTTCGCCTGCCCTGGGCATCGGTGCTTTCGCGGAAAAGACCCTGGTGGCAGCCGGGCAGTGCACCAAGGTGGACCCGGAGGTTGATGCTGCCGCGGTGGGCCTGCTGGGCTGCGGCGTGATGGCAGGCATCGGTGCCGCGATCAACACCGGAGAGGTCAAGCGTGGCGAGTCCGTGGCAGTGATTGGCTGCGGCGGCGTGGGGATCGCCGCGATCGCGGGCGCGAAGCTCGCGGGGGCGACCACGATCATCGCCGTGGACATCGACGACAACAAGATCGGGATGGCCAGGTCCCTCGGTGCAACCCACGGGGTCAACTCCAAGCAGGAGGACGCCGTGGAAGCCATCCGGGCCCTCACCGGAGGCCACGGGGCGGACGTGGTGATTGACGCCGTCGGCCGGCCCGAAACGTACAAGCAGGCCTTCTACGCCCGCGACCTTGCCGGCCGCGTGGTGCTGGTGGGTGTTCCGACGCCGGAGATGACGCTTGAACTGCCGCTGCTGGACGTCTTTGGCCGCGGCGGCTCGCTGAAGTCCTCCTGGTACGGCGACTGCCTGCCCTCCCGCGACTTCCCCATGCTCGTCTCGCACTACAAGCAGGGCAACCTGGACCTGGACGCGTTCGTGTCCGAGCGCATCACGATCGACCAGGTGGAAGAGGCCTTCGAACGGATGCATGGGGGCAAGGTGCTGCGCTCCGTCGTCGAGGTCCAGCCGGCCGGGGCGTCCGCATGAGCGTCACCATCGAAAACCTGGTCACATCCGGCACATTTTCGCTCGACGGCGGCACCTGGGACGTGGACAACAACGTCTGGATCGTGGGCAATGACGAGGAATGCATCATCATCGACGCGCCGCACGACGCCGCCGCGATCATCAACCAGGTCCGCAGCCGGAAGGTGAAGGCCATCCTGCTCACCCACGCGCACAACGACCACATCGGTGCCGCACGCGAGGTCGCCGATGCCCTGGGCGCACCGATCCACCTGAACAAGGAGGACCTGGTGCTCTGGGAGCAGGTCTACCCGGACGCCAAACCGGACCACTACCACTCCGACGGTGACGTGTTCCAGGTGGGCGGGGCGGCCCTGCGTGCGATCCACACTCCGGGACACTCGCCCGGGTCCACTTGCTTCTACCTGGAAAGCGAGGGAACGGTGTTCACCGGCGACACCCTGTTCAACGGCGGCCCAGGTGCCACCGGGCGGTCCTACAGCGACTACCCCACCATCCTGGCGTCCATCCGTGAACGGCTGCTGACGCTGCCCGCCGACACCGTGGTCCGCACCGGCCATGGGGACAACACCACCATCGCCGCCGAACAGGAAACGCTGGCGAAGGTCCCGCAGTAACCATAAGTCAAGAAAGCGCCCGGCGGAGGCGCGCTGGGAGGACCCGGCGCGCCTCCGCCGGCGATCCATCAGCACAAGCCGGTAAGGACGTTGGAACGATGAAGTTCGGCAAGCAGCCCGCCCCCGTTGCGGACATCAATGAGGACAACCTCGAAGTCCACAAGCCCAAGACCGAAGCTGCCGGGGTCAAGGCCGTCATGGTTGCGCTCGAGCGTGCGGTGGCGCAGGCGGGTGTGGCCCGGACGGCGCAGTCGCTGCTGCGGCTGAACCAGCGGGGCGGTTTCGACTGCCCCGGCTGCGCGTGGCCGGAATCGGACAAGAAGCGAAAAGCGGCGGAGTTCTGCGAGAACGGCGCCAAGGCGGTGGCCGAGGAGAACACCCTGCGTACCGTCGGAGCGGAGTTCTGGGCCCAACACTCCATCGCCGAACTCTCGGAGAAGACCGAGTACTGGCTGGGCAACCAGGGCCGGTTGAGCGAACCGGTGGTGATCCGCGAAGGGGAGACGCATTACTCGCCGATCTCGTGGGCTGACGCGTTCGAGCTGATCGGTGAACACCTCCGGGCGACCACCCCGGAGCGCAGCGTCTTCTACACCTCCGGCCGCACGGCGAATGAGACCGCGTTCCTGTACCAGTTGTTCGCGCGGTCCCTGGGCACCAACAACCTGCCGGACTGCTCCAACATGTGCCACGAGTCCTCCGGCTCGGCCCTGAATCCGACCATCGGCATTGGCAAGGGCACGGTGTCCCTGGATGACATCCACGACGCCGAACTGATCTTCGTGGTGGGCCAGAACCCCGGCACCAACCATCCACGGATGCTGTCCGCGTTGAAGGAGTGCAAGGACAAGGGCGGCAAGGTGGTGGCCGTGAACCCGCTGCCCGAGGCCGGCCTGTTCAACTTCAAGGACCCGCAGACCGTTTCCGGGGTGGTGGGCGGCGGGACGCCGTTGGCCGATGAGTACTTGCAGATCAAGGTGGGCGGGGACTTGGCGCTGTTCCAGGCGCTCGGCCACCTGCTGCTGGAGGCCGAGGCAGCCAATCCGGGGACCGTCGTCGACCATTCCTTTATTGCCGCCCAGACGGACGGGTTCGATGCCTACCGCGAAGCCCGGCGCACCTTGGACTGGGATGAAACCGAGAAGGCCACCGGCCTCACCCGGGGCCAGATCGAGAAGGTCGCGGCGATGCTGGAGGCGTCCAAGGCCTCGATCTTCTGCTGGGCGCTGGGCGTGACGCAGCAGCCGCACTCGGTGGACACCATCAAGGAAATGGTCAACGTCCTGCTGCTGCAGGGCAACTTCGGCAAGCCCGGCGCCGGCGCCTGCCCTGTCCGCGGGCACTCGAACGTCCAGGGCGACCGGACCATGGGCATCTGGGAGAAACCCAAGGAGTGGCTCCTGCAGGCCTTGGACGCCGAGTTCGGCATCACCTCCCCGCGGCACCACGGCTACGACGCCGTGGAGTCGATGGAGGCATTCGAACGGGACGAGGTGGACGTATTCGTGTCCATGGGCGGAAACTTCTCGCTCGCCTGCTCTGACACCGAGGCCCTGGAAGCGGGCATGCAGCGGATCGGGCTGACCGTGCACATCAGCACCAAACCCAACCGCTCGCACGTGGTGCACGGCCGCACGTCACTGATCCTGCCCACCCTGGGCCGCACCGACAAGGACGACAAGCATCCCAACGGCGCACAGTTCCTCTCCGTGGAGGACTCGATGTCCGTGGTCCACTCCACCCAAGGCCGCCTCACCCCAGTCTCCGAGCACCTGCTGGCTGAGCCCGTCATCGTGGCACGGATGGCGGAGGCCACCTTTGGCCCGGACCACCCAGTGGACTGGAAGGCAATGGCCGAGGACTACGACGTGATCCGCGACCACATCGCCCGGGTGCTGCCCGGCTTCGAGGACTTCAACGCCCGGGTCCGGACCAAGAACGGGTTCGTGCTGCCCAACCCGCCGCGCGACACCCGCTCCTTCGCCACCGACATCGGCCGCGGCCGGTTCACGGTCAGCCCGCTCGAATACCTCACCCCGCCGCCGGGGCACCTGGTGCTGCAGACCATCCGCAGCCACGACCAGTACAACACCACGTTTTACGGCCTGGATGACCGCTACCGCGGCATCTCCGGCGGCCGCCGCGTGATCCTCATCCACCCTGAGGACCTCGCCGAGCAAGGATTCCAGGACCGGGAACTCGTGGACGTCGTCAGCACCTTCCAGGGCGTGGACCGCCGGGCGGACAGGTTCCGGCTGGTGGCCTATCCCACCGCCAAGGGCTGCGCGGCCGCGTACTTCCCCGAAGCGAACGCGCTGGTCCACAAAGAAAACGTGGCCCGCGTATCCAACACCCCCGGCTTCAAGGCCATGTTCGTCAGGTTCGAGCCGCACCGGGGAGAGGCAGCGGTTGCCGGGGAATCTGCAGGGGAGCTGGCCGGAACGCACGCCTAGCCCCACCGGATGGGTAAGGTGCGCCGGTGCGGGCAATGACGACGGCGGCAGTCCGGCAGGTGCCGGGTGCCGCCGTCGCCGTTCCCCACACAGGTTTTTATGCCGGGTGGTTCCCGTCCGGACCGGCTTTCGGGTCAAGGTCCTTGCCACGAGCGATCGCGGTGAGCCGGTTCCACCCCGCCAGGGCCTGGTCCGCGGGAAGAAACGCGGAGAGCCAGGCCATCCCGTCCTGGTCCGCCCGGAACTCTACCCGCCGATCAGACACCCCCTCGACGTGGCGTTTCTCGATGCTCTCGGCGTGGTGGCGTTCCCGCCAGGTCCGGGCCTTGGCTTTGAACCGGTGCGCCGGCAACCGCCCCACCGGTCATCCCCGCACCGGGTCCGGGGCGTCATGGTCCAGGAAGTGGGCTTCCAACCCGGCCGCCCCCGCGGCATCAAGGTACGCGTCTCATCCGCCATCACCACCGCATGCTGCCACGACAGGGTCCCGGCCTGCAGCCCCTCCAATGTCCTCGGCAATGAGGTAACTACGCCGTGCGAGGCCGTCAGGAACGACGACACGGCGCGCGGACCCAGGGCCAACACACCCGATCTCCGCCGCGACCGCCATCTCCTGCGCCTGCACCGGCGCATCCGGCCCCGCAACCATGTCGGCCATGCTTTTTCGTCATATCCGAAATTGATTGACAGTGAGCGTGGCTGGAGTCACACTGTTGCATATGGTGATCGTTGTTGCGTTAGGCGCTTCAGTTTTATTCCGGAGTTGTCGCTTCTGTTGCTGATGAACCTCCCCACATTCGTTGACAGAACGTCTTGAACACCCCTTGTGCCCCACCTGCTCCGTATCCACCCCCAAATCGCCCCATGCCCAGCCCTATCGGGAGGAAACACATGACTACCTCAGTGAATGCGCCCCTCAGCGCACGCGGAAAGCTCGCCTCAACATTGCCTGCCGAGCAGCTGGCCGAAATTACCGAGTTGTTTGCTTTGCGGCGCACCGGCTACTCCCTTGATGCCCCGTTCTACACTGACCCGACAATCTTCAAGCTCGACATGGAAGCCATCTTCGGCCAGCACTGGATCTTTGCCGGCAGCGTTGCCGAGTTGCCGGAGCCGGGCGACTACATCACGGTCGACTACGGACCCTACTCCCTGATCGTGCTGCGCACCGACGAGGGCGGCGTCAATGTCCTGCACAACGTCTGCCGCCACCGCGGTGCCCGCGTCCTGACCGAAGCCGCCGGTTCCACCGGAAACCTGGTCTGCGGCTATCACTCCTGGACGTACTCCCCCGAGGGCAACCTGATCCACGCATCCGCCCCCGGCGAAGCCAAGTTCGACAAGAACTGCTTTGCCCTCAAGCGCGCCCACAGCCGCGAGGTTGCCGGGCTCATCTTCGTCTGCATTGCTGACGAGCCACCCGCAGACTTCGACGAAACCGCCAAGATTTTCGAGCCCTACCTCGCCCCCCACGACCTGTCCAAGACGAAGATTGCCTACCAGCAGAACATCATCGAAGAAGGCAACTGGAAGCTCGTCATGGAGAACAACCGTGAGTGCTACCACTGCGACGGCCACCCGGAACTCGCCTGCTCGCTCTTCCCCACGTGGGGCCTGACCGAGGGACTGATCCCGGCCCACCTGGAAGAGGTCTGGGACCGCAACAAGGAAGCCCAGTCCTCCCTCGAGGAGCGGTGCCGCCGCTACGGCCTGCCCTACGAGGTGGTGGAGGAACTCGACACCCGCATTGCCGGTATCCGCATCTCGCGCGAATCCCTGGACGGCGAAGGCGAATCTTTCTCCGCAGACGGCCGCAGGCTCTCGAAGAAGCTGCTCGGCGACCTTCGGGACTTCCGCCTGGGCCGCTGCTCGATGCACCTGCAGCCCAACAGCTGGTTCCACTTCCTGGGGGACCACGTCATCACGTTCGGGGTTTTCCCCATCAACGAGCACCAGTCCTTGGTCCGCACCACCTGGCTGGTGGCTGACGACGCCGAGGAAGGCGTTGACTACGACCTCGAAAAGCTCACCTACACCTGGAAGCAGACCAACCTGCAGGACAAGGCGTTCGTTGAGCTGTGCCAGCAGGGTGCTGCCAGCCCCGCGTACGAGCCCGGCCCTTACATGAAGAGCGAATACCAGGTGGAGGCCTTCATCAATTGGTACGTCCAGCGCGTGCAGGAGCACTTGGCATGATTGACGTCCTCACTCAGGCGCCGGTCCGGGAACCGCAGCGCATCCGCGGCCTTGAAATGCCGTGGAACCGGGTGATGGGCAGCATGGAAGGCCCGGCCAGTGCAGCCAAGGCGCTGGGCCCGTGGCATCCGCAGGAGTTCATGGCCGAATGCGTCGAAACCGTTCCCGAAGCCGGCGGCATGATGACCTTCGTCTTCCGCCGCTGCGACGGTGCGCCCCTGGCGTTCCGCGCGGGCCAGTACGTGAATATCGCTTTCCCCGTGAACGGCGAGGACCAGGAACCGGTGGACCGCAGCTACTCGCTGTCCAGTTCACCCACGGAACCGTGGACCTTCAGCGTCACCGTCAAGCGCGACCCGGGCGGACTGGTTTCCCCGTGGGTGCACGGGAACGTCAGGCCCGGAACTGTCCTGGACATGCTGGGACCTGTCGGGGCATTCCACCTGCCTGACGCCGATCGGCGGGCACGGTACCTCTTCCTGGCCGCCGGCGCAGGCATCACCCCCATCATGTCGATGCTGCGCACCATCCACTCGTTGCCCGGAACCGCCGATGTGGTGGTGCTTTACCACGGCGCGGAAGCCGGCGGCTTCGCCTTCCACCGGGAATTGGCCTACATCGCGTCGGTGGACTCGCGCATCAAGGTCTTCTACGCCCTGGGCGACCGCGGCAGGCCCGAGGACTGGGATGGCTTCACCGGACGGCTGACGGCGGCCATGATCGACGAGGTGGCACCGGACGCCAACGGCCGGCAGGTGTACGCCTGCGGGCCCGAGGGGTACTTGAACACCGCCACTGAACTGCTCAAGAACGTGGGCGTCGACGATACCTCCATCTACATGGAGTTCTTCTCCGGCGACCGGCAGACCCTCCTCGAATACCAGGCCGAGCTCGCCCTGGCGGCGGACATCGCCGAGGAAATCGCCGACGAGATCGCGGAGTCCGCCGAGGACTACTTCGAGAGCCAGCCGGCGGCGTTCGGGATCTATGAGCCCGGCTACGACGAGGATGGAACCCTGCAGGCCACGGGGCTGGCGCTGGAAGCTGCAGCCCCGGCCTCGGCGGAAGCCGCGTCCGTGGAAGCCGCCGAAGCCGCAACCGAAGCCGCCACCCCGGATGCGTCAAGCTTCGACACCGTGGGAACTGGCAGCCTCACCCTGTCTTTCATGCGCACCGGAATCAATGTGCGGATCGACCCGCAGGAACCCATCCTGGGTGTGGCCCAGCGGGCCGGTGTCCGGATCGGCGCCAACTGCAAGGAGGGCATGTGCGGCTCCTGCAAGGTGGTCAAGCTGTCCGGGGAGATCGACATGAACCACCAGGGTGGAATCCGCAAACGGGAAATCGATGCCGGCAAGTTCCTTCCCTGCTGCTCCACCGCGCGCACCGACATGGTGATCGACGCCTAGCCGCTTCCCTGAGCCGCCGGCACCGCGCGCCGTCCCACGTTTTACCGCAAGTGAAAGTCATAACCACACGGAGGGTCTGATGCAGCCGGCGTCAGGCCTTCCGTGGCAATTGAACCCTAACCATAGGAGCCACGCCCATGTCAGGTAACAAAGCCGTTGCGTACAAGGAGCCCGGGGTTGTCGAGGTCATCGATACCCCGTATCCGTCGTTTGAACTGAAGGCCGGCCCCGGTGTCAATCCCGCCAACGTCGGCCGGAAGGTGCCGCACGGGGTCATCGTGCGCACCGTGAGCACCAACATCTGCGGCTCGGACCAGCACATGGTCCGCGGCCGGACGACGGCCCCTGCCGGCCTCGTCCTGGGCCACGAAATCACCGGCGAAGTCATTGAGACCGGACCCGACGTCGAATTCATCAAGGTGGGGGACATCGTCTCCGTCCCGTTCAATATCTCTTGCGGGCGCTGCCGGAACTGCAAGGAGCGCAAGACCGGGATCTGCCTGAACGTGAACCCGGACCGTCCCGGCTCTGCCTACGGCTATGTCGATATGGGCGGTTGGGTGGGTGGGCAGGCGGAATACGTCCTGGTTCCCTACGCCGATTGGAACCTGTTGCGGTTCCCGGACCGGGACCAGGCCCTGGAAAAGATCATGGACCTGACCATGCTTTCCGACATCCTCCCCACCGGCTTCCACGGCGCAGTCACGGCAGGCGTCGGCGTCGGGTCCACCGTCTACGTTGCCGGTGCCGGCCCCGTCGGGCTTGCCGCGGCCGCCAGCGCCCAACTGCTGGGAGCTGCGGTGGTCATCGTGGGCGACCTCAACGAAGACCGCCTGGCCCAGGCCCGATCCTTTGGCTGCGAAACCGTCAATGTGGCCAACGGCGACCCGGCAGACCAGATCGAGCAGATCCTCGGCGTCCGGGAGGTCGACTCCGGCATCGACGCCGTCGGCTTCGAGGCACGCGGCCACGGCCACGGCGCCCAGGAAGCACCTGCCACCGTGCTGAACTCGCTGATGGACCTCACCACCGCCGGCGGCTCCGTGGGTATCCCCGGCCTCTACGTCACGGGGGACCCGGGAGCCGCGGATGAAGCCGCACGGAAGGGAAGCCTGTCCCTGTCCCTGGGAACCGGTTGGGCGAAGTCCCTGTCCTTCACCACGGGCCAATGCCCGGTGATGAAGTACAACCGGCAGCTGATGATGGCCATCCTCCATGACCGGATCCAGATAGCCAAGGCGGTCAACGCCAAGGCCATTTCGCTCGACGACGCCCCGCGCGGGTACGCGGAGTTTGACGCCGGCGCGGCAACGAAGTACGTCCTGGACCCGAACGGCTACCTCAACAACTGATGCGCGGTTCCCGTTTGTGAAGAACAGCAAGGTTCCAACGGCGGCGCCCCGCTCAGCAGGGGTGCCGCCGTTGGCATGCCGGGGTGGAACAGCGCGCGCTCCGCGGGCAACAAAAGAGGCGGTTGGGCCTGCAGGTCTCAAGCAGGCCCAACCACCTTTGTGGTGGATGGGGCAGATCAGCCGCGGAGGCGCTCCATGCCCGGGTCAAAGAGCGGCTCGGCGCTGACGGTGGCGGCTACGCGCCGGCCGAAGTACTCGATCTCCACGGCGTCCCCCTCGGACACCGACGAGGGCAGCCAGGCGTAGGCAAGGGGCTTGCCGACGGTGAAGCCATACGCCGCGCTCGTGACGTAACCAGCGGCTTCCCCGGCCACGTACACCGGTTCCTTGCCCAGCACCACTGACGTGCCGTCGTCGACCTTCAGGCAGCGCAGCATCTTCGCCGCAGGCTGCTCGCGGAGCGAAGCCAAGGCCTTGGCGCCCACGAATCCGGTCTTGTCCTTGGCCACGGAGAAACCGAGGCCCGCTTGGTACGGGTGGTGCTCGGACGTCATGTCCGTGCCCCACAGCCGGTAGCCCTTCTCAAGGCGCATGCTGTTGAAGGCGCCGCGGCCGGCAGCGATGATGCCGTGCTCCTGGCCCGCCTCGAACAGCAGGTCCCAGAGCTTCAAACCGTACTCGGCGGTGGTGTAGAGCTCCCAGCCGAGTTCGCCGACGTAGGAGAGCCGCATGGCCGTGACGGGGATGCCGCCCACGGAGATCTCCTTGGTCCGGAAGTACTTCAGGCCGTCATTGGTGAGGTCGTCGGTGCTGACCTTGCCAATCACCTCGCGGGCCAGCGGACCCCACAAACCGATGCAGCAGGTGCTGCCGGTGATGTCGGTGACGTGGACCCACTGGCCGGGGTCGGCGGCGGACTGCCGGCGGGCTTCCACCCGGAGGTAGTCGAAGTCGACGTTGCTGTTGACGCCCAGCTGGAACTCCTCCTCGGCCAGCCTTGCCACGGTCACGTCACTGCGGATGCCGCCGTCGTCCGCCAGCAACAGGCAATAGGTCACGGCGCCCGGCTTCTTGGCGATGTTGCCCGTGCTGAGCCGGTGCAGGAGTGCCTGCGCGCCCGGGCCGGCGACGGAGAGGCGCTTCAGCGGCGTCATATCGTAAAGTCCGACGGCGGTGCGCGTCTTCCACGCTTCGGCTGCGGAGATGGGGGAGTGGAACATTGCGGACCAGGAGTCCCGCTCCGGGGTCTGCCATTCGGCCGGGAGTTCTTCGAGGAGCGCGCGGTTGGCTTCGAACCAGTGCGGGCGTTCCCAGCCGGCGGATTCCAGGAAGAACGCGCCCAGCTCCCTTTGGCGGACATTGAAGGGGCTGACCCGCAGCTCGCGCGGGGATTCACGCGGCTGCAGCGGGTGCATGACATCGTAGATCTCCACGAAGTTCTGTTGCGAGGTTTCGCTGACGTAGGCGTCCGAGGTCTGCACCTTCTCGAAACGGGTCAGTTCGCAGCCGTGCAGGTCTGTCCGCGGCTGGCCGTCGATGATCAGCTCTGCCATGGCCTTCGCAACGCCGGCGGAGTGCGTGACCCACACGGCTTCGGCCACGAAGAAGCCCTCGAGGTCCGGTGCTTCGCCCATGAGCGGGCCGCCGTCGGGGGTAAAGGAGAAGATGCCGTTGAAGCCATCCTGGATTTCGCTGCTGCGCAGTGCCGGCAGCAGGTCCTGGCTGTCCTCCCACGCGGGAACGAAATCTTCCAGGGTGAAGTCCAGCCGGGAGGGCATGCGGTGGTCGGACATCTCCCCGGCCGGGACCTTCGGCAGTGCGGACATGTCCACCGGCATCGGCCGGTGGGCGTAGCTGCCGATGCCGATGCGGTCGCCCCATTCGCGGTAGTACAGGTCCTTGTCCTGGTAGCGAAGGATGGGCTTGCCGGCGCCGTTGGGAAGCTCGTTGACGCCCTCAAGTTCGGCGAGGGGCGTGGTGACCGCGTACTGGTGGGCCAGCGGCAGCAGCGGCACCTCCAGGCCCACCATCTTGCCGAGCTCACGGCCCCAGAACCCTGCGCAGGACACCACGATATCGGCAGGAATGAGTCCGGCCGAGGTCTCGACGCCGGTGACCTTGCCGCCCTCACGGGCGATGCCGGTGACGGTGGTGGACCCGCGGTAGGTGACGCCGTGTTCGCGCGTGCGCTCGATCAGCAGCTGGACGGCGCGGGCCGCCAGGGCGAGGCCGTCGGTGGGGATGAGCAGGCCGCCCAGGACTTCCCGGCCGCCGCTGAGCTTCCCCGTGGTCAGCAGGGGGTAGATCTTTTCGCACTCGTCGGCATCCACGATCCGGCTTTCGACGCCCCAGGAGGTCATCACGCCCATCTTGCGTTTGAGGTCCGCCAGGCGCTCCGGAGTCGTTGCCAGTTCAAGGCCGCCCACCTGGTTGAAGCAGGACTGGCCATCCTTGCCCAGGGCGAGCAGCTTGTTGACGGTGTAGGTCGCGAATTCCGTCATGGTCCTGGACGGGTTGTTCTGGAATACGAGGCCCGGAGCGTGCGACGTGGAGCCGCCTGCCAGCTCCAGCGGGCCCTGTTCGACGACGGTGATGTCATTCCAGCCGCGGCTTGCCAGCTCGTCGGCGAGGTTGGTGCCGACAATGCCGGCTCCGATGATGACGACGCGGGGTGATGCGCTCATGGTTCGTGGTTCTCCTGGTTGGTGCGTGGCTCCGCGCTTCGCTATAAGCAACGCGCAGCACTATATGCAACACGGTGGCGTAGCTCACAAGGAATGTCAAGGGTTTCCGGCATTGTTGCTGCGGCTGCCGTCACTGTTTCAGCGGGCCCAGGCTGGCTCCGGGAAGGGCGGGCATGACGGAGGCCTCCGCCGCTGGTGCGGCGAAGGCCTCCTGTGGGTTGCGGCCGGTTGCCCGGTGTCAGTGCGAGAAGTTGGTTGAGATCTCGGCGAGGGTGCGCCCCTTCGTCTCAGGCGCGAGCCATTGCGAGAGTATTGCGCCGAGTAATGCGACGGCGGCTGCCACGACCATGCTTGGGCCCATGCCGATGTTGCTGATCGCCCACGGCAGGGCGAAGGTGCCGAGTGCGGCTCCGATGCGGCTGAAGGCCGCGGCGAAGCCCATGCCGATGCCGCGCAGGTCGCCGGGGAATACCTCGGCCGGATAGACCTGGGTCAAGGTGGTGTAGCCGGCATTGAAGAAGGAGAAGGCGAGGAACAGGGCCAGCACCAGGATTGCCGGCGCGTCAGCCCAGACCCCGATGACCAGCAGGATGCCTGCGCAGAGCCACTGGCCGGGCACGGTGAGGATCCGGCGGCCGAGCCTGTCAATCAGAAGCACGCTGGTGACAACACCCGCGGCCGCAAGGGCGGACAAGCCCACTCCACCGGCCCAGCCGCCGCCGAAGCCGAACTGCGTGAGCACGTCGTCGGCGAAGGTCGCGATCGCGAAGTACGGAGTGACCGCGCAGAACCAAAAACCGGAAGTGAAGACGGTGGCGCGCCAGTGTTCCTTCGAGAACAGCATTCCGAAGGAGGCGTTCTTGATTTTGGTCCTGCCCTTTGCGGCTTGGGCCTCCTGGATCATCCGCAGGTCGATCTCCTCGGTGATGCTGTCGTGCATCTGCGGCGATTCGACATACTTGTGGGCGATCGCCAGTGCTTCGTCACGCCGTCCCTTGGTGATGAGCCAGCTTGGCGATTCGGGGAGGCCGATGCGGGCGAGGAACAGGACGAACGCGAGGATGGTGCTCGTCCCGATGACGAGGCGCCAGGGGGTGCCGGCCTCGTGCAGGAGCGTGCCGATGATGAATGCCATCATGAAACCGACGTACCAGGCGATCAGGGTCAGCCCGAGCAACCGCCCGCGGAGCTTTGGGGGAGAGAACTCCGACAGCAAGGGGCCGCCGATCGAGTACTCACCGCCGATCGCGACACCCATCATGAACCGGATGATGGCCAGCTGGATCACGGCACCGTCTCCGGAGGTTACGAAGAACTGGGCCGCTGAGGCAACCAGGAACAGGCCCATGTCCACGAGGAACATGGGCTTGCGTCCGAACTTGTCAGTAGCCCAGCCGGCCAGCGGGGAGCCGACGAAGATACCGGCCAGCGGGCCTGCGGCGATCATGCCCAGGGACAGTGCGTCGAGCTGGAGGTCTGACCGCATGGGGCCGGTGACGGGTCCGATGATTCCGAGGATGTAGCCGTCGAGGAACATCCCGCCGATGAAGACAGCGACGAGCCGCACCATGAAGCGGCGTTTGAACTTCGAGCTGGTCCCTTCGGCACTGCTTTGATCGATGGTGCTGGCACCTTTGATAGTCATAAACAGTTTCCTTTAGTGATCTGGCGCTGCCGCGTGGATGCGGCAGCGTGTGCGGCCGAGTTGCGGGCCGGGCTCCCCCTCGGATCGGCCTTCATAAATTCTGTCCGGCTGCTTCCATGCCATCGCGGGTGGCCTCGGAAGGGCGGGAGGAGCATATCCAGGAGTATTACGTTCCGTGATGATCAACAACGTTCGCTGTATGCAACAAAATCGTGCGCTAGCTCACACCCAATGTCAAGAGTGAGTCCTGAGAAAGACGTAGCCCGTAAGCGTTCCTGTTGCGCGCTCCGGGCACGGCTGTTGCGGGGTCCCGTTCTCCGAAAACGGTGCTTCGATGAGGAATACCTCCCCAGGTCTTAGGCCCATCGAAGCACCTTTCACGGAGAACGGGACGCCCGTTGCCAACGCTGTGGCGTTCCTAGCCTGCGGCTTCCAGGGCCTGGAGCTCCGGGACCTCGGGCGCCAGCGGCGGGGATGACACTTGCCTGCGTGCGGCCTCTACGGTGTGAAGGAGCAGCAAAACCGTGGTCACTGAGCCCACGCCGCCGGGAACCGGAGTGAGCGCTGCTGCTGTCCCGGTGACGCTGGCTTCGTCTACGTCACCCACCCGCGAGCCGTCGGGAAGGACGTTCGTGCCGACGTCGACCACCACTGTTTGGGAGGAGACGTCGCCGCCTCCCAGCAGTCCGGCGCGGCCGGCGGCGACCACCACCACATCGGCATCCTTCGTATAGCGCGCCAGCGGCCCGGACCTGGAATGGCAGACCGTCACGGCGGCGTCGCGTGCCAGCAGCAGGAGGGATAATGGTTTGCCCACCACGGCGGACCGGCCCACCACCACAACGCCCTTGCCCGCCAGCGGAATCCGGTAATGCTCCAGGATTTCGACGACGGAGCGCGCGGTAGCGGGTGCAAAGGCCGGCTGGCCGACGGCAAGGCGTCCCAGGCTCAGGGGATTGGCGCCGTCAATGTCCTTTTCCGGGGCGATGAGGCCCACCAAGTTGTCGGTCCGGACTCCCGGAGGCAGCGGTGTTTGCAGGATGATGCCGTTGACGGAGGGTTCGGCGCTGAGGTCCCGCAGGACGCCGGCCAGGACCGGCTCCGTTGCGTCGTGTCCCAGGTCGATGATCCGGCAGCCGACTCCGGCGCGCTCTGCTGCCCGCTCGATGGAACGGACGTACCAGTGCGTTGATTCGTCGCCGGTTGCCATGACCACTGCCACGACCGGGCGGACGCCCTCAACTTCCAGCGACCTGACCTGTGCCTGGACCTCCTGGTGGAACAAACCGGCCAACGGCTTCCCGGAAAGTACTGTGGTGCTCAACCAAGGATCCTTTCGCGCACGCGGGCCGAGAGGGCATCTGCCGCCAAGACCACCTTTTCCTCAATGCCGTCCGTCTGCCGCGCAAGCCGGGCGCGTGCCTCCGGGTCCTTGACTGCCACAACGTTGATGTCGATGTTCACGCGTGCAGTAGTGGCGGCTGCCCTGGCGGCATCTGCGGCCGCTGCCACGTCGCTGATGACGTTGGCGTTGGCGACGTCGTACAGCTCCGTGGCCAGGTCCACGATCTCGCCGGACAACGTGACCAGCCGGGCGGGTGTTTCAGCCGCCTGGATGAGTGCGGACTGGATCCCGGCTGCACGGGCGGCCTTGAGCTCAGCCGTCCCGGACGGGAGTTTGTAGGAGTCGATGACTGCCTGGAAGGCCGCCTCGTCCGCCTCGGCCAGGTGCAGCGCCTCCTCGATAAGGCCGTCGGCATCCGCCGTGATGCGCTGCACCAAGGGTGCGTGCGGCTCATACTTGGCGCCGGTGGTGTAGCGCGCCACCATGGCCACCAACGCTGCACCCTGTGCGGCGTGCAGGGCCGCGGCAGCACCGCCGCCAGGCGTCGGCTGCTTGGCAGCCAGCCGGGCGAGGTAGCTGCCGATTGACTCCGAGCTGATCATGGCCCTACCCGCGGAGCCGGGTCATGGTGGGGTCGTACAGGGGGTCCTGCGTGACCGTGGCGACGATCCGGCGCCCGAAGTATTCGATCTCCACGGAATCGCCGATCGAAACTTCTGCGGGCAGGTAGGAGTAGGCGATCGGTTTCCGGACCGAGTAGCCGTAGGCGGCGCTGGTCACGTAGCCAACTGCCTGGTCCTTGTAGAACACCGGTTCCTTGCCAAGCACCAGGCTGCGGCCGTCGTCGACCGTCAGGCAGCGCAGGTGCCGCGCTGAGTTCTCCTCGGTGCGGCCTTCCAGGGCAGCCTTCCCGACGAAGCTGTCCTTGGCCATCTTCACCGCGAAGCCCAGGCCGGCCTCGAAGGGGTCGTGCTCGGTGGTCATGTCCGTGCCCCAGGAACGGTAGCCCTTTTCCAGGCGGAGCGAGCTGAACGCTGCCCGCCCGGCTGCGATGACGCCGAACGGCCGGCCCGCCTTCCACAGTGCATCCCAGAGCCGCTGGCCGTTGTCGGCGCTGGTGTACAGCTCCCAGCCAAGCTCACCGACGTAGGACAGGCGCATGGCGGTGACCGGCACGCCGCCGATAACCACCTTCTTGGCGCGGAAATACTTCAGGCCGTCGTTGGTGAAGTCGTCGCTGCTGACGGTGCTGACCAGGTCGCGTGCCAGCGGACCCCACAGGCCGATGCAGCAGGTGCCGCCGGTGGTGTCGCGGACCTGGACCCAATCGCCGGCGCCGCCGCCTTCGGTCTGGTGCCGGGCGGCGCGTTCGAAGTAGGCGGTGTCGATGTTGCCGTTGGCGCCCAGCTGGAAGGTGTCCTCGGACAGGCGGGCCACGGTGATGTCGCTGCGGATGCCGCCGGCATGGTCAAGCAGCAGCGTGTAGGTGACCGCCCCGGGTTTCTTGTTCAGCTCGGCGGTGGTGAGTTCCTGGAGCAGCTTCAGGGCGCCGGGGCCGGAGATTTCGAGGCGCTTCAGCGGAGTCATGTCGTACATGGCGACGGCGGTGCGCGTCTTCCAGGCCTCGGCCGCGGCGATGGGGGAGCTGAACATCCCGGACCAGGCATCGCGTGCCGGGGGCTGCCAGTCGGCGGGCATTTCTTTGAGCAGTTCGGCGTTGGCCTCGAACCAGTAGGGCCGTTCCCAGCCGGCGCCTTCGAGGAAGTAGCCGCCCAGTTCCTTGTGCCGGGCGTGGAAGGGGGAAACGCGCAGGTTGCGCGGGGAGAGCTTGGGTTGCAGCGGGTGCAGGACGTCGTAGATCTCCACGAAGTTCTGCTGCGAGGTTTCGCTGACGTATTCGGGCGTCAACTGAACGTCCTCGAAGCGGTGGATGTCGCAGTCGCCCAGGTCGATGGAGGATTTGCCGTCCACCAGGAGTTCGGCCACAGCGCGCGCGATGCCGGCGGAGTGGGTCACCCAGACGGCTTCGGCAACGAAGAAGCCGTCGAGTTCCCTGGACTCGCCAACGAGGGAGCCGCCGTCAGGGGTAAAGGAGAAGATGCCGTTAAAGCCGTCTTCGATTTCGCTTTGGCGCAGGGCGGGGAGCAGCTGTCTGGTGGCCTCCCAGGCGGGGAGGAAGTCCTCCACCGTGAAGTCCAGCCGCGACGGCATGTTGTGCTCGCTGATTTCGTCCGGCTTGAAGGTGCCGAGTTCGTCAAGGTCCACGGGCATGGGCTTGTGGGCGTAGGAACCGATGCCGTACCGGTCCCCGTGCTCGCGGTAGTAGAGGTCCTGGTCCTGGTGGCGCAGGATGGGCAGCGATGCGCCGTTGGGCAGCTCGTTCTTGCCCTTCTGATCCGGGACCGGGGTGGTCTTGACGTACTGGTGGGCCAGCGGGAGCAGCGGGACGGTCATGCCGATCATTTCGCCGATCTTTGCACCCCAGAAGCCGGCGCAGGAGACCACGATGTCTGCCGGGACCACCCCGTCGGAGGTCTGGACGCCAGTGACGCGGCGGCCGGACTGTTCGATGCCGGTGACGGTGGTGTTGCCTTGGTACTTCACGCCGGCAGCCTCGGTGCGCTTGATCAGCAGCTGCACGGCCCGCGCCGCGCTGGCCAGGCCGTCGCTGGGGACGTGCAGGCCACCCAGGATCTCCTCCTCGTTAATGAGGGGGTACAGTTCCTTGCACTCCGCCGGGGAGAGGATCCGGCCGTCGATGCCCCAGGCGGAGGCGTAACCGAGCTTGCGCTTCAGGTCCGAGAGGCGGGTTTCGGTGGTGGCAACTTCCAGGCCGCCCACCTGGTTGAAGCAGCTGGTGCCGTCCTCGGTCAGGGACAGCAACTTTTCCACGGTGTACTTGGCGAACAGGGCCATGGACTTGGAGGGATTGGTCTGGAAGACCAGTCCCGGGGCGTGCGAGGTGGAGCCGCCGGGCATGGTGAGGGGCCCCTGGTCCAGGACGGTGATGTTGTTCCAGCCCCGCGTGACGAGTTCATCCGCGAGGTTGGTGCCGACGATGCCGGCTCCGATAATGACAATGCGTGGCGACGATTCCAAGGTAGTCTCTCCTGCTGCTTTACGGATTGTGCCTGGGTAAGGGCCGGTGCTCACCGGAACACCACGGTGCTGGTCTGGTCCAGCAGCACACGGTGCTGGCAGTGCCAGCGGACGGCGCGGGAGAGGGCCAGCGCTTCGGCGTCCTGGCCCACGGTGGACAGTTGCGCCGGACCATAGGTGTGGTCCACGCGGATGACTTCCTGCTCGATGATTGGACCCTCATCCAGGTCCGCCGTGACGTAGTGGGCGGTGGCACCCACCAGTTTTACGCCGCGGTCGTAGGCCTGGTGGTAGGGGCGTGCGCCCTTGAAACCGGGGAGGAACGAGTGGTGGATGTTGATGGCTCGGCCCTCCAGGGCGCGGCACAGGTCATTTGAGAGCACCTGCATGTAGCGGGCCAGGACCACGAGGTCGGCGTTGAACTCATCCACCAGCTCCAGGAGCCGGCGCTCGGCGTCGGCCTTCGTGTCCGGGGTGACGGGGATGTAGATGAAAGGCAGCCCTGCGGCTTCCGCCATGGCGCGGTGGGTTTCGTGGTTGGAAACCACCGCCACCAGCTCTGCGCCGAGGCTGCCGCCGCGCCACCGGAAGATGAGGTCGTTCAGGCAGTGGCCGAACTTGGACACCATGACCAGGACGCGCTTGGGGGTTTGGCCGTGGAAGCTGGCCTTCATGTCGAAGCGGCTGGCGATGCCGGCGAACTCTTCTTCGAGCATCGCCGGCGTGTAGCTGGGGGAGCCGGAGAACGCTGTGCGCAGGTGGAGCGTCTCGCGCAGGCTGTCGTCGAACTGCTGGTGTTCGTCGATGTTGAAGCCACGTTCGAAGAGGAACGTGGTCACGGCCTGCACAATTCCGGCCTGCTCACGGCAGGACAGGGTCAGCACGAACTTCTGCGTCTGCTCTTCCTTGAGCGCCGGCAGGGTGGCGGTTGCTGAAGCTGTTTCGATGAGGGTCATGTCCCTCCTCCTTCTTCTAGATATATTCAAAAGCTGCGGACTGATATATTAGATTGGATGCCAGCGTATACTGGTCCATAGGCGAGGTCAATAGTTTTTTCCAGGTTGCGAAGAAGGGGCTCAGCATGGCGATCGAAGCTTTGGCGGTGGCGGACGACGCCGGCAGGAAATCACTGGCGGACGTCGCCTATGAGAGCATCCGTGACTGGTTGCTTATGCTGGAAATCAAACCCGGCGAGCTGCTCAACGACGAACTCCTTGCCAAAAACTTGGGCATGGGGCGGACTCCGGTGCGCGAAGCCCTGAAGCGGCTGGAGCTGGACCGGCTGGTGAAGACCTACCCGCGGCGGGGCACTTTCGCCACCCGGGTGGACGTGACGGACCTTTCCTTCATCTCGGAGATCCGTGCCCAGCTTGAGCCCCTTGCGGCCGCCCGGGCCGCACGGGTGGCCTCCCCTGCGGTCCGGGACGGGTTGCGGGCCACGCTCGAGAAGGTCGAGGAATTCGACGTTGCCGCGGCAACCGTAACCGAGACGCTGCAGCTGGATGCCCGGGTGCACCAAGGCATCTATGCCGCCGCCGCCAACCCGCACCTGGAGGACATCCTGATCCGGTACGACAACCTGGCAACGCGGATCTGGTGCATGGTGATCGACCGCCTTCCGGACCTGTCGCACCACGTGCGCGAACACCTCGATCTGCTCCGGGCCGTTATCGACGGCGCCGAGGAGCGGGCTTCCGAGCTTGCCAAGGTGCACGTGAGCGGATTCGAACATGCGGTGCGCGAGGCACTCTTCAACGCCTAGCTTCTTGGTGGCCGCAGAGCCCCACCAGCAGGGCCAGTGAAGGATTGGCCCCGGCGCATGCTGCGCCGGGGCCAAATCCGGGTGTTTCCCTACGGTGCGGCTGCCTTCTCCAGATCCGGCCCCTTGCCTTGGCACGGCTGGCCGTCGGCGCATCCGTCCGGGCACTCGTGCTTTGTCACAAAGTCGAACTGCGCGCCCCGGTGTTGCTCCACTCCGGTCCGGATAGCCCGCTCCACCACAGAGTCCGCCAGCCGGCGGCGCAGGGAAAGGGGGTCTCTGCGCAGGTCCTTGGTGAGGGCGAAGCAGAGCAGCAGCATCACGATGACAAAGGGCAGGGCCGCGACGATGGTGATCCGCTGCAGGCCCGACAATGCTTCGGAGGGTTGGTCGCCGCCGGCCAAAAGCATGACGGCGGCCACGGCGCCGGTGAGGGCACCCCAGAAGATGACCAGGGCACGTTTGGGTTCGGAGCTGCCGTTGGAGCTCAGCGACGCCATGATCAGGGAGGCGGAGTCGGCGCCGGTAATGAAGAAGATTGCAACCAGAACCATGGCCAGGACGATCACGGCCGCAATCATCCACCCCGGCAGGGGGAGATTCTTCACCAGGTTGAACAAGGCCCCATCAAAATCGATGGTTGCTTTGCCGTCGGTGACGGTCATCAGGCCCGGCGTACCGGCTTTGTCGGCTTCCTGCTGGATGTGGAAGGCCGTCCCTCCGAAGATGCCGAACCAGATGACACTGACGAGGCTGGGCACCAGCAGAACGCCGGTGACGAATTGCCGGATGGTCCGGCCGCGGCTGATCCGTGCGATGAACATGCCCACGAAGGGCGTCCACGAAATCCACCAGGCCCAGTAGAAGATCGTCCAGCCGGACATCCAGGTCCGCAGCGCCTCGTCGCCGACGGCCTCGGTGCGGGAGGACATCTCGGCCAGGTCGCGCAGGTAGTCGCCAATCGCCGAGGGGATGAGGTTAAGGATGAAGAGAGTGGGGCCCGCCACGAACACGATGACGGCGAGGACCACGGCAAGGACCATGTTGACGTTGGACAGCCACTGGATTCCGCGGCTGATGCCGGATACGGCGGAGGCGATAAAGCATGCTGTCAGGATCGCCACGATGGCCACGAGTACAGGTGTTCCGACCTCGCCTGTCCAGCCGTTCGACGTGAAGCCGCTGCCAATTTGCAGGGCGCCGAGACCCAGTGATGCGGCCGTGCCAAAGAGCGTAGCGAAGATGGCAAGGATGTTGATGACCTTTCCCACCGGCCCCTCAACGGTCCTGATGCCGAACAGCGAGGTGAAGGCGGCGGAGATCAGTTGCCTGCGTCCCAGCCGGTAGGTGCCGTAGGCCATGGCAATGCCCACCACTGCATACATGGCCCAAGGGTGCAGGGTCCAGTGGAAGATGGAGGTGGCCATGGCCGTCTGGATGGCTGCGGGGGTACGCCCGTCAACGGTTCCGGGCGGGGGCGAGACGAAGTGGTACAGCGGCTCGGCCACCCCGTAGAACATCAGGCCGATGCCCATTCCAGCGGCAAACATCATGGCGATCCATGACACCGTGCGGAACTCGGGTTTTTCGCCGTCCTTGCCCAAGGGAATGTTGCCAAACTTGCCCAGGGCCAGCCACAGGACAAACACGACGAACAGGGACGCGAGGACCATAAAGAGCCAGCCGGTGTATTCCATGACCCAGGCCAGGGCGTCTTTGGACGTGGTGGCCAGGCTGTCCTTGTCGGCAAATCCCCACACCACGAAGGCGAGGGCGATGGCGCCGGTGATGCCGAACGTGGCCTTGTCCAGCGTCAGCTTCCGGTCGCGGCGCTGGGAGACGGCCTGCTCCCTGTTACTCTGCCGCAGTTCCTCCAGTATCTGCTGGTGTTCGTTGACGGCGGGAAGGGCTGTCGATTCCTCGTGGCCGGCGCCCGGTGGCTCGGCGGGAATTCCATCGGAAGGCGGCACTTTTGGCTTGGCGGAGGTGAGATCACTGTTAATGGCCACGAAAGCGGGTCCTTTGGCTAGTCCATGGGCTTGCGTTCAGTGCTGGGCATCGGGCAGCGCAATCCGGGGATGAATCGCCGCCTGGCCGTTGGCCAGCGGTGGCAGGGCATTAGGCCCTATGGGGAGGTGTTCCGCAAAGATCAACAGAGTTCGCGCTAAGCAACAAAAGTGCTGTACGTCACTTTGAAAGTCAAGGGTGTTACGGGGTGCGGAGTCGCTGCTCACCAGGCGAAGCGAGGGACCCGTTGCATAAAAAAATGACCCCCGGTCCAGCCGGGGGTCACCCATTTTCTTAGTGGCCGTGGTAGCCCATGTTGGCGCTGACCTTATGGCCTGCTTCCTTCAATGTATCCAGCAGGCCTGGAATCCGCTCCGGGTCGAAGCGGAATGCCGGCCCTGAAATACTGATGGCGCCAATCACGGTTCCCTGGTGGTTGCGCACGGGAACCGCAACGGCATTCAGGCCGATCTCGAACTCCTCGCGCACCACGGCATACCCGTCGGCCGCTGCTTTGAGCAACTGAGCGTCCAGTTCCTTGCGGCTGGTGATGGTCCGGGCGGTCCGGGCGGCCAGGCCGGTCTCCTTCAGGATGCGGTCCCGGTCGTCGGCCTCCAGCGCGGCCAGGAGGACCTTGCCGCTGGACGTGGCGTGCAGCGGCGTCAGGCTCCCCACCCAGTCGTGGGTGGCCAGCGTCGAGGGGCCCATGGCCTGGTCAACGTTAACGGCGTAATTCGAACGCAGCACCGCCAGGTTGACGGTCTCCTTGAACTCGTCCGCAAGGCTTTCCAGGACCGGCCTTGCCTCGTGGACCAGGCTCAGCCGCCCGGGAATGGAGCTGGCCAGCCGGAGGATCCCGAAGCCAAGCTGGTACTTGCCCCGTTCGCTGTTCTGGTGGACCATCTGGCGGGTCACGAGCGAACCCATCAGCCTCGAGACGGTGGACTTATGGATCCCCATTTCCTCGGCGATCTCGCTCACGCCCGCATGGCCGTCCCGGGCCAGGATCTCCAGCACGGTCAGGGCGCGCTCCACGGATTGCACCCCGCCGGACTGGCCGCCCTCGGCGTCGGTATCGGATTCCGGGTCTCTATTCGAAGCCATACCTCCAGATCCTATGCCGGAACTGTGACCGCCGTGACATTCGGTTTACCTGCTTGACACGTCGACCCTGACGTCCGCGCTAGCTCCCGCGGTACGTTGAGTAGGCAAACGGGCTCAGGAGCAGGGGGACGTGGTAGTGCTCAGGGCCGGTCACTTCGAAGACCAGGTCAACCTCGGGGAAGAAGGTGGCTGTCTGCAGCCCGGCGTAGTACTCTCCCGTGGCGAAGTTCAGTTTGTACTGCCCGGGTTCCAGCTGCTCGGGGCCCAGGTCCTTTGCCCGGCCGTCGGCGTCGGTGCTGGAGGCCGCCAGCTCGCGCCAGGTGCCGGCGTCGTTCTTTGAAAGGACGACGGCGACCCCCGCCGCCGGGCGTCCGGCGCCGGTGTCAAGGATGTGGGTGGTGACGTGGGAAACGCTCATTCGCTGATCAGTCCTTCAAGCCGCAGCACGGCAATCTCGCGCAGCTGCTGGGCCACGATGGTGTCTTCTTCTTCGGGGGAGTTGGCGAGCCGCCGGTTCAGTGCCTGCAGGATTTCCGGTGCGGTGCGTCCGGCGGCCCGGATCAGGAAGACCCGGCCGAATTTTTCCTCGTACTCCCGGTTCCCCCTGGCGAGGGCCTCTGCGGCCTCAGTATCTGCCGGGTCAACCCCGGCCTGCTCGGAACGGGACATGGACGCCTCGGTGCCGGCCGTCGTCGGGCGTTCCCCGATCCGCGGGTGGTGGGCCATGGCGGCTTCGACTTCGGCGGGAGTGAACGGCTTGGCTGCGTCCGCGGCGAACGCCAGGAGCCCGTCCCGGCTGGCGAACGGCCGGGCTGCAGCCACTGCCTCCACCCAGCGGGTGACGTCGATGCAGGGCCGGAGGGTGGCCTGGGCCGTGGCGGGCTCCGCGGTGTTGAATTCGGCAAGCTTCATGCTGGCGTATTCCTTGGTGGTCATGCTGGCATCCATGGTGACGGCTATGCGGATGCCGGTTGACCCGGCGCCGATCATCCGAGCGGCTTCCGCATCATGGAACTGTTATTTCAGCATACGTAATATCTAAGGGCAGGCCGGCGCCCGTGTCAAGAGCGTACATCAGCCATTTGGGCCAGCCGGTAGGATCGCGGAAGGGCCACGGGCCCACGCTGATGATACTGGGGGCACAAGGGAATTATGGACGGGGCGGCTATGCAAGTGCTGACCGATCAGGATGCAGGACGCGACGCGGGCCTGCGGGCCTACGGACTGCTGCCATTGGCAGCGGGGGACACGGCGGGCCTGATTGATGACGGGGCGCAGGAGGCGCTCGAGAACCTGGTCCGCCTCGCCGCCTCCCTGTGCGGGGTGCCCTACAGCGTGGTCAACATCATCACGTCCAGTGAACAGGTCCAGATTGCTGCGTATGGCATCGACCCCGGGGTCTGCGCCCGCGAGGATTCCATGTGCGCCGTGGTCTTCCTCGACCACAGCACCACGGTGGTCCGGGACGCTTCCCGGGATCCCCGGTTCGCCGCCAACCCGTTCGTCACCGGCCGCATCGCCGACGTCCGCTTCTACGCATCCGTGCCGTTGGAGACATCCTCGGGACTGGTCCTTGGGTCACTGTGCGTGTTCTCCGATGAGGCGAAACTCCCTGCTCCGGAGCAGATCGAACTGCTGGAGGTGTTGGCCCACCAGGTGGTCGAACTCCTGGAACTGCAGCACCGCACCCTCCAGCTCAACGACGCCCTGGCCGAACTGTGGCGCAGCAACGCTTTGCTCTCCGAATTCGCCGGCCGGGTCAGCCATGACCTTCGCACTCCACTGACCACCATCCTGGGATATGTGGAGCTGGCACAGGATGATCCCGGAATCACGCCGTCAGACCCATCCGCGGAATACCTGGACCTGATTGGCACCGGCGGCCGGCGCATGCTGGGCATGCTGGAAGAAGTGCTGTCCTATGCCAGGGTGGACGGCGAAATCCGCCCGGAACGGGTATCCCTGCTGGCCGTCACCGCCGAGGCCGCGCAGGACCTGGGGGTGGATCTGGGCTACGGCAGCGGCATCTCGTGCGAGGACGCGGAAATCTTCGCGGACCGGGCCCAGTTGCGGACGCTGGTGCAGAACCTGTTGGCGAATTCCTTGAACTATGGCCGCGCCGACCGTGCACTGCGAATAACCGTCGGCGCCAGCGAAGGACCCCAAGGCGCCACCCTTACCGTGGCCGACAACGGCAAGGGGATCCTGCCTGCGGACCGGGAACGGGCGGTCCAGCCGTTGGTCCGCCTGAACCGCCCCGGCGACGGGCCCGGGACCGGGCTGGGGCTGGCGACGTCCCGGCGCATCGCCCAGGCGCACGGCGGCGAACTCGCCATTGGTGACACACCAGGCGGTGGCGCGACGGTATCGGTGCTGTTCCCCGCCCGGCCGTAGCCGGCCCCGAACCTAGTCCTGGGAGGACGTCCGGGACAGCACCCACGTGTTGGTGCCGTCCTGGCGTTCAAACGTCACGGTGGTCACCAACGCTTCGATCAGCGCCAGGCCCCGCCCTGATTCGGCGTCCTCGTCCGGGGTGGAAGCCTCCATCGGACCGAACGGCGGCTTGGCGTAATAGGCACTGACGCGGGCCTGCAGCAGCGCGGGCTGCACGGTGGTTTCCACGCCCAGCTCCACGTCCCGTTCACCGGCGGGCTGGGCGTGCTGGACGATGTTGGACGCAGATTCGATGACCGCGGTGGTGAACGTCATCTGGTCCATGTCGTTGACGAATGGAACATCCAGCCACAGGCTGTCGAGGTCGTTGTGGACCGCTTCGATGGCATCCTCGGCGGCCGCCCCCCGGAAGCTGCGCGAGGCCAGGACCTCAGTCATTGCCGAACGCCTCTTCGGCCGTGGTGTACGCCGTGAGGACCTTGTCCATGCTGGTCAGCTTCAGGACCATGTTCACCTGCGGCTGCACCGCGGCGATCCGGAGGTCGCCGCCTGCCTGCCGTGCCGCCTTCAGGCACCCGATCAGCGCGCCAAGGCCCGAGGAGTCCATGAACGCGGTGTTTTCCAGGTTGACCACGATCCGGTTCGACCCACCGGCGATCACGTCGGTGACGAACTCGCGCAGCTTCGGGGCGGAGACCATGTTCAGCCGTCCGTCCGCTTTGACCTCCGCGTATGAGTCCTTGACCTCATAACTGAACTCCATCAGGATTCCTCTCTTGTTGCAGGTTCTGCGGCCGGTTCGTACCCCTTGTAGAGCACGGCGCGGACCAGGATGCTCATGACCACCAGGTCAAAGACCACCCAGATGACATTGACCAAGGTGCCCAGCGGTTCCGCCAGCCCGGTGGCCAGGCGGATGATGCCGACGACGGCGGCGACGGCCAGCAGGACGGACACCACGATCTGGGGCCGGATCAGGCTCCAGCTGGGTCCGCCGCTTTGGCGCGCCTTGGGGGTGACCGCAAACCCGAGGGGACGGCCGAACCATACGTTGCGCGCCGCCGTCGTGCATGCCTTGATCCACGTGGGGAACAAGGCAAGGCTGTACTGCTGGCCGCGCCAGGTGGGGATGCCACGGCCGGCCACCGCGAACAGCAGCTGGTTGACCACCATGAACGGGATGAACCGGATGAAGAAGTCCCAGCTCAGGCTGCTCACCGGCAGGATGCCCAGCAGCAGGTAGATGATGGGGGCGGCGAAGTAGATGACGGCTGCGAACCCGCTCAGGTACGTCCACATGGTGGCGAAGTACATCAGGCGCTGGCCCAGCTTCAGGCCCTTCTGCACCAGCGGGTTTTCACGGAGCAGCACCTGGATGGTTCCCTGCGCCCAGCGCAGCCGCTGGGTGAGCATGGTTTTCAGGTCCTCCGGAGCCAGGCCATAGGCCAGGATTTCGTGGTGGTAGACGCTCTCCCAGCCCATCGCGTGCATGCGCATGGCGGTGGCCATGTCCTCGGTCACGGAAATGGTGGCCAGCGGCATGACCGGCTGGGCCTCGCCGGTCCGCTCCACGGTCAGGGCGTCCAGCACGGCCTGGACAGATTCCAGCGCGCCCAGCGGCGACCAGTCGCGGGCGGACATGCGCTGGACAGCGTCGTCCGCCACCACGGGCACGCCGGACTCACCCACGTGCGCCAGCTCCATGGCGGCGATCTCTTCGAGGTCTGCCTGCAGCGCTGCGACGTCGGCCTGGACCAGGGTTTGCACCGCGGCGTCCACCCGGCGGCGTACCCGGTAGGTGACTTCGGCCAAGGGCTGGCCGGCGTCCACTTCCTGCTGGGCTTCCCGGGTGGCGGCCTCCACCTCGTCCAGCACCTCGGCCACCAACGGCGAGTCGATATCAGTGGACTTGCGGGCCTGCCGGATGGCTGCGCGCGATGCGGCCAGGGCGCGGCGGATGCTCTTTTCGGTTTCCTTGACGTAGCCCACCAAGCCCAGCTGCATCAGGGCTTCGCGGCGGAGGATCGCGTTGGAGCCGCAGAAGAACGCGGCGTTCCAGCCGTCCTTGCCTTGCTGGATGGGGCCGTAGAACAGGGGCGCCTGGCTGCCCAGGGGGTCGCTGGCCGGGACGTTGCTGAAGTACTGGGGAGTCTGGACCAGGGCCACGCGCCGGTTGTTGAAGTAGCCCAGGGTCTTTTCCAGGATGTCCGGTTCGGGGATCTGGTCCGCGTCCAGGATCAGCAGGAATTCGCCGTCGGTGACCATCAGCGCGTTGTTGAGGTTTCCTGCCTTGGCATGGCGGGGGAGGTCCTTGGTCCAGTCCTCGCTGCGGGTGACGTAGCCCAGGCCGTGCTGTTCGCACAGGGCCTTGAGCTCGGGCCGGGCGCCGTCGTCCAGGATCCAGGTGCTGTGCGGGTGGCGGATCTTCTGGGCCGCCAGCGCCGTGGTCAGGACCATGTCCAGGTCCTCGTTGTACGTGGTGATGAAGACGTCCACGGTGGCGTCATGGGGCGGTTCGGGGGCGCCCTTGCGGATCTTCAGGTTCCACACGGTCATCCCGAAGAGCATGACGTCGATGAGGCTGTAGGTTTCTGCGGCCACCAGCGGCAGCGCGATCCACCACGCGTCCCAGTTCAGGGAGGACATCCAGCGCCAGGCGATGTAGTTCAGGCCTGTCAGGACGGTGAGGACCACCACCAGGCGGGTCCAGAAACGGGTCATGCGGCCGCGTCCTCTGCGGGCAGCCGACGGACCACAACCACAGTGACGTCATCCTCCGCGGTGTCGGCCGGCGCCAGGGCCAGGATGGCGTTGCTGGCCTCATGCGCGGAGCCGGCGGACTGCGTGGCCGCCCGGACGGCGTCGGTGAAGTCCTCCACCGATGCGAAGACGTCCAGGACGCCGTCACTGACCACCACCAGGGTGTCCCCGGGGGCCAGCTCCAGTTCCGCATGCGGCCACTGTGTCCCGGGCCATGCGCCCACCGGTGGTCCGCCGGAAGGAAGGCGTGCCGCAGGCCCGACGGGCTGGACGTGCAGCGCCAGGCCGTGTCCGGCGTCGACGTAGCTGACCTTTCCGGAGGATGCGTCGAGCCGGGCATGGAACAGGGTCACGAATGAGTTGGAGGAATCCAGGTCCGTGGCGATCGCCTTGCTGGCGGAGGCGAAACCGGCGTCGAGGTCCTGCCGCTGGCCGGTGGAGCGCATGACGGCCCGGACGGTGGCCGCGATCAGGGCGGCGCCCATCCCCTTGCCCATGGCGTCCGCGAACGTCAGGTGGAGACCTTCGGGCGTCTGGTACCAGTCGTAAAAGTCGCCGCCCACGTTGCGCGAGGGGCGGAAGATGCCGGCCACGTCATAGCCGTCCATCCGGATGTCCTCCTTGGGCAGCAGGCTCTGCTGTACCTCGGTGGCGCGTTCCAGCTCGCCCCGGGCCGCGGATTCGGCGGCAGCGGAGGGCCGGCGCCGGAACAGTGCGTTGATGCGGGACTGCAGCTCCCGCGGGCTGAACGGCTTGCTGATGTATTCATCGGCGCCGTTGTCCAGGCCTGTCAGCTTGTCCAGTTCGTCGGCCCGTGCCGTGAGCATCACGATGAATGCGTCGGAGAATTCGCGCAGGAGTTTGCACACTTCCAGACCGTCGAGGTCGGGGAGGTTCAGGTCCAGGGTCACCAGATCGGGCTTGCGGAGGCGGACTTCTTCCACCCCCGGCAGGCCGGCTCCGGCGTGGGTGACATCGAAGCCCTGCTTCGCCAGGACACGGACCAGCAGGCCGCGAATGTCCGGGTCATCTTCGATGACCACCGCACGGCGGGATTCGGAGGGAGAGACCATAGCTCTACTTAACCGTATTAAGCCGCACAGGGCATGTCTTATGCTTCACAGTTTCCGGTGACTTGGCTGACAGGGCGGTTTCCGGTCCTTCCGCCCCAGCCGCGGGGCACCCAGCAGATCTTGCGGAAATCTTGGCACCTGCTTGCCGAGACGTTGAGGAAGCCCGCGCACACTCGAAGGAACGCAGCAGCTTCCGGGCATCAGGATACGACGACGACCGCGCGGAGACTGTACAGCTTGCGGAAGGCGGGGAAGCCCATGGAAGACGTCAGGAACAGAGGGGCGGACAAGGCCAGGGCCCTGATCCGGCTGTACTTCCACGCACGGAAAGTGCGGGCCGCGGCCAAGGACCTGGAGCAGGCGCTCGCCGAATCGCGGGAAGTTTCGAGCTGGCCCGGCGACCGCCTCCCCGTGGGGGAGGAGATGTCCCGGCACGTGGAGAAGCTGACCCGGCGGCTCAAGGTGGAGACCGAGGCCCACAGCAGGTTCGCGAATCTTTTAAAGACTGCGGGAAGCGGGCATTCCTTAGCGGCGCTGTAGGTGCCAGACTTAGCAGCAATCGATTGGCTGGGGATAGTCAGGAGATTGCAGTGGGCGTGTTGGCAGGCTGGGCGTACCTTTTGGCGGGACTCATGACCATGGACGCGCTGTTGTTGGCGTTGTGGGCCATGGAGGTTGACTGGGGGAAGTACTGGCGCCGCAAGTAGCACCTGCCACTTCCGGGTCCCGGGCCGGGAAGGTTCAGGGCAGCGCCAGCCTCATCAGGACACGAGGGAAGCCATTGAGCACCGAGTCCGTTTCCGCGGCCTTGGCGAACCCGGCGTCTTCGAAGAGTTTGCGGGTGCCCACGTAGGCCATGGTGAGGTCCACTTTGCTGCGGCCGTTGTCCACCGGATACCCCTCAATGGCCGGCGCCCCGTAGGAGCGGGCCATTTCCACCGCCCCGGCCAGGAGGACGTGCGAGATGCCCTTGCCGCGGTGTCCGGGACGGACTCGCAGGCACCACACGGACCAGGCGTCCAGTCCGTCCACGTGTGGAATTTTCCGGTTCCGGGCGAAGCTGGTGTCCGCACGGGGGTGGACCGCGGCCCATCCAACCACCTCGCCGCCGTCGTACGCCAGGACCCCCGGCGGCGGGTCCTGGGCCACCAATTCCTTAACCAGCGCGCCACGTTCCTCAGCGCGCAGCGCGACGTTCTGCTGGGACGGGATCCGGTAGCTCAGGCACCAGCAGACCGTCGCGTCAGGGCGCTTGGGCCCCACCATGGTCATGACGTCCTCGAAAACCGTTGCCGGGCGTACCTCGATGGCCATCCCGCCATCCTTCCACCGGCTGCCGGCCGCAGGCAACGCACCCGGGGAAGTGCCGTCCCGGGAACGCCGAACGCCCTTGCACCACGTGCAGGGGCGTTCGGGAAACAGCTGCGGGAAGCGGAGGCAGGTCTAGATGCCGAGGGCTTCCTTCAGGCGGGCGACGTGCCCGTCGGCCTGCACCTGGTATTGGGCCAGGGTGACCTTGCCTTCGGGGTCCACCACTACGGTGGAGCGGACGATTCCTTCGTGGATTTCGCCGTTGACCAGCTTCTCGCCCCAGGCTCCGTAGGCCAGGGCGACAGTGTGGTCGGGGTCTGAGAGCAGGGGGAAGGTCAGGGAGAAATCACCGGTGAAGCCGGCCAGGGCCTCCTGGGCGTCGGGGGAGACGCCGACAACCTCGTAGCCCTTGCCCTGCAGGGAGGACAGGCTGTCGCGGAAGTCGCAGGCCTCGGTGGTGCAGCCGGGAGTGGCGGCTTTGGGGTAGAAGTACACGATGACGTTCTTGCCACGGTAATCGGCCAACGAGGTCTCCCGGCCTTGGGCGTCCCGGAGGGTGAACTCAGGAGCCGGCGTGCCGGGCTGAAGCTTGGTGGTCAGGGTGGGGCTCATGGCGTTCCTTTGTAAGACTGGTCAGTGATGGCCAAACATCCAGTGAAGCGGTTTGCCGCTTGGTGATACAACTCCTGCGTCATATGCAGTATTCCGCCGGACCCCGAACGGTTGCGTGCGGACCGGGAACAAACTGGTAGCCGCCGCCGCGAACGGTGGCCACGGCATGGCGGGCATTGCCCAGTTTCCTGCGGATCCTCCCCACGTACACGTCGATGGACCGTGCAGTGGCGCCGGGAAACGCCAGGGACTCCAGGAACTGTTGCAGTTCCTCCCGGCCTACCGTGCGGGACAGGTGGGTCACCAGGTAGTGCAGCACCTTGTATTCGACGCCGGTGAGGGCCACCGGCGTCCCGTCCAGCAGGACGGCATCGGCCGCGAGGTCAACGGCCACCCGGCTGACGGGCCCGGCCGACGGCGGGAGCAGGGTGCCGTCGGCGTCCCCCGGCTGTGCCGGGCAGGGGTCCTCCGCCGCGGAGGGAGTGCGGGAGGAGTGGTTTGCGGCTCCCTCCGCGGCGGACGTGGGGGCTCCGGCGGCAGGCCAATGGACTTCCGCCTCCGGAGCAGTTTGCAAGGCTTTGGCGAGGACCATGCGGGCGGCGTGGCGCAGGAGTTCCGGGCTCGCGCCCTCAGCCGGAACCACCCACAGGGCCAGCCCGTAAGCGGTGGCCCGCCTGGCTGGAACCTGGTGCGCGGCCGCCGGCCGCGGATGATGGGCTTCCACTGCCATGGCCGGTCCTTATACGCCGCCGCGGCGGATCAGCTTGCCCGTGGGGGTCTGGCCGTCCACCACGGCGCCGCGGAGGAAGGTCTTGCGGACCACGCCGGACAGGGCCTTGCCGTCATAGGGAGTGATGGGGTTCTTGTGCTTGAGCTTGGAGACGTCCACCACGAAAGCCTCGTCCGGGGCGAAGACGGCGAAGTCGGCGTCGTAGCCAAGGGCCAGCTGGCCCTTGTTGCCGAGGCGGGCCAGGTTGGCGGGCTTTTCAGCCATCCAGGACACTACCTGCTCCAGCGGGATGCCGCGCTGCCGCGCCTCGGTCCAGATCAGGGACAGGCCCAGCTGCAGCGAGGAGACGCCGCCCCAGGCGACGGCGAAGTCGCCGTTCTCCAGGTCCTTCAGGTCCAGGGTGGAGGGGGAGTGGTCAGAGACGATGCAGTCGATGGTGCCGTCCTGCAGCCCCTCCCAGAGGAGCTCCCGGTTGGAGGCCTCCCGGATGGGCGGGCAGCACTTATAGGCGGTGGCGCCGTCCGGGATTTCCTCCGCCATCAGGGTCAGGTAGTGCGGGCACGTCTCCACGGTGAGCTTGACGCCGTCGCGCTTGGCGGAGGCGATCATGGGCAGTGCGTCCGACGACGACAGGTGCAGGATGTGTGCCCGGGCGCCCGTCCAGCGGGCCCGTTCGATGACTTCCGCGATGGCCTTGTTCTCGGCGCCGCGCGGGCGGGAGGCCAGGAAGGTGGAGTAGTGGTCGCCGCCGGGGTGCGGGGCACGGTCGATGGCGTGCGAGTCCTCGGCATGGACGATCATGAGCGAGTCGAAGGACTTGAGTTCGGCCATGTCCTCTTCCATCTCGTCCGCGTCCAGGTGCGGGAACTCGTCCACGCCGGAGTGCAGGAGGAAGCACTTGAAGCCGAAGACGCCCTCATCGTGCAGGGGGCGCAGGTCGGCCTTGTTGCCGGGGATGGCGCCACCCCAGAATCCGACGTCGATGAACGCCTGGTCCTCGGCCACCTCGCGCTTGAGCTTGAGGTTTTCCACCGTGGTGGTGGGCGGGACGGAGTTCAGCGGCATGTCGATGATGGTGGTCACCCCGCCGGCTGCCGCGGCCCGGGTGGCGGACGCGAAGCCCTCCCATTCGGTGCGGCCGGGCTCGTTGACGTGGACGTGCGTGTCCACCAGGCCCGGGAGCAGCGTTTCGTCATCAGCCAGTTCGATGACTTCGGCGCCGGCAAGGCCGTTGCCGAGCGGTTCGAGGGCCACGATCCTGCCGTTGCGGACGCCCACCTCGCGTGGGGCAATCCCGGCGGTGGTCAGGATGCGCCGGCCCCGGATGACGAGGTCAAAACGTTCTTCAGACACGGAGGTCCTCCTTGGTACTTGCGGTGGCAGGCCTGTTGGCCGCCAGCCCCGCACTGATTTGGGTGCCCAGCTGCTCCAGCAGCGGCCCTGCCTCTGCTATGCACCTGTTTACATCTGATTCGAGCGCCGTCAAAGCGTAAACATCGTCGAATCCTGCGGCCGACGCCTGCCCGTGGTCCAGGGTGGTCCGGCCGCAGACGGCGACGACCGGAACGCCTTGCGCCGCCGCGGCCCGGGCAACACCCATGGGGGTCTTGCCGAGCAGGCTTTGTTCGTCCAGGCTGCCCTCGCCGGTAATGACCAGGTCGGCGCCGGCCAGGCGGTCCGCCAGTTCCGTGAATTCGAGGACGACGTCGATGCCCGGCCGCCGCGTTGCGGCCAGGACGGCGATGGCGGCGTAGCCCACGCCGCCGGCCGCCCCGGCTCCGGGAGCCTCGGCGGCCTTGACGGCGCGGAATCCGATTTCCCTGGCCAGGACTTCGACAAACCTGGCCAGGGCGGCGTCGAGCATGCCGACGTCTTGTGGGGTGGCACCTTTTTGCGGGCCGAAGACCGCCGCGGCGCCCTGGGCGCCCAGCAGCGGGTTGTCGACGTCGGATGCCAGCACGAAGCGGGTGTCCACCAAGCGCGGTTCAAAGTGGGTGAAATCGATGCTGTGCAGGTTGGCGAGGGCTGCGCCGCCGGGTGGGAGTTCGTTGTTCCTGCTGTCCAGGAGACGGGCGCCGAGTCCCTGCATGAGTCCCGCGCCGCCGTCGGTATTCGCGCTGCCCCCAACGCCGAGTACGATGCGGCGGCAGCCGGCGTCCAATGCTGCCCGGATCAGCTGGCCGGTCCCCAGGGACGTCGCCGTGGTGGCTGCTGCCGCGTCCGGCCGGGCGCCCTTGCTGGTCCGCGGTACCAGGGCGAGCCCGGATGCGGTGGCCATCTCAATGACCGCTTCGTGCCCGCGGACGGCGAAGTCCGCTTCAACCGGCTGGCCGGTGGGACCGGTGACCGTTGCCGTCCGGCGGGTGAAGCCGGAGCCGACGGCGGCGTCGAGGGTGCCCTCGCCGCCGTCGGCCACCGGAATCCGGACGACGTCAAGGTTGCCGCCGGCTCCGCGCTGCAGGCCCTTTTCGAGGAACCTGCACACCTCCGGGGCGGACAGGGATCCCTTGAACTTGTCCGGGGCAATCACGATCCGCATGGTTACGCCTGCAGTGCCAGGATGGCGGTGGGGGCGTCAGCGGCGGACTCTGCCAGTTCCTCGAACTCGTTCACGGCGTTGATTTCCACGCCCATGGAGATGTTGGTGACCTTCTCGAGGATCACTTCCACCACCACGGGAACCTGGAACTCGCCCATCAAAGCCTTGGCCTTGTCGAAGGCGGCGGCGAGGTCGCTGGGATCCTCCACACGGACGGCCTTGCAGCCCAGGCCTTCGGCCACCTTCAGGTGGTCCACGCCGTAGCCGCGGGTGTCCTCGGACAGGTGCGCGCTGTTGATGTTCTCGAACGCCAGGGACACGTTCTGCTCCATGTTGAAGCCGCGCTGCGACTGCCGGATCAGGCCCAGGTAGGAGTTGTTCACCACCACGTGGATGTACGGGAGGTTGAACTGCGCGCCCACGGCCAGTTCCTCGATCATGAACTGGAAGTCGTAGTCGCCGGACAGGGCCACCACGGTCTGCTCCGGGTTGGAACGGGCGACGCCGAGGGCTGCCGGGGCGGTCCAGCCCAGGGGCCCTGCCTGGCCGGCGTTGATCCACTTGCGCGGGCCGAACACGTGCAGCATCTGCGCGCCGGCGATCTGCGAAAGCCCGATGGTGGATACGTAGACGGTGTCGCGGCCGAAAGACTTGTTCATCTCCTCGTACACGCGCTGCGGCTTGATGGGGATGTTCTCGAAGTGCGTCTTGCGGTGCAGGGAGGCCTTGCGGTCCTGGCACTCGGCAACCCAGGCGCTGTAGTCCGGCAGGGACCCGGCGGCCTTGCGCTCCTTGGCGAGCTCTACCAGCCCGGCCAGCGCCGCACCGGCGTCGGACGCGATGCCCAGGTCAGGGGAGAATACGCGGCCGATCTGGGTGGGTTCGATGTCGATGTGCACGAACGTGCGGCCGGCGGTGTAGGTTTCCAGGCCGCCGGTGTGGCGGTTGGCCCAGCGGTTGCCGATGCCGATCACGAAGTCGCTCTGCAGGTAGTTCTCGTTGCCGTAGCGGTGGCTGGTCTGCAGGCCCACCATGCCGGCCATCAGCTGGTGGTCATCCGGAATGGTGCCCCAGCCCATCAGGGTGGGGATGACCGGAATGTTGAGGGTTTCGGCCAGTTCCACCAGCTGCGCGGAGGCGCCGGCGTTGATGATGCCGCCGCCGGCCACGATCAGCGGGTGCTTGGCGGCGAGGAGCATGTCCAGGGCCTTTTCCAGCTGCTTGCGGGAGGCCTTCGGCTTCTCGACAGGCAGCGGCTCGTAGGTATCGATGTCGAACTCGATCTCGGCCATTTGCACGTCGATGGGCAAGTCCAGGAGAACCGGGCCGGGGCGGCCGGAGCGCATCAGCTGGAAGGCCTTCTGAAAGGCGCCCGGAACCTGGCCGGGCTCCAGGATGGTCATGGCCATCTTGGTGACGGGCTTGGCGATGGACTCGATGTCCACGGCCTGGAAGTCTTCCTTGTGCAGCTTGGCCACGGGTGCCTGGCCGGTGATGCAGAGCATGGGGATGGAGTCGGCCCAGGCGGCGTAGAGGCCGGTGACCATGTCGGTGCCGGCGGGGCCGGAGGTGCCGATGCAGATGCCGATGTTCCCGTCCTTGGCGCGGCTGAAGCCGTCGGCCATGTGGCTGGCGCCTTCGACGTGGCGGGCAAGGGTGTGGCGGATGCCGCCGTGGGCGCGCATGGCCGAGTAGAAGGGGTTGATGGCAGCGCCTGGCAGGCCGAACGCCTCGATGGCGCCTTCCTTTTCCAGGATGGCTACCGCTGCATCAACGGTACGCATCTTGCTCATGGGGTGCTCCTTGAAAGCTTGTGGTCGGGCCCGGTGGTTGAGCCTGTCGAAACCTGTTTTTGGGTGTGGTGGGGGGACCGCCGTCGTAATCCACGACGGCGGGCTCCCCGCTTAAGTGCTTGTTTCCGCGCTTTTTGTCCCGGCTGCGCGGGGAGTGGCTACTTCCGGCCGCTGAGCTGGAGGACCTGCTTGAAGAGTCCGGAGTGGTCCAGTGCGCCGTCGCCCTGGTTGACGGTGGCGGCGACGAGCTGGGCGGCGATGGCGCCGAGCGGGATGGCCACGTTGGCTTCACGGGCGGCGGAGGTGACGATGCCCAGGTCCTTGTGGTGCAGGGCCAGGCGGAAGCCGGGGTCGAAGTTGCGGTCCAGCATCTTCTGGCCCTTCTGCTCCAGGACCTTGGAGCCGGCCAGGCCGCCGCCGAGGACCTTGAGGGCGGCGTCGGTGTCCACGCCGTAGGCCTCGAGGAAGGCGATGGCTTCGCCGAGGACCTCGATGTTGACCGCGACGATCAGCTGGTTTGCAGCTTTGACGGTCTGGCCGGAGCCGGAGGGTCCCACGTGCACGATGGTCTTGCCGACGGCGTTCAGGACGTCCTGGGCGTCGTCGAAGTCTGCCTTGTCGCCGCCCACCATGATGGAGAGGACGGCGTCGATGGCGCCCTGTTCGCCGCCGGAGACCGGGGCGTCGAGGGGGCGGATGCCGGCTTCCTTGGCGTCTGCGGCGAGGCGGACGGCGACGTCGGGACGGATGCTGGAGGCGTCGATCCACAGGGCGCCCTGCTTGGCATTGGCGAAGACGCCGTCCTTGCCGCTGACCACACCTTCAACGTCGGGGGAGTCCGGCACCATGGTGATGACGACGTCGGCATCCTTGACGGCGTCCGCGATGCTCGAGGCGCCCGTGCCGCCCTCGGAGACCAGTTTGTCAATCTTGTCCTGGCTGCGGTTGAAACCGGTGACGGAGTGGCCGGCCTTGACCAGGTTGATGGCCATGGGCAGGCCCATGATTCCGAGTCCGATGACTGCGACGTTGCTCATGATGGTTCTCTTTCTGAAGTCTTGGGGGTCTTGCGTGTGTGCGGCGGTGGTTACCGGGCGACGTGTTCGCGGATGGCCCAGCTGAAGGCGGTTTCCTGTGGTTCCTTGTACTCGAGGCCGATGTACCCCTGGTATCCGAGTTCGCGGCTGCGGGCGATCCATTCCCCCAAGGGGAGGGTGCCGGTGCCCGGGGCGCCACGGCCGGGGTTGTCAGCGATTTGGATGTGGCCGAAGTCCTTGGCGTGCTTTTCGATGACGGATTCGACGTCGTCGCCGTTGACGGCCAGGTGGTAGAAGTCGGCGAGGAGCTTGATGTTCCCGGCGCCGGTCTCTTCCTTGACGCGGGAGATGACGTTGAGTGCGTCGTTGGCGGTGAGGAGCGGGTATTTGGGTGCGCCGCTGACCGGTTCGAGGAGGACGGTGCCACCGATGCGGGCGACCCCTTGGGCTGCCGCCGCCAGGTTCTTGACGGCGAGCTCGTCCTGCTCCTCAGGGGTGAATTCGTCCTGCCGGTTGCCATAGAGGGCGTTGAAGGCCTTGCAGCCCAGGCGTTCGCCGATGCCGGTGACGACGTCGATGTTGTCCTTGAACTCGGAGCAGCGTCCCTTCCAGGAAACCAGGCCGCGGTCACCGGCGGGCATGTTGCCGGCGTTGAAGTTCAGGCCGGTGAGCTGGACGCCGGCATCCGTGATGGCGTTCTCGAACTTCGTGATCTCGCTGTCGGCCGGGACGGAGGTTTCGAAGGGCCACCAGAATTCGACGGCGTCGAAGCCGGCTGCCTTGGCGGCCGCCGGGCGCTCGAGCAGGGGCAGCTCCGTAAGGAGGATGGAGCAGTTCACTGTGTACGTCATCGTAGGTCCTTCCGAGGAGGGGCTTTGATCTATCTTCCCTTGCTTCCCGGTCTTCACCGTTTCCGCTTTGTGGAATTTAGATTCTGCTTTATGAAAAGTGTAGGGATCCTGGGGTGGGGTAGTCAAGGGGCGCCATGGGCAGGACACTGGAGGGAGGTAAGCCCGCTCCTCAGGGATGGAGTCAATCGATCATGGCCGGTGCCCGCCTGCGCGTTTTGGCTTGGGTGGTCGCCCTGGCCGGATTCCTTACGGCCTGCACGCCGACGACGGGCCTTCCGGAGGCGGCTACGGAGCCTGTGTCAACGGCTGCACCATCCGGAACGGCGTCTGCCGGCCTGGCGGTGGCGGAGACCGGCGACGCCCTGACTCCGCCGCCTGCGCCCGCGACGGCATCGACGCCTGGTTCTTCACCGGCTGCCGAGCCGACCCCGGCTCCGCCCGCACCGGCTCCGCAGCCCTTCGCCCTGAACCTGTACCGGGAGGGTGACTTCGTTCCCCAGTACACCTTCGACTGGTGTGTTGCCGCGAGCATCCAGATGGCCCATAACCTCATCGACGACACCGGGGGAAGCGGCTGGGCTGACAGGGCGCAGCAAAGCGATTTGTGGGAAATGGCCCGCGCCCGCTCGTCCGACTCGTTCAATGGCGCCAACCCCTATGGCTGGGCGCAAGTGCTGACCGAATCGGGAATGGGTCCGTATCGGGTGGTCAGCATCCCGGACTATGGCGAGGCGCTCCGCACTGCCGCGCGCGCCATGGCCGAGACGGGAAGGCCGGTGGGGCTGGTCATGTGGAGTGGCCGCCATGCTTGGGTGATGAGCGGCTTTGAGTCGCTGGGCGACCCCCGGCAGTTCGCCGACTTCTCCGTCACGGGCATCCACGTCCTTGATCCCCTCTATCCCTACGGCAGCACGCAGTGGGGGCCATCGCCGGCGCCCAACAGCCTGCTCAGTCCCGAGCAGCTGGCGACGCAGTTCGTGATCCGCGAGCCGCGGCGCTGGAGCAGCGGACTGCCGGCCGGGCACCTCCTCGTGGTGCCGGTCGCTGCCTGACGGAGCTTCCATGTGGCGCGTCTCTGGTAGTTGACGCGCGCTGCAGCCGTCCTGCCAACGCGCGCCAAAACGATTCTTCTCGGCAGTGAGAACCACACTAAGTCCGGATCCCGAGCTGCGTCAATGGCCGAATTTCCAGCTGGTGTGACACTTGACACTCCACGGAATGGGGTCCTACAGTGTTGCCAAGTCGTTTTGGCAAAACGATTTTTCACCCCAAGCTCATTCTCACCATTCCGTTCGAGAGAAAGTGAGTCGACAGCGATGTCCACTCGTAAATTCATCAACAGGCTCGCCATCGGCGGCATCTGCACCGCTGTCGCCCTGGTCGCCTCCGGGTGCGGCGCAGGGGGCCCGGCCGCCACGTCGGGAAGTGCCGGCACCAACACGGTCAACGTCCTGGTCGAAGCCGGCGGCCACGCCGAGCTGACCGGCGTCGCCGAACAGTGCAAGAAGGAAGCCGGCGTCGACGTCAACTTCGTCGAACTGCCCTATGACGGCATGTTCAACCGGCTCTCCAGCGAATTTTCCTCCGGCAACGTTTCCTTCGACGTCGCCGCCCTGGACTCAGTCTGGCTCCCCAGCTTCAAGGACGCGGTCCAGCCCATCGACGAACTCTTTACCGATGAAGCCAAAAAGGATATCTTCCCGGCCTTGGTGAAGGAAGCCAACGTTGACGGCCACTTCATCGGCATGCCCGCCTGGACGAACGCCGAGATCATCCTTTACCGCAAGGATCTTTTCGAAGATGCCAAGAACAAGGCCGATTTCAAAGCGAAGTACGGTTACGACCTGGCGGCTCCCACCACCTGGAAGCAGTACCAGGACATTTCCGCGTTCTTCACCAAGGACGGCATGTTCGGTACGGACGTGAAGGGCGGCGTGGAAACCGAGTGGCTCGCCCACGTGCTGCAGGCCGGCTCGCCCATGGTGCTGGACGCTAACAACAAGGTGGTCATCGACAACGCCGCCCACAAGGAAGCCCTGGACTTCTACACCAGCCTGGTCAAGGACGCCCCGTCCGGGGCCGCCCAGGTGGACTGGGCTGCCGCGCAAAACCTGTTCAACCAGGGCAAGACCGCCATGACCCGGTTCTGGGCCCACGCCTACCGCCAGATCCCCAAGGACTCCCCGGTTGCAGGCAAGGTTGGCGCTGCCCCGATGATCGCCGGCTCGGCCGGCATCGGCGGCGTCCCCGGACCCTGGTACCTGACCGTCCCGAAGGCCACCAAGAACGTGGACGCCGCCAAGAAATTCGTGAAGTGCGCCTACGACTACAACGACAAAGGCATCGAATCCAACCTGGGCCTGGCCGCGCGCATCTCTGCCTTCGAGAAGTACCAGGACATGCCCGGCTACGAGAGCTTCAAGCCACTGATTGAAACCCTCAACGGCAAGGCCACTGCCACGCGACCTGCTACCGAGAAGTGGCAGCAGATCGTGGACACCGTTCTGGTTCCCATGCTTCAGAAGGCTGTTGCCGGTGGTGACTCCGCAACCCTCCTCGCCGATGCCAAGAAGCAGATCGAGGATCTCCTTAAGTAAGACCCCCGCGGCCGGCGCCTGAACTACCGGCGCCGGCCGCGGCCCCAACCAGCGGAAGAGAAAACCGTGCGTATCTCCGATCGCCGCTTCGCATTGTTCCTGATGACACCAGCGGCGCTGTTCCTGGCAGTTTTTGTTGCCTTCCCGCTGTTCCGCCTTGTCGCGGACAGCTTTTTCAAGATCTCCCCGATCGCCGGCGGCCCCCGCGAATTTGTGGGCCTGGACAACTACGTCCGGGCCTTCGCCTCCGAGGCCTTTACCGGCGCCGGATGGCGGACGCTGGCCTACACACTGGTTGTGGTCACGCTCGAATTCGCACTTGGCCTTGGCATGGCACTGCTCTTCACCATGCTGGGCAGGAGCTCCCAGATTTGGCGGACCGTATTCATGTATCCGCTCATGATCGCCCCGATCGTGGCCGGCCTGCTGTGGAAGTTCCTGATGATCGACAACTTCGGGCTCATTGGCACCCTCCTGCACCAAGCCGGCATCCTCTCCGACCCCAACCAGATCGGCTGGCTGTCGGACCCAAACATCGTGCTCTTTTCGGTGGCGATCCCGGACATCTGGCTCACCACGTCGTTCATGTGCCTGGTGCTCTTCGCCGGACTGCAAAACATTCCGGGGGACCTCATCGAGGCGGCCCGGCTGGACGGTGCCCGCGCCCCCGCGCTCCTGTTCCGGATCATCCTTCCCCTCCTCCGGCCGGTCATCGCCGTGGCTCTCGTGGTCCGGGGCATTGACGCTGCCCGGGCCTTCGACACCATCCTCATCCAGACCAACGGCGGCCCGCAGTCGGCCTCCGAGACCATGAGCCTGTTGATCTACCGCACCATGATCCGCTTTGGCGATCCGGGCCTGGCCAGTGCCATGGGCACCATCTACCTGCTGGCGATGCTCGCCGTCGCATTCTTCGCGGTGGCCACCATCTGGCGGCCCGGAAAGGACACCTGATGAGCACCGCAGAACGAACCACGTACGACGGCGGAACGCGGCACAAGGCGGCGCCGGCACCTTCGGCGCAGACCGGCACCGTCCAGCCCCGCAAACGGCGCGGCGTCAACCGGGAAGGACTGGAAGCCGGCAGGCGAGGGACCCGCACCCTGCTCTGGATCCTGCTCGCGGCGGCCATGGTGCTGTACGGCTTCCCCTTCCTGTATCTGCTGTTCACGTCGTTCAAGACCCCCATCGACACCATTGCGGTTCCACCCACGATCCTCCCCAGGGAGTGGACCCTGGAGAACTACGCCAATGCCCTGGGCCGGAACGGAGTCCCGGCCTCGTTCATCAACAGCATCCAGACCGCGGTGATCAGCACGCTGCTTTCCCTTGTGCTGGCGGTACCGGCGGCCTATGGCATCACCCGGTACAAGACCCTTAGCGGCCGGATCTTCATCATGGCCGCGCTGGTGACCCGGATGGTGCCCCCGGTGGCCATCGGCATCCCGCTGGCGTCCATGATGGCGTCAATGGGCCTTGCCGATACCCCCATCGCCCTGTCCATCGCGCACACCACCATCTCGCTGCCGCTCTCGATCTGGCTCATGTCCAGCTTCTTCGAGGCGGTGCCCAAAGACCTGGAAGAAGCTGCCACCGTGGATGGCTGCAGCAGGCTGGGCGCGTTGTGGCGGGTGGTGATCCCCGTGGTGTCCGGCGGTGTCGCCGTCACCGCGATCTTCGCCTTCCTGGCGTCCTGGAACGAGTTCCTTTTCGCCCTGTTGATGACGGCCATCCGTTCCCAGACAACGCCCGTGGTCATCGCGAACTTCCAGACCCAATTTGGCCTGGACTGGGGTTCCATGACGGCTTTGGCCGCCGTCTACTCCATCCCGGTCATCCTTTTGACCCTGCTGCTGCAGCGCAAGATCGTGGCGGGCATGACGCTCGGCGCCGTCAAGGGTTAGACCACCAGCAACGAGTAGCCTACTGGTAACCCCCAGGGGCATCACCAACCATAAGGACGTGGGACGCAGATGAGTAACAGGAACATCGGGATCAAGGACGTGGCCGTAGCCGCCGGCGTGTCCGTGACGACTGTTTCCCACGTCCTCAACGAGGTTTCCTATGCCCGGATCAGCCCCGAAACCAGGGACAAGGTCCGGTCCGCCGCCGAGCAGCTGGGTTATGGCCCCAACCGGCTTGCGCAGGCCCTCCGGACCCAGCGGACCGGGATGCTGGGGCTGGTGAGCGAGGATATCGCCACCACGCCCCACGCCGGCCGGATCATCCTGGGTGCCGATGAGGCCGCGAAGGCCCGGGGGTACAACCTCATGATCATCAACACCTCCGGTTCCGCCAGCCTCGAATCGAGGCAGGCCGATGTTGAGGCCCTCCTGGAGCGCCGGGTGGACGGGATCCTCTACGCCACCATGTACCACCGCACCGTGAAGCTGCCGGCGAACCTGGGCAGCGTGCCCTCCATCCTGGTTGACTCGGTGGCCACGGACGGCAACATCACAGCCGTGATTCCGGACGAAGAAGGTGGCGCACGCGCGGCTGTGGGTGCGCTCCTCGAGGCCGGCCACACGCGCGTGGGCTTCCTCAACAACACCGACGATGTCCCGGCGACACGGCAACGGCTCCACGCCTTCCGGGCCGCACTGGATGAGGCAGGGCTCGATGGCGGCACGGCGCCCGTGGAGGCGGCGGCCTCGGAGGTCCAGGGCGGTTACGAAGCGGCCCTGCGCATCCTGGCCCGCGACGACCGCCCCACCGGGCTCTTCTGCTACAACGACCGCATGGCGATGGGCGCCTACCGGGCCGCCGCGGAGCTGGGACTTTCCATCCCGTCCGACCTCTCCGTGGTGGGCTTTGATGACCAGGAACTCATCGCCGCGAACCTGCACCCGGGCCTCAGCACCGTCGCACTGCCCCATTACGAGATGGGCGCCTGGGCAACCGAACACCTGATTGACGCCGTCGAGGGGAAGACGGACCTTTCCCTTATGGCACTGCATCCGACCATCCTGGGCTGCCCGCTGGTACGCCGCGATTCCATCGCGGCCCCACGCCACTGAGCAGCCAGCCCTTCCACTTCCCGGAGGACCGCACCAACATGTCCACCTTCCTTGATGCCGCACGCCCGGAAACACCGGCCGGAACCGCCAGGTTTCGTCCAGCCATCCATTTCACGGCGAGGGACACTTGGCTGAACGATCCCAACGGCCTGGTGTTCCACGACGGCAAGTACCACCTCTTCTTCCAGAACAATCCGTTCGGCAACGTCTGGGGCAACATGTCCTGGGGCCACGCCACCTCTACCGACCTGCTGCACTGGACTGAACACCCGGTTGCCATCGCCTGCGACGACGAGGAGGACATTTTCTCCGGCAGCGTCGTGGTGGACGACGGCAACACGGCCGGCTTTGGCTCTGCGGAGCAGCCCGCACTCGTGGCCATCTACACCAGTGCCTTCAAAGCCGCCTCAGAATTGAACGGCACGCAGGCCCAGTCCCTTGCGTACAGCACCGACGGCGGCATGACGTGGCAGAAATACGACGGAAACCCTGTCCTCACCAGGAATTCGGCGAACTTCAGGGATCCCAAGGTGTTCCGCTACCAAGGGGACCAGGGCTCGTACTGGGTCATGGTCGCGGTCGAAGCGCATCACCAGCAGGTGGTCTTCTACCGTTCGGACGACCTCAAGTCGTGGGATTTCCTGAGCGATTTCGGCCCGGCCAACGCCGACGCCGGTGACTGGGAGTGCCCCGATCTCTTTCCCCTCGCTGTGGACGGGGATCCGGGCAACACCAAATGGGTCCTGATCGTCAACGTCAACCCCGGCGCAGTGGCAGGGGGGTCCGGCGGCCAGTACTTCGTGGGCCAGTTCGACGGCGCCCGGTTCGTTCCGGACGCAGGTTCCCTCGTGGCTCCGGCCGGGCTGCGTACCGTCCCGGACCCTTCGGAGGCTGCGGCGGCGCTGCGGGAATGCCTCTGGCTTGACTGGGGACGCGACTGCTACGCCTCTGTCTCCTTCAGCAACGCCCCGGACGGCCGCCGCATCGTCATCGGCTGGATGAACAACTGGGATTACGCCAACGAACTGCCCACCGCACCCTGGCGGTCGTCCATGACCCTGGCCCGCGAATTGCGGCTCGCCACGGTCACCGGCTCCGCCCGCCTGGTCCAGCAACCAGTCCTGGCAGGGCGAGGCCAGGAGGGAAGGCTCCCGCGTGCCACAGAGCTGACGGACGCGGGATTGCGTGAGCTGAACGCCGCAGGCCTGCGGCTGCCGGACGCAATCCCCGGCGCCGCCCAGATCATCGAGGCCGAGCTTGCCCCTGGCGGTGCTGACCGGATCGAGGTTCGGATCTTCTGCAGCAGCGACCGGACGACGGGCGCCGTCCTGAGCTACGACACAGCCAGCGCCCGGCTCAGCCTTGACCGCCGGCACTCAGGCGACACCGGCTTCCATGCCAAGTTCGCCTCGGTCGAATCAGCCCCGCTGGTCCTGGAAGACGGTGTCCTCAAGCTGCAGATCGTCGTCGACCACTGCTCCGTGGAGGTCTTTGCACAGGGGGGCAAGGTGGTGATGACCGACCTCGTCTTCCCTGGCGCCGGGCACCTGCAGACCTGGCTCTCGGCCGACGGGGGCCAGGCAACCGTGCTGCACCTCGCGGTTTCATCACTTACCTAAGGAAGGGTCCAGAATGTCAACAGCCCCGCACCTCCACGGTGGTTCCGGTCCGGACGTGATCGTGGTCGGTGAAGCCTTGGTGGACATTGTCGCCTCAGCCCACGGCACGGCTGAACATCCGGGCGGATCACCGGCAAACGTCGCCTACGGACTCGGCCGCCTGGGCGTCGATACCGCACTCCTCACCTCGATCGGCGTGGACCGCCGTGCAACGGCCATCGAAGAACACCTTCGAAGCGCCGGCGTAGGCCTACTGCCCGGTTCCAGGCGGCCGGGCACGAGCGCTACCGCCACCGCCGTCCTGGCTGCGGATGGATCAGCCCGGTATAACTTCGACATCCACTGGGACCTGCCACGAACGGCGCCTGCCACGCTGCCCAAAATCCTGCACACCGGTTCCATCGCCTCCTTCCTGGCGCCGGGGGCGGCAGCAGTCCGGGACCTCCTTGAGCAATCACACCGGCGCTGCGTTGTGACGTACGACCCCAACATCCGCCCCGCGCTGCTCGGCAGCCACGTCCAGGCGAAGACCACCTTCGAGGAACTCATCCCGTTCACCGACGTGGTCAAGCTCAGCGACGAGGACGCCCACTGGCTCTATCCGCGGCGGCCACTGGAGGAAGTGTCACGCCATCTCCTGGCCTTGGGCGCCGGGCTTGTCGCCATCACCAAGGGGTCGGACGGCTCCATGCTGGCAACACGGGACGCCCAAGTGCTGGTCCCCCCGGTCACCGCCGCGGTGGCTGACACCATCGGGGCCGGCGACTCCTATATGTCCGCCCTGATCTACGGGCTCCTGATGCGCGGCGCAGACGGACTGGCGCCGTCAGTCCTCGAAGCGCTGGGACGGATGGCGTCAAAGGCCGCCGCCATCACGGTTGGCCGCCCCGGTGCCCAACCGCCAACATTGGATGAACTGCAGTCAGACGCGCCTCAACACCAGCCGGCGAACCAGTGAGAACACCAAGGAAAGAAGCTATGTCCAGCAGCAACTACTACGACGTGACGGCGTGGCCCATCGGAAACCCGGCCCAGGACGTCGGGGAAGTCATCAACAGCATCATCGCGGACGTCAAGGAACGGCAGACCGCCACCGATGTGGACCACGGCGGAAAGCCGGGCGCGGTGATCTACCTGCCGCCCGGAGACTACCGGCTCCGTACCCAAGTGGTGATCGACGTCAGCTTCCTCAAGATCCAAGGTTCGGGACACGGCTTCACGTCATCGAGCATCCGATTCAATGTTCCCGAAGACGAATGGCCCGACCTGCACGAACTGTGGCCGGGAGGCAGCCGGATCCTCGTGGACCTCGTTTCCGGTGGTGAGGCAGGGGACGCAGCGGGAGCCGCCTTCCTCATAAAGCGGGACGGCAGCCCGCGGATCAGCTCCGTGGAGTTCTCCAATTTCTGCATCGACGGCCTGCACTTCGTTCAGGACGGTTCGGGCCTTCACCCGGAGAACACCTACGTCAACGGCAAAACCGGCATCTACGTGGCGAGCGCCAACGATTCGTTCCGCATCAACGGCATGGGGTTCGTCTATCTCGAGAACGCACTGACCATTCACAACGCGGACGCACTGTCCATCCACGACAACTTCATCGCTGAATGCGGAAGCTGCATCGAACTGCGCGGCTGGGGACAGGCATCGAAGATCACGGACAACCTGGTGGGAGCCGGCTTCAAGGGCTATTCAATCTATGCCGAGAACCACGGCGGACTGTTGGTCACTGCCAACAACGTCTTTCCCCGGGGTGCGAGCAGCGTCCACCTCAGGGCGGTCACGCGGTCAAGCGTGAGCAACAACCGGCTGCATTCCTTCTACCCCGGGATGGTGGTCCTTGCGGAAGGCAGTTCCGAGAACCTTGTGGCCACCAACCATTTCCTGCGCGACCACGAGCCCTGGACGCCTTTCCTGGGGATCGGCAACGGGCTGGATGACCTCCACGGGCTGCTGTCCGTCAGTGGCAACAACAATTCGATTATCGGCAACCATTTCTCCGAAGTCATCGATTCGCAGACCATCCGGCCGGAGGGCGCCACCCCGGTGATCATTCGGCTGGTGGAAGGGTCAGCCAACTTCGTCTCCAACAACCATGTGGTTGCCCTCGACGTCAATGCCACCTCGAGCGACTCCTGCTTTGAGGCGCAGGTGGACGCCCTCCTGGCTACGGACGCTGCCAACGGGCTCGCCGTCACGGCCGTACAGGTCGATGCCGGATCCACCCGCAATACGATCCTTGACTCCGGAACCGAAGCCCAGGTGGCCGCCGACAGGGCAGCCAACGCTGTCAGGGCAACCCCGTCAGTAGGTGTCCGGGCTGTTACGGGGCTGGCGGGCCAGTAGGGAAACGACCGGTGCAGCACAAGGTCCCCGGTGCCGGTACCGGCCACCGGGGACCTTCCGCCGGGGTTCTAGTGCGTCAGGTCCTTGCCCTTGGTTTCGGGGATGGTGAACACGAAGGCCGCACTGATCACCAGCAGGAGCACCGCATAGACGTTGAACACCTGCGGTGCGCCCAGCGAGGACCCCAGCCACTGCTGCAGGTAGGGGGCCGTGCCGCCGAAGACCGCCACGCAGATGGAGTAGGGGACGCCCACCCCCACGGTGCGGATCGACGTCGGGAACAGCTCTGCGTAGACAGCCGGGACGATTGCTGCGCTGGCGGCGATGAAGACCAGCATGACGGACATGCTCACCGCCAGCTGCCAGGCGGAGTCCTTGAGCAGGGCCGTCATCGGGAAGTGCATGATCCCTGCGCCGATGGCCCCGGCCCAGAGGACTTTCTTGCGGCCGATCCGGTCTGAGAGCTTGCCCCAGACCGGCAGCGCCGCGATGAAGACGATGTTGGCGGCCACGCCTGCCCAGAGTGCCTCGCCGCGGTCGATCTTCAGCGCCGTGGTGGCGTAGCTTGGCGCCACCACACCCCAGATGTAGTAGATCACCGTAAGGCCAACGGTCAGGCCGACCACCTGCAGCGCCTGCTTGCGGTAGCGGACAATCTGCGGCCAGATCGCAGCCCGCTTGGCCGTGGCTGCCCCCTCAAACGCTTCGGTTTCATGCAGCCGTGACCGCATGATCAATGCGTACAGGCCCATGGCCGCGCCGATCAGGAACGGGATCCGCCAGCCCCAGGCGTTCATCGCCTCCGTGGTCAGCGCCATGTTCAGGACAGCCCCCAGGAGGGTGCCGAACAGGATTCCCACGGTTCCGGACGTGTAGATCAGCGTGGCCCAGAATCCGCGGTGCTCCTTGGGTGCCATTTCGGACAGGTACGTTTGCGACGACGGCAACTCCCCGCCGTGGGCCAAGCCCTGGACCAGCCGTGCCACCAGGAGCATGAGTGACGCGAACGCGCCGACGCTGGCGAAGGTTGGCGCAACACCGATCATCAGGCTGCCCAGCGAGGCAAGGCCCACGGCGAGCGTCATGGAAGTCTTCCGGCCCAGCCGGTCGCCGATCCAGCCGAACAGGAACCCGCCGAACGGCCGGGCCACGAAGCCGACGGCGAAGATCGCCAGGGTGGACAACACGGCCGATGCCGGGTCTTCCTTGCTGAAGAGCTGGCTGGCGATGAAGGGGGTGAACGTGGCATAGATTGCCCAGTCGTACCACTCAACGGCGTTTCCGATGCCGGTGCCAACGATGGTTTTCGCGGTGGACATGCGTCCAGTCTGGGGCTTGCTTACTGCGACGGACATGGTGTTCTTCCTGGTCGGTTGGGTTTGGGGGAGGCAGGTTGCGCTGGTGTCGGAGCCTAGGAGGCCGGGGCGAGGGCACCCAGCCGCGACATGGCGAGTTCCGCGTACAGCGCGGCCCCGTCAGCCAGCACGCCGTCGTCGAACGTTGCGTACGGTGAGTGGTTGAACGGTGAGGTGGCCGGATTGCCGCCGGGGGCCACGGCGCTGAGGCCCACGAAGGTGCCGGGCACCTCGGCCAGCACCCTGGAGAAGTCCTCGGAGCCGCTGAGCGGGGTTGCCCAGCGTGAGAGCCGGCGCTCGCCGAACAGTTCGGTGATCACCTTTTCCGCCGTGTGTGTTTCGTCCTCGCTGGTGATGGTGAGGGGGTATTCCTGCAGGTAGTCGACGGCCACCTCCACCCCGTGTGCTGCCGCGATCCCCTTCAGCAGGCGCGGGACAGTGTCCATCATCTTGTGGCGTGACGCGTCGGAAAAGGTCCGGATGGTGGCCTCGATGCGGGCCGATTCGGGGATGACGTTCCGTTTGGTGCCGGCATGCAGCACGCCCACTGACAGGACCACGGGATCGAACATGTTGAACTGCCGGGTGACCATCACCTGCAGGGCGGTCACCATCTCGGCGGCAACGGTGACAGGGTCCTTGGCCGAATGCGGCGCAGAACCGTGGCCGCCGGCTCCGAGGACCGTGACTTCCAGCCCGTCCGAGGCGCTGAGCATGACGCCGGGCTTGGTGCAAAAGGTGCCGTGCGGCTCCAGTGCGGAGAACACGTGCATTCCGTAGGCTGCCTGGACGCGGGTTCCGGCGGCGTCCAGGACGCCTTCGCGGATCATGTAGCTTGCGCCGTCGAACCCTTCCTCGCCCGGCTGGAACATGAGGACGACGTCGCCGCCGAGCAGGTGCTTCTTGTCGGCCAGGAGCGTTGCGGCTCCCACGAGCATGGAAGTGTGCAGGTCGTGGCCGCAGGCGTGCATGGCCCCGTCCGCCTGCGACGCAAAGTCGACGCCGGTCTTCTCCTGCACCGGCAGTCCGTCCATGTCGGCGCGCAGCAGGACTGCGGGGCGGGGGCCAACGGACTCCCCTCCGGGGTGCCCGCCGCGCAGGACTGCGGTGACCGACGTCGTGTCCTTGCCCAGCGTGATCTCAAGGGGGAGTCCGTCCAATGCCTGGAGCACCTTCTCCTGGGTGCGGGGGAGTTGGAGCCCGATTTCCGGTTGGCGGTGAAGGTCGTGGCGCAGGCGGATGAGCTCTTCCTGCAGGTCCGTGGCGTCGGCGGTCGTGGGCACGTGGCACTCCTTGGCAATTGGCATTCGGGCTTGTGGACTATTCTGGAGTGGCGTGGTTCACACTCAGCGAAACCGCTGGAATTATGCTCGAAGCCGCGCTTTGGAACAGGATTCACGCAAAGGAAGAGCTGTGTCGGAAGAGCTGAGCGAAGACGATCTTGCCCTGATCCAGGTCCTGCAGGCCTCCCCGCGGCTGGGCTGGGCGGATGCTGCCAAGGTCCTCGGCGTACACCCCACCACGTTGGCCGCCCGCTGGGAGCGGCTGACGTCGAGCGGCGCATCGTGGGTTACTGCCCACCTTGCCGGGGATCCGAAGCAGATGCTCCTGGCCTACGTTGCGGTGGACTGCGAGATGACCCGGCGCGAAAGCGTCACAGCCCAGCTGGCAGCCGTCCCGGAGATCGTCACCGTGGAAGAGGCGGCCAGCAACCGGGACCTGATGCTGACCGTCATCACCCGCTCGCTGGAGGAATTCAGCGCCAAGATCATCTCCAGGCTCAAGGCCATCGAGGGCCTGACCAAGTACCAGGTGGCCCTTTGCACGCGGCTGCACAGCAGCGGGGACGACTGGAGGCTGAACGTCCTGAGCCGGTCTCAGCTGGCTGCACTCCGGGCGCTCGGTACCCAGCCCATGTCCGAACCGGGTCCGGCCGCGGGCCGGCTGCCGGAGAGCCACCTCGACCTCCTGCCGTTCCTGGCCAGGGACGGCCGCGCCACCGCCGCGGACATTGCCCGCGCGCTGGGCCGCCACCCGGCCACGACGCAGCGCCAGCTGAACCGGGTGCTGGCCAGCGGCATCCTGTCCTTCCGCTGCGAAATCGCCCAGCGCTATTCGTCGTTCCCGGTGACGTGCCAATGGTTTGTCAACGTCCCGGCCGGCGGCCACGATGCGGCGGCGGCGGAAATCCGGACCATCAGCAACGTCAGGCTGAGTGCCTCAACCACAGGACCCACCAACTTCGTGATCATCATGTGGCTGCACTCGCTCGCCGACATCATGTCGGCCGAGCTGGCGCTGCAGCAGAAGGTGCCCGGCATCGAGATCGTCGAAAGCGCGGTGATGCTGCGGACGGTCAAGCGGGTTGGTTGGATGCTGCGGGAAGATACGACGGCGACCGGTGCCGTGGTGCATGAAGCGAGCCTGGGCGCTGCAGAGTGAGGGCGCGGTGCGCTACGCCGTGCGGCCGCCGCCGGCCTCGCTGCTTGCCTGCCGCACGTTCTTCCTGTCCCGGATGCTGAGGAGCACTGCTCCGGCAGTCCCGATGCCCAGGGCCACGAGGATACTGGGCCCGGCTCCGCCCGCCGGCCCGAGGGTAGCCGCCAGGATCTGGCGCGACAGCATGGCCATCTCCTGGAAGTCGCCAAGGTAGACGCGGGTCCCGAGGACGTAGTTCACGCTGGTGAAGAGCGCTGGGACAAGCCAGAGCAGGGCTGCGTCGGCTGCCCACACCAGGAGCCGGACGAGCGGCCTGAATCCACACCACGCCAAGGCCACGCCAACCAGGACCGCCGGAAGCCAGCGCCACGCCATGCTGATCGGGGCGGGGACGGCGTCCGCGCCCGCCATGAAGGTGGTGGCGGCGGCCAGCCAGGAGGCGAAGGGCACGGCCATGAAGCCGACGCCCAGCGCGGCCACGGCGCGGGATCTTGCGGCGAGCATCAGCAGCGCCAAGACGCCGGCAGCTATGGCTGCGATGGTGCCCCCCAGCAGGCCGGCGAAGTACAGGGCTGAGCTGGATCCGGGCGCCAATCCACTGTTGAGTGCGCTGAATGACTGGATGGTGGCACCTGTATGGACCAGCAGCACGCCGGACAGGGCGCCGGCCGTAGTGAGGCCGCGGCGGCCCGGTTTCCACACGCGGAGGGCCAAGCCCGCGGCCGCGGCGCCAACGGTCAAGAGCGCCACAATGGTTGTACCCCGGTATTGGCTCAGCGGCAGGAACGTGAGGGGCATGTCCGCCGGAAGGGCGTCGCTGGCCCACAGATTCTGCAGCGGGAGCCGGGCTCCCGTAGCCAGCCACGGAGCGAGTCCCACGAGTGCGGCAGCGATGCCGAGCAGGACGGCGATGCCGGTTTCCGCGGCCGGAGTCCGGCCTGCGGGCGTGCGGTCGGTCCGGCCGCGGCGCCGGGAGGCTGGGTCCGTGACGGATGTTCCGGTGTCCTGCGGCGGGCGGGTCGTGTCCTGCGCGGGGTCTTCCATGGGGTCCCTTTGTTCGCCGACGTTGCTGGTCCGCCGGTGCGGCCTTGGCTGGTTGGACTATAGCCGCAGCAATAATACAGCGTGTGGAATAAATACTTTAATATTTCCGCATTACGGATTTATCTTTCCGGAAACATGGGTTACCTACGTTTGGGATGACCCTGCGGCGTTCTGGCGCCGCCATCCGAAGCAGGCGCCGCTCCCGTATGGCGTCCTTCCCAACGAACAGGCACACAGCATGAAGATCACCGCCTCCACCACGCCGCTGCCGCCGGCCCAGGATGCACTCAGGAAGCCGTTGTACAGGTCCCTTTTCATCCAGATCCTCGTGGCGGTGGTGGCGGGCATCCTCATCGGCCACTTCTGGCCGGACCTCGGCGCAGGACTCCGCCCGCTCGGCGACGGCTTCATCCAGCTGATCAAGATGATCATTGCGCCGCTCATCTTCCTGGTGATCGTCACCGGCATCGCTGCGGTCAGCGACGTCAAGGCCGTGGGCCGGGTGGGTGTCAAAGCCTTGGCGTACTTCACCGGCGCCACGCTGTTCGCCTTGGTCTTCGGGCTCGTCGTCGCCAACCTGGTGCAGCCGGGCGCCGGCCTCAACATCGATCCCGCCACGCTGTCCCAGGACGCACTCAACGCCAAAACCTCCACCGCCCCGCCCAAGGATGCCGGCGCCTTCCTGCTCGGCATCATCCCCACCAGCGTCGTTGGCGCCTTTGCCGGCAACAACCTCCTCCAGGTCCTCTGTTTCTCCGTCTTCTTCGGCGCGGCGATCGTCGTCGTCGGCCGTGAACGCTGCCTGCCAGTGATCACCCTGATGGAAACCGTGCTGGAACTGTTCTTCAAGATCATGGGCTGGGTGATGCGTGCCGCGCCCGTGGGAGCGTTTGGCGCCATGGCCTTCATCATCGGCCAGTACGGCCTCGATTCCCTCGGGACCTACGCGGTGCTGATCGCCGCCTGCTACGGCGCCGCAGCAGTGTTCATCGGGCTCCTCTTCGTGGTGGCATGGGCCTACCCCAGGGTGCCGCTGTGGCAGTTCCTCAAGTACACCCGGGAGGAATTCCTGCTGGCCCTGGGCACGGCATCCACCGAGTCCGTCCTGCCGCGGATCATGACCAAACTGACCAACGCGGGCTGCTCCCGCGCCACTACGGGCCTGGTGGTTCCCACCGGCTACTCGTTCAACCTGGACGGAGCAGCCATCTACCTCTCCATCTCCCTGCTCTTCCTGGCCCAGGCCTTTGGCTACAACCTTGACCTGGGCCAGCAGCTCGCGGCCCTGGGCATCCTGATGCTGACGTCCAAGGGCATGGCCGGAGTTCCCGGATCTGCCTTCCTTGCCTTGTCCGCAACCGCTGGTGCGCTGGGCATCTTCCCGGTAGCCGGCGTCGCGCTCCTCCTCGGCGCCGACCGACTCATGGATTCCATGCGTGTTGTGGTGAACCTGCTGGGCAACTGCGTGGCTACGTTTGTGGTGGCCAAATGGGAAGGACAGTTCGATCGCGAGGCCATGCTCCGGGCGTTCGCCGGCGGGGACGCTGCGACGGAATCCGTCGGTGGAGGCACGACGACGGCAGCCGAGGGACAGCCGGACGTTGCCGCGGTGCCGCAGGGGGAGGCAGCGGGACCCGGCGCCGAGTTCACGCACCCGGGCGCAGTGACTGCACAGCCGGCAAGCGCTGCGTCGGCGGCAGTCCGGTAGGTGCGCGCGTCCCGGCCGCCTGTCCTGCCTTCCGCGCCCACCATGTTGCCCCGGCCCGGCGGTCCGTCCCCCTGAGACTGTTGTCCGGCCCGTGTTGCAGACTGTCCCTATGACTTTTGCCAATGTGGGAATGCTCGGAACCAAGCCCGGCCAGCGCGATGCCCTGGTGGCCATCCTGCTCCGGCCCAAGCCCGGGATGAGGGAGGCCGGCTGCCTGCTGTACGAGGTGGGGGTGAATGACGAGGTTCCGGACACGGTTTTCGTCTCCGAACTCTGGGAATCCGCCGAGGCGCACCAGGCATCACTGCAGTTGGACAGCACGCGCGCAGCCATCGCTGAGGCCATGCCGTTGCTGTCCGGGGAAATGGCCGGCCACCGGTTCACGGTGTTGGGCTCGCCGCTGGAGTAGGCCGGTGCGCGCCACTCGTTGAAACGCCCGGATTCCGGAGCGGGAATTTTGTTCCGGGATCCGGGTACCGTTCCAGCCTGAGTGGACTACGGTAATCGGGGTAAGGAGGACACATGAAACCGCTGCCCGCGCTTGAACTTGTCACCCGCCTCGAGGACGCCGACTGGCTTGATCCCCTGGCCAAGAGTGTCCGGAAAGCCGTAAAGAAGGTCATCCCGGCCCGTTGGGCCCGCGATGTCCTGCACGGCGTCCCTGTCGGCCACCCGGTCCATCCCCTCGCCGTCCAGGTGCCCATTGGCGCTTGGCTTTCGGCCGGCGTCCTTGATGCAGTTCCGGGAGGCGAGAAGGCCGCCAGGCTCCTGATTGGAGTCGGCGCGGCCAGCGTGGTTCCGTCCGCCCTGGCCGGGTTCACCGACTGGTCGCAGCTGCACCCGCAGCAGCAACGGGTGGGGCTGGTGCACGCAGCGGCCAACGTCACGGCCACCGGGCTTTACCTTGCCTCGCTGGTGCAGAGGGCAAGGGGCAGCCAAGGCAGCGGCAAGGTGCTGGCGTACCTGGGGCTGGCCACGGTGAGCGCCGGCGGCTTCCTGGGCGGCCACCTCACGTACCGGCAAGCCGCCGGGGTGAACCACAGCGAGGAAATCCCGCACCGGTTCCCGTCCGGCTGGCATCCCTTGGCTCCGTTGGTTGACCTGCCCGAAGGCGGCCTCCACAAGCGCGACGTGGCCGGGATCCCGCTGCTGGTCCACCGCGAGGGTGGCACCGTCAACGTCCTGTCCGACGTTTGCAGCCACCTTTCCGGACCGCTTCATGAAGGCAAGGTCAAGGACGACGGCGGGGACCCGTGCGTCGTCTGCCCTTGGCACCGGAGTACCTTTTCGCTGCGGACCGGCGAGGTCAAGGCCGGGCCTGCCACCGCCCGCCAGCCGGTCTTCGAAACGCGCACCAATGGCGGCCTCGTGGAGGTGTGCCTGCCCGGGGCTGACTGAGCGGGGAGCCCCGGCCTGCGCGCGAAGGCCGTTCGGCCCTACTGCGCGGTACGGAACGACGAAAGAATTGGCCCATGGCGGGTGTCGGCGGAGTGGAACCATGAGTCAACGCCGCAGCGTCAACATGGAGCTGCGTTCGGTGATACGCCACGCGGGGGTGCGACTGGACGATGCGTGTTTCTGAACCACGGGAGATCGCTTCCGGCCTCCTGCTCCTGACCTCCGGCAGCGGGCCACTGGCTTCGAACTTCTACCTTGTCCGGACCGGGCCGGCCTGGGTGCTGGTGGACTGCGGTTGGGGAAGCGGCGCGGAACCAGCACGCATCGCCGTTGAGCGCGTCCTCGGGCCGGGGGCGAAACCTGACGCGATCTTCCTGACCCACATCCACCCGGACCATTCCGGCGCCGCGGGCGCGTTGGCCCGCGCGTGGAAGGTGCCGGTGTACGCCCACCAGGCCGAGTTGCCCATGGCTGCCGGAAGATATGTCCCCGCGCGGTCCATGCCGCTGGACCGGTGGATTACAGCCCCGCTGATGTGGTCGCTGCCGGCCCGTGCGCGTCGCAGGATTGAGGCCGCGGGTGACATTTCGGACCTCGTGCGGCCCCTTCCCCGCAGCGGTGAGGTGCCGGGCATGCCCGGATGGGTGGCGGTGCCCACGCCGGGCCATACCGCCGGGCACGTTGCCTACTGGCGCGCAAGCGACGGCGTCCTCATCACCGGCGACGCAATCGTCACGGTGAACCTGAACTCCCTCGGCGGGATTCTGCTGGGATTGCCCGACCTGTCCGGGCCGCCCTGGTACACCACGTGGAACATGGACGTGGCCAAGGCCTCGGTCACGCGGCTTGCCGGACTGGGGCCCCGCCTGCTGGCGCCCGGGCACGGGCAGCCGCTGACTTTCGGGATCGCTCCCCGGTTGCGTGCACTGGCCGCGAAGGAGCCAAGGCAGCGGACCGCATTTCGGCGGCGCGCCGCGGGAGCACCCGGGGCTGTCTAATGTGCGGCGATCGAAGCGTCGCCGCTTTGCGGCCGCGGTTCCTCCGGGGCTGGTCAGGCCTAAAATTCTCAGTCAGCACGGGAACCACAACAAAATACTCAAACGGAGGCCATCATGACGAGCGATAAGAACCGGCCTGACGTCTTTACGCGTTTTACCACCAGGACGGCCAAGATACTCGGACACGCCTGGGTATTCGTCCTCGCCGTGGCTGTACTCATTGTGTGGGCCTTGACCGGTCCGCTGCTGGGGTTTTCAGACACCTGGCAGCTGGTCATCAATACCAGTACGACCATTGTGACGTTCCTGATGGTCTTCATCATCCAGAACACCCAAAACAGGGACACCGCCGCCCTGCATGTGAAGCTCGATGCGCTGATGCTCGAACTCAAGATCAGCAACGCGAAGCTGTACGAGGCCGAAGAGGAAGGCGAAAAAGAAATTGAGCGGCAGCGCCGACGGATCGAGGAAGCAGCCGAAGACGGCGGATAGCGGGGTACCTGTCGTAGGTGCTGGACGATCCGGCGGCGGCTGCATAGCCTGAAATTGACCGCACCAACGGAACTGCGACAGGGCGGAGGTCCCCTCATGACCATCAAGCTGAACGACGCCGGACTTCGTCAGGCCCGGAAGCTGATCAAGGACTCCAGAATCACGCGCGATGCCCGCGACGACTGGAGCGAACATGCCCCGGACACGGAGCAGGAAAATGCGTACATAGACAAGCACGGCTACACCGAATACGGCACCTGGCACCTGGGCGAAGACAGCGACAAAACCCCCGAAACGAAGGGCCGGTACAGCTTTCCCTTCGGGGATTTCCGCCGGCTGCACAGGTGCGCCGTGCTGGCCATCGAAAGCCGGGCCGCCCAAAACAACTACGACGACATCGCCAAGGCGGCAAAGTCGCTGCTTGAGGAACTCGACAAGGACTAGTCGGCCCGGCCAGATCTGCCATGAACGCAGGTGATGAGCCCGGGACCATGCTGGACCGGGCCCAAACACCCGCGGAGCCTGCCCCGATTGCTCAGCTGGGTGCGCTGGCCCATTGGCCCCTGCGCAGCACTGCCGCCAGGCTCAGGTCGTGGTCAAGGACCACGACGTCGGCCTGCATCCCGGCGCGCAGGTCACCGGCCTGCGCCGAGAGACCCAACAATGATGCGGGGACGGCGGAGGCGGAGGTGACGGCATCCCGCAAGGGAACGCCGGCAGCCACGCAGGAGCGGATGACATCCAGCAACGTGCTGGTACCCCCTGCAATGGCACCCGTGGCGTCAACCCGGGCTACGCCGCCGGCAACCGTCACGGCGAGGGAGCCCAGCATGTACTGCCCATCCTCCAGGCCGGTGGCGGCCATCGAGTCGGTCACCAGCGTGATGTTCTCCGGCCCCACGAGGTCAAACACCAACTTCACGGTTTCCGGGGCAAGGTGAACGCCATCGGCAATCAGCTCCACCACGGCCTGCCCGGCCTTGGCCGCACTGAGGCTCGCCGATACCGGCCCGGGCGAGCGGTGGTGCAGTGGCGGCATGGCATTGAACAAGTGGGTCACCGTTGGGCGGTTCCTCCCGGTCGCGTTGCCGGCCGAATCCAAGGCCTCCGCCGCGCGTGCCAGGAAGGCTGCCGCCGTCGCATGGTCCGCTGCGGTGTGGCCCAGGGACGGAATGATCCCTTGGGCCGCAAGCCGGACCGCAAGTTCGGAGGCACCCGGCAGCTCTGCCGCGAGGGTCATCGATACCAGGGATTTCCCCGCCGTGGCCAGCATGCGGGCCACCAAATCCGGATCGGGTTCCAGGAGCAGGCCGGGATCGTGCGCACCGCACTGGTGGCCCGAGAGGAACGGACCTTCCAGGTGCGAGCCGGCAACCAGCTCCTGGCCTGCCAGCTCCCTTAGCATTCCAAGGTTCCGCACCAGGTCCCCGGGCTTTCCGGTGACCAGGCTTGCCACCAGCGTGGTGGTTCCACGGCTGTGCAGGTAGCGCGCCGCCCGCGCCGCGCCATCGGGATCGCCCTCCGAGAAATCCGAACCATAGGCGCCGTGGCAGTGCACGTCCACGAGGCCCGGCATCAAGACCCGGCCGGCGGGTGCCTCGGGCGGAAGAACCCCGGGGAAGCCCCGCGCCGGCCCGGCGAAGGTGACCAGGCCGCCGTCGGCCGCCACCACTCCATCCGCAACATCCAGCGAGGCGGTGACTATGCGGCCGCGAAGAACAACGTCATCGCCCATGGTTCAAGGTCCTTTGTTCGGTGAAATCATCGATGGAAACAGCAGCGGCAATGCGTGCTGCCAGTGCGGGGTCCGCGGCGCCGGACCGGTGTCCGCCGCCCGCCGCGCCGCCGTGCCGGGGCCGCGCCGAGGTGTGCACGGCATGGACCCCCGCTTCAAGGAGCGACGGTACCAGCGCCAGGGTGACGCCCCCGCCCGCCATGATCTGGACCGATGGCGCACTGTGGCGCCCCTGCTGCACAAGCCGGCCCAGCATCTCCAACCCCGCGGCGCAGTCGGGACCGCCCCCACTGGTGAGGACGCGGTCCACTCCGGCGTGCTCCAGTAAGGAGAGCACCTCGGCCGGGTCGGCACCAGCTGCCAGGGCTGCGTCGAACGCGCGGTGGAACGTGATTTCGGCTTCCGGTTTCACGGCCCGCGCAGCAGCAACGATGCGGCGGATCGCCGGGATGTCCGGGCTGCCGTCCGGGGACAGGACACCAACCACCACACCCGCGGCTCCGGCGGCCAAAGCCGCGGTGGCATCGTGCTCGATGACATCGAGCTCTTCCGGCGAATAGCTGAAGTCGCCGGGCCGCGGACGCACCAGGACATGGACGGGAAGTCCCAGGCCGCAGGCCTGCCCGATGGTGCCGATGCTCGGCGTGATGCCCTCTGTTTCCGCCAGGGCGGCGCACAGTTCAACGCGGGCAGCGCCCACGGCAGCGGCCAGCCGGACGCCGCCGGCATTCTCCACCGCCAACTCCAACTGCACGGTCCCGGCCCTGGGCACCCGCCTGGAGCTCAGAGTCCCTGCCATGCCGGCTTCCGGCCGAAGGTGTCCTGGTAGTACTCGCGGTGGGCGAGCCGTGAGGCCGCGGCCTCGTCCACCAGCACCGACACGTGCGGGTGCAGTTGGAGGGCCGACGCCGGGCAGGCCGCCGCGACGGGACCTTCGACGGCGGCCGCCACGGCTTCTGCCTTGGCCTCGCCCATAGCCAGCAGCAGCAGGTGCCGGGCCTCCCGGATGGTGCCCAGGCCCTGGGTCAGCACATGGTCCGGGACCTCCTCCTGTGCAGCAAAGAAGCGCGCGTTGTCCTGGCGGGTCTGGCGGGTGAGCGTCTTGATCCGAGTGCGGGAGGCGAGCGAGGACATGGGCTCATTGAAGCCCACATGGCCGTCCGTCCCGATGCCCAGGATCTGGATATCCACCCCTCCGGCGGCGGCGATCCGGGCTTCGTACGCGGCGGCCTCCGCCTGCGGATCCCGGGCCATGCCGTCCAACCCGTGGACCGCGCCGGCGCCGAAGTCCACGCTTGCCGTGAATTCGTCCCGGATGACCGAGTGGTAGGACTGGGGATGCCCGGCAGGCAGGCCCACGTACTCGTCCAGCAGGAAGGCCTGGGCCGAGGCGAAGCTCAGCCCGCCATTCCGGTGCCGGTCGATCAGTTCGCGGTAGGTACCCAGGGGTGTGGAGCCCGTGGCCAGTCCCAGGACGGACGGGCCGCGGCGGACCTGTTCCTCGATGGCATCCGCGGCCGTGCGGGCGACGTCGTCAGGGGTGGGCAGAATGATGATTTCCATGCGTTGGGTTGCTTTCGGCTGGAGGGTGCAGTTGGTGGGCGGTCTACTTTGCGGCTTCGGTTTCCACCGTCACTTCGTCGTCCTCACGGCCCGGCGTGCGAAGGTTCCAGCGCTTGATGACGAACGAGAAGAGGAAGTAGTAGATGGCCGCGTAGCCCAGGCCGATCGGGATCAGCATCCACGCGTTCTGTGCTTTACCGAAGTTGAGGACGAAGTCGATCAGGCCGGCTGAGAACGTGAAGCCGTCGTGGATGCCCAGTGCGTTCACCAGGGCCATGGAGGTTCCGGTCAGGGCGGCATGGACGACGTAGAGCGGGAACGCGACGAACATGAACGAGTACTCAAGGGGCTCGGTGATGCCGGTGAAGAACGCCGTGAGTGCGGTGGAGAGCATGATGCCGCCCACGATCTTCTTCTGCGACGGCTTGGCGTGGCGCCAGATGGCAAGGGCCGCGGCGGGCAGGCCGAACATCATGATGGGGAAGAAGCCGGTCATGAAGGTGCCGGCGGTGGGGTCGCCGGCGAAGAAGCGGTTGAGGTCGCCGCGGACCAGGTGGCCGGATGCGTCCGTGTAATCGCCGATGAGGAACCACACGCCCGAGTTCAGGATGTGGTGGAGCCCTGCAGGGATGAGCATGCGGTTGGCGAAGCCGTAGATTCCGCCGCCGAGTACCGCGTTGCCCGCCACAGCCTGTCCCACTGCGGAGAGGCCTGCGTTGAAGAGCGGGTACAGCAGGGCCAGGACGACGCCGGCCACCAGGCTGGTGACGGATGTCAGGATGGGGACCAGGCGCCGGCCGCTGAAGAAGCCGAGGAAGTCGGGCAGCTTGGTGCGGTAGAACCGCTGCCACAGGCCGGCGGACAACAGGCCCACCACGATTCCGGCGAGGACGCCGTAATTGATCATGGCCGGCTTCCCCGCGGGGTCCAGCTGGCCGTCCAGGACCAGGGGAGACATCGCCTTGAAGACGCCGTCGATCACCATGTAGCCCACCACCGCCGCAAGTGCGGTGGAGCCGTCTGCCTTCTTGGCCCAGCCGACGGCGATGCCCACCGCGAAGATGAGGGGCAGCCAGGTGAAGACGGCGTTGCCTGCGGCGGAGATGACGGACGCGCCGCCTTCGAAACCGGGGATGGCGCCGAGCAGGTCGGCCTGGCCGATGCGCAGCAGGATGCCGGCGGCGGGAAGGACGGCGATGGGGAGCATCAGGCAGCGGCCCAGCCGCTGAAGGGTGGCGAAGGCCCGGTTTGGCTTCTTCTCTGGGGCCAGGGCGGTGGTCTCGGATGTTGGCATGGTTGCACCTCTGCGGGGTTCGGGTGGGGGCTTGTGAAGAATGGGTTCCAGCCGGTACTGTCTGGTTATGACCAGTTCAGTGTGATTCATCCCACGGTCCGGTGTCAAGGAAGGAAAATTCCCTCCAGGACGGGCCGCCCGTGGCGAAAGACGCCATCATTGGTCGTACCGGGGCCGCCGGCCCAGGTGTAGGAAGATGTGCTCCGTACGGGCACCGTCAGAAAGGGCAGCCATGTCCAAAGCAGAAAAAATCATCGAAGGCCTGGGCGGAGCCGGCAACATCGTGGAAGTGGAAGCGTGCATCACGCGGCTGCGCACCGAGGTGAAGGACTCCTCGCTGGTCAACGAGGCGTCGCTCAAGGCTGCGGGAGCCCATGGCGTCCTGGCCGCCGGCACCGCCGTGCAGGTCATTGTGGGCCCGGAGGCGGACACGCTGGCCGAAGACATCGAGGACCTCCTCTAGTGGCGCAGTCCTTGCCGGTCCAGGCCCCAATCGGCGGGTCGGTCATTCCGCTGGCCGACGTGCCGGACCCCGTCTTCGCAGGCCAGATGGTGGGTTCCGGCGCAGCCGTGGAGCCGCCCGCCGGGGTGGCGTTCGACGTGGTGTCCCCAGTCGCAGGGAAAGTGGTCAAGATGCTGCCGCACGCGTTCGTGGTGGTCGAGTCGTCAGGCCGTGGCGTCCTGACGCACGTCGGCATCGACACCGTCAAGCTCAAGGGCGAAGGCTTTAAGGTGCTTGTGGCGCAAGGCGACGTGGTCGGGGCCGGAGAGCCGGTCATGCATGTGGATCCCACTGCAGCCCTGGCTGCGGGCTACTCAATGGTGAGCCCCGTCGTCGTCCTGGATTCCAAGCCGGACACCGCCACCTTGGTGGAGGCCGCCAAGGTCACGGCCGGCGAGCTGTTGTTTACGCTCGGCTGAACCGCGTCACAAGCGGACCTCCATGCTGAGGGAGTAGCGGTCCGAGCGGTACCAGGAGCGCGAATGCTCGATGGCCAGCGCGCCCGAATAGGACACGCGGTCAAACGCCAGCACCGGCGCGCCGGTGCCCGTCCCCAGGAGTGCCCCGATATCGGCCGGGGCGCCCTCGGACCGGACGCTCTGGCGCGCCCGGTCGATCTGGTGGCCGAACTGCGCAGCCAGGGCCTTGTAGACGGAGCCGGTGAGGTCGATGCCCAGCAGTCCCGGCGCATGCTGGGGGTTGTACCAGGCATCGTCCACGCTCACCGGGCGGCCGTCCGCAAGGCGGAGCCGCTTCAGGTGGAACGCCTCCGCGCCCGGGGCGAGGCTGAGTGCGGCTGCCGTGTCCTCGGGGGCCGGGACCTGTTCGGCCACCAGGACCACCGTGCTCGGGACGTGGCCCATCGCCTCCATCTCCTGCGTGAAGGAGGCCAGGTGCAGCGTGGACTGGACCGGGGAGTCCGCCACGAACGTCCCCTTCGCCGGAACCCGCACCAAGTGCCCTTCGTTGACCAGGCGGCCGATCGCGGCGCGCACGGTGATGCGGCTGACGCCGTAGGAATCCATGAGGGTCCGCTCGCTGGGAAGCCGGGCGCCGGGCTCCAGCTCCTCCTTGGCAAGTTTGAGGATGATGAGCCGGAGCTGCTCATGCTTGGGGACCTGGGTGTTATTGATGGGCGCGGTGGCCGCCTGCGCCGTGTTGCCGGGTGTGGCGGACATCCAGCCCCTCCTTCGTCTGGAGCGGTCCGGTTAGGACCACTTTCTCGGATTATTCCACACGGAGCCGTCCAAGGAGACGCGTGTTGGCGGCGGGCTGCCGGACGCTTGGCCGGCAGCGGCAGCGGCAGGAAAGACGGAAAGGCCAGGACGTCGCTGTCCTGGCCTTCCCCTTTTTTCCTTTACCTGCCGGGCAGAATGCCTACTGTGCCTTGCTGCCGAACCCCACGCGGGCACTCCCATCCGCCGGGAGTTCGGGGATGACGTCGCGGGTTGGCGCGCCGCGGAACTTCGGCGAAGGATCCTGGCCTTCGGTCAGGCGCTGCAACTCCTGGCCTTCGAAATCCTCTTCCTTGCCGAGCAGGATGGCCGAGTCGTGGTTGGTGATTTCACCTTTGAAGGCCCGCACCATGACGCTGTGGTCAAACTGGCCCTCCCACTTGGACACCACGAACGTTGCCACGCAGTTGCCCAGCAGGTTCACCACCACGCGCATCGAGTCCATGAGCCGGTCGGCGCCGAGGAGGAGCGCGACGCCGGCCACCGGGAAGATGCCCAGTGCGGCGGCCGTGGCCGACAGGGCCAGGAACGACGATCCCGGGACCCCTGCCATGCCCTTGGATGTCAGCAGCAGCACGCCCAGGGCCGCCAGCTGCTGGCCCAGGTCAAGGTGGTGGCCGAAGGCCTGGGCAAGGAACAGCAAGGAGATCGACAGGTAGATCGCCGCGCCGTCCAGGTTGAAGGAGTAGCCGGTGGGAACCACCAGGCCCGTGGTGGCGCGGGAGCAGCCCGCGTTGGTCAGTTTGGTCATGATCCGGGGCATCACCGCTTCGGTGGACGCTGTGCCCAGGGCCAGCAGGAATTCTTCCCGGGTGTATTTGAGGAAATGCCAGAGCGGCACCCGGGCAAAGCCCCAGGCCACGACGAACAGCAGGCCAATGAACACCAGCGCAGCGCCGTAGCAGGCGGCAATCAGGACCGCATAGGTACTCAGCGTGTCCAGCCCGTACTGGCCGATGATGAAGGCCATGGCACCAAATGCGCCTAGGGGAGCCACTTTCATGATCCAGGCCATGATCTTGAAGATCAGTTCCAGGACCGTTTCCATGACATTGACCACCGGCATGCACCGCTCGCGGCCGATCACGACGATCGCTGCACCGAAGAAGACGGAGAAGAAGAGGACCTGGAGGAGGCTGTTGCTGGCGAAGGCGCCGATGACGCTGGCGGGAATGATGTCCAGGATGAACGACGCCGCATCCTTGGGTGCCGCGGACCCGGTCTTCGCGTCCAGGTCGGCCTGGGAGAGGGTGGACGGGTCGATGTTCAGCCCGGCGCCCGGCTGGACGATGTTGCCCACGATCAGGCCGAAGACAAGGGCGAACAGCGTGGCCCCGGTGAAGTAGAGCAGGGCCTTGACGCCAACCCGGCCGACCGCTTTGACGTCGCCAACGGCCGATATTCCGGTGACGATCACCAGGAAGATCAGCGGCGCGATGATCATCTTGATGAGTTTGATGAAGCCATCTCCAAGCGGCCTCAGTTGGGATCCGAGGTCCGGCCAGAAATGCCCGATGAGCACACCTGCCACGACGGCGATCAGAATCTGGAAGAAGAGCGACTTATACAGCGGCTTCCTCTTCGCGGGCACCGAACTCGCCTTCAGTGCCTCAGGGTTAGGGATCTTCATTGACCTTTGCCTATCAATTGGGAACAGCCCGTTTTCGGGGCTCGTTTCCAACGTAATCCCGGTCACACTATTCCGCAAGAGGAAAACCAAATTCCACAATACGGAAGGCTAATCCGGCTTTGTGACTGAAGGCAGCGCCAGGCGCGAGGCCAGGTCGGCTGCCAGCTCATGGGCCGGGACCGAGGCGTCCAGCTTCACGAACCCCGCGTACTCCGGCAGTTCCCGGTATCCCGACTGGAATGCGGCGAGGTCATCAAGGGTCTCGGAATCCGTGCCACGTGCAACGATGCGGCGGTATGCTTCGGCGGGTTCGATGTCCAGGTGGAAGATGGCGTCCGGTTCCGGGAGGCGGGCGAGCAACCATGGAAGCAACCGGCCCCGTGGCAGTCCATTGGCGGTTCGCAGCGCCAGCTGGCAGTAGAGGTGCCGGTCCATGACAACCAAGCCGTCGTAGCGGCTGGCGCGCAGGTGTGAAACCAGCACGTTGCCCACCCTGAGGACGGTCTCGACGGCGTCGGACAACCTGGCGGGCAAGCCAACTCCCAACCTGGCGGCCAGCAGGGACATGACACGCCGGCCCGCATGGTTGTTGAGCAACCGGGCCCGGCCTCCCCGGGCCCGGACACCGGCGATTAGAGCACGGGCCGCCGTCGACTTCCCCGATCCGTCGATGCCTGTCAGCACAATGATCATCCGGCCTCCTCCGATGCCCCGTTTAACGCCGCGCCGGGGCGCAACGTCCCGAGTGAGGCGCAATTCACAGGGTGGGGAACGGCCGGGGCCCGGGCAGGCCGCCCGGAGCCAGCCGCCTACATGACCCCGGTAGGTACCAGAAGTGCCCACGCCAGCGCCGGCGCCACCAGGACCACGCCGCCCGCATAGAACATCAGCTGCTTGTAGACCCGCGGGCGGTCGTCGTCGCGGGCGTTGGCCACCACCAGGGCGCCGTCGGTGGAGAAGGGGGAGACATCGACGACGGTGGCGGCGACGGCCAGCGCGGCAATGGTCCCGGAAGGGCTGAGCGAGCTCGTGGCCAGCAGCGGGCCGGCCAGCGGGATGAAGGCGGTCAACAGGGCGGTGGAGGAGGCGAAAGCGGAGCCGACGCCAATCACGTAACACAGGATGAGGGCGATCAGCAGCGGCGCACCGAGTGCCAGGGCCTCCCCGGCGAGAGTGTCGATCACGCCTACATGCTGCAGCAGGGACACATAGGTGATCATGCCGGCCACCATCAGGACGGTGGACCAGGAGATCCCGCCGATGAACGACCGGTGTTCCCTGACGTTGATGAAGGCCAGCAGGAGGCCCGCGGAGAGCGCAACGAAGCCGATGGGCATGTGGAAGCCGAGGGTACACACGAGCATGCCGGCAATCAGTGCCAGCGTCAGCACCTGCTCGCCATGCGGGCGGCCGGTAGCGGTGTCGATGTCCTGGCCCCGGACGCCCGCGCCGTCGCGCAGCCTGCCCAGCAGGGCGAACAAGGCGATGGTCAGCACCGAGAGGAGCAGGTTCAGCGCGAAGCTGGCCAGGAACAGGCCCGCCTGGGAGATCGGGAAGCCGTTCCGGAGGGCAATGTCGTGGACCAGGACGCCGGCCACGGACAGCGGTGAGAACCCGCCTGCGTGGGCGCCGTTAACGATGAAGGCGCCCATGACCACCGGGTGGATGCGGGATTCATAGGCGAATCCGATGGCGGCCGGTGCCAGCAGCGCAATCGCGGCGGGGGAGAACGTGCCCAGGGAGGTGAGGGCGGCCGCGATCAGGAAGAACACCCATGGGAGCAGCAGCATCTTGCCGCGGACCATGCGCACGCAGCCCTTGACGATGAGGTCGATCGTGCCGTTCCGCTGGGCCATGCTGAAGAAATACGTGACGCCAATGATGGTCAGGACGATCGTGGCCGGGAAGGCCTCAAGGATCTGCCTGTCCGACATGCCCAGCATGAAGTACCCGACGCCGAAGGACGCCACGAGTCCCATCACACCGATGTTCAGCGGCCACTTGGTGGCGGCAACGAACATCACCACGAGTATCACCAGCGGGATGATCTGGACTGCAGTCATGCTCGGCTCCGGGTTCTGGGTGGCCGGCTGGCCATGCCGGCCATCGTCCACAGCAGGATACGACGCCGGGCGGAGCCGGACCGGGATGACGTCAAGGTTTCATCGAATACGAAATCCCAGGCCGTAGGCTGGAAGCCGGTCGGGGGTTCCCCGGCCGGTACAGCAGTTCCCAGGTGAAAGGCAGGACCATGACCGTTTCCAGCGACGATCCCCAGAACACCGCAGACCTCCGTGGGCCGGGCGACCCGGACGGGGCCAAGGACGAATCCAAGGACGACGTCACCAAGGCCCCGCAGTCCGGCCAGCACCTGGAACAGCCGGGAGCATCCAACATCCGCGAGGAACAGCAGGGCCATGCTGCCGGAACGGTCCCGGCATCGTATGTGGGCGGCGAAGAGGCTGACCCGGAACAGAAGCCCGAAGAGGCGCTGGCGGAGCCGGGCACCTGGGATGACGAAGTCTGACAATGATCACCCGCGCTGACATCGACCAGGCCGCGCAGCGGACAGCGGGCCTTGTCCGCAGGACACCAGTCCTGCAGGCGGATGCCGGCACCGCCGCCGGCCCGGTCTGGTTCAAATGCGAATTCATGCAGCACACGGGCACGTTCAAGGCCCGTGGCGCGCTGAACCGGATCCTGGCCAGCATGGAACGGGGTGAACTGCAGGCGGACGTGGGGGTGGTTGTGGCATCCGGCGGGAACGCGGGCCTGGCAAACGCCTATGCGGCGGCCCAGCTCGGGGTGCCTGCAGCGGTCTTCGTTCCTGAAGCGGCACCGGCCGTCAAAGTCGGCAAGCTCAGGGCCATCGGTGCCACCGTGGTCCAGGGCGGTTCAGAGTACGCGGCCGCCTATCAGGCCGCCATTGCGCACGCCGAGAAGACCAGCGCCGTCTACTGCCATGCCTACGACCAGCCGGAAATTGCCGCCGGCGCCGGGACCGTGGGCTCCGAGTTGCTGGAACAGGTGCCGGAGGTGGACACCGTCCTGGTGGCCGTGGGCGGCGGGGGACTGATGGCCGGCGTGGCTGCCGCAGTGGAAGGCCGCGCCAAAGTGGTGGCTGTGGAACCGGAAACTGCGCCCACCCTCCACGCCGCCCTGGCGGCAGGGGAACCGGTGGACGTCGCGGTATCGGGCGTCGCCGCGGACTCCCTGGGTGCCCGCCGCATAGGCGACATCGGCTTCTCCGTCGCGGTCCGCTGCGGCGTCAAAAGCGTCCTGGTCTCCGATGAACAGATCGTCGCCGCCCGCTCCGCGCTGTGGAACGACTACCGGATTGTGGTGGAGCATGGTGCCGCAGCCGCCTACGCCGCGCTGGCCTCCGGGGCTTACGTGCCCGGGAAGGATGAACGTGTTGCCGTGATCCTGTGCGGCGCGAATACAGACCCGGCGACGCTCTGAAAGGTCACCGGCCGCCCGGAGGGGCGGCCGGTTCCTTCACCCGGCAGCCTAGCCGGCGGCCTGGCCGCAGAACTTGCTGTAGGTGCTGCCGGCCTCCTGGTAGCCGGACTGGAGATCGGCGAGCTTGTCCTTGTCCGGGTTCTCCTTGGCCTGCTCATCCGTGTACGCAAGGATCGAAGCGAGGGCGGGCTTGAGATCGTCCGACGCAACGGCGTGGATGGGGCGGATCTGGTTGGCGAGGTTGTTCATGCCCGTCTTGCCGGCGTTGTTGGCGGGGTTCGACACAACAGCCTGGATCCGCTCACAGGTTTCAGCGGTGGTCAGTTGGTGCGAGGCGGAGCAGGCCGTGGCGGAGGCAACGAGGCCGGCGGCAAACAGGGCTGTGGCGAGTTTCTTCATGGGTCCCTCAGTAGTGGTCAGAGGTTTCGATTGTAAGCAGATCGGGTACCTCCTCGCCTTCGGGGCGGCTTTCATTGCTTCTTCCCTTGGTCCCTTTCTGCCCTGCAGTCGGCTCATCGAGGACCCGCCACGCGCCACCGAGCGCACCACTGGCCGGCAGGAGGACCTGCCGGCCAGTGGTTGAACCCGCTGCTGCAGGGTCAGATGGTCCGCGGGGCCTTGGCCAGGTTGGCGGTCAGCTCAGCGGCCGTCTGCCGCTTCACGTAGGCCGGGCGGTCACGCTCCACCCGCCAGCTTTCCGAGAGCGGGCCGACGTTGACCGTGTCGAAACCGAACTCGTCGTACAGGCGCGTGACCAGTTCGGCGGCCTCCGGGTAGTCGCTGGCGGTGGCCAGCGCACGCCGGTTTTCGGTTCCCGCCGGAGTTCCGTCTGAGGTGATGTCCTTGGCCATGATGTGGTTGAATCCCTTGGCCACCTTGGACTCGGGCAGGTGCTCCTGGAGCAGGCCGGAGGTGGTGGCCTCGCCGTTGTCCAGGGCGGGAATCCTGCCGTCCCGCTCCCAGTAGTAGTTGTTCGGGTCGATGACAATCTTGCCGGCCAGCGGCTCGGCCGGAATGTCCTTGTAGTTCTTCAGCGGCACGGTGACCACGGCAAAGTCCCCGGCGGCTGCAGCCTCGGCTGCGGTGGCGGCGCGGGCCTTGGGGCCAAGCTCAGCCACCAGTTCCTGGAGGGTTTCCGGCCCACGGGAGTTGCTGATGACCACGTCGTAGCCCAGCTCCACGGCCTTCCGTGCAACCTGGCTGCCAATATGTCCTGCACCGATGATTCCGATTGTTGTCATACGGGCGGCAACACCGGGCCGCGCCAGGATATTTCAGGGCCCTGCCAGTGCGTCAGCCCTGTGGGCTGCGGGAATGCTGTGCGGCCCGGTCCACGATTTCGTGCGCAATCGCATGGACCTTCTTGTTCAGCGACTGGCTTTGTTGGTTGATCAGCTCATAGGCTTCGTCCGCGGTGACGCCGCTGCGGCCCATCAGGATGCCTTTTGCCTGTTCGATGACAGCGCGGTTGCGGGCCGACGCGGCGACTGCTTCCGTTGCCAGCTGGTGCCGGTCCGTATGGATCGATTGGGTCAGATCCACCACCACACCCCAGACGCCCACCGGGGTACCGTTTTCGATGATGAAGTCCGCCGAGAAGAGCAGCTTGTGCTGCCGGTCCTTTCGGTCCCGGATGGACACGTAGATCGATGACGGGCCGCCCGATGCCGCCACGCGGTCCCAGAACGCCTGCACGGTGGGCCTGTCGTCCGGTTCGATGTGGGCGAGGGCCATGTCCATTGAGGGGATGACGTCGCCACGCTCGTAGCCGTAAATGCGGTACAGGTCATCAGACCAGCGGAAGATACCGTCGGAGAAGAAATATTCCACCAGCCCGGTGGGGCAGTTGAGGTACGCGGGGCTAAGATCCTCCGCTGATTCCGGAAGTGAAGAGATGCTGTTGGAAGTCACAGTGGGGCCGTTCGACGTGCTGTATCCGGGCTCCCCTGGCCCGGAAATTCAAGTGAACAGAATATAGCAGTTCCCGTCGCCGGGATGGGCCCTTGTCCGCTTACATTCCCAGGTAGCGGCCGGGCCGGTGGTTCAGGGCCAGGACCAGGTTCAACAGGGTGGCGCCCACCGCGGACAGGACCACCATCAGCGGCGCAACGAGGACGAGGGATGCCAGGACGATGGCCACGTCAAGCACCATCTGGACGTAGCCTGCGCGCCACGCGAACTTCTCCTGCAGGAGCAAGGCCAGGATGTTGAAACCGCCCAGGCTGGATTTGTGCCGGAACAGGATCAGCAGCCCGACGCCGGCGAGCAGGTTTCCGCCCAGCACGCCGTACAGCGGGTCCAGGTGCACGGAGCCGAATGCGGCCGGGTGCACGCCGGCCAGGACCGAGACCAGTGCGATGGCCGCCCCGGTCCGAAGGGCGAAATCCCAGCCCTTCTTCCAGACTGCCAAGGCGAAGAACGGCAGGTTGACCGCAAAGAAGATGATGCCGAACGGCAAAGGTACGGTGTAGCTGACCAGCAGCGCCAGGCCGGCGGTTCCGCCCGTCACCGCCCCGCTCGACTTGAGCAGGAACAAGCCCAAGGACGCTGCGAAGGTGCCGGTAAGGATGCCCAGGACGTCCTCGACTGCCGAATGGCGGACGGCCGACGACGGCCCTGGACGCGCCGCCGTCGGCCCTTCCTGGTGCCCGCGGCCGTCCATGCTGGGTGCGGCGGGGGTTTCCGCGGGGGCGCTCACTGGGCCGCACCCGTCTGGGGCAGGAAGCGTCCACGATTGGCAAGGACGGCAAGCACCCTGTCGTTCGTGTCCGGGTCCGCAAGCGTAATCCGGACGCCGTCCTTGGCGTAGCCGCGGGCCAGGATGTCGGCCTCACCCAGGGCGGCGAGGACCTGTTCGCGGAGCTCGTCGGATGCGCGGAGCCAGTAGAAGTTCGCCTGGCTGTCCGGTACGTCCCAGCCATGGCCGCGGAGGGCGTCGATGACCCGGCTGCGTTCCGCCGCCACCGCCTCCGTCCGCCGGAGGATTTCGTCCCCGGCCGCAAGGGAGGCAACCGCGGCGGCCTGCGCCATCCTGTTCACGCCGAACGGCACGGCGGTGCGCCGGAGGCCCTCCGTGATCTGCGGCCGGGCGATCGCGTAGCCGATCCGCAGGCCGGCGAGTCCGTAGGCCTTGGAGAAAGTGCGCAGGATACAAAGGTTGGGGTACCGGCGGTAGAAATCCAGGGCATCAACGCCGGGTCCGCGCTGGAACTCGATGTAGGCCTCGTCCAGCACCACCAGCACCCGCGGCGGGACGGACTGGAGGAACTCCTCCAGCTGGCCGGCGCTGATGGAGACCCCCGTGGGGTTGTTGGGCGAACATAGGATCACCAGCCGGGTGCGGTCCGTGATGGCAGCCGCCATGGCGGGAAGGTCGTGCTGCTCATTGGCCAGGAGCGGCACGGGCACCGAAACGGCGCCGGCCACCGCCACCAGGATGGGGTAGGCCTCGAAGGAGCGCCATGCGAACACCACTTCGTCGCCGTGGCCGCACACGGCCGAAATGATCTGCTGGAGCACCCCGGAACTGCCCGGGCCGGCAGCGACTTCCTCGGCTGCGACACCGAAATGCCGGGCAATGGCTTCCCGGGCCTCCGGCGCTCCCATTCCGGGGTACCGGTGGATCCGGCCCGCTTCCGCCGAAATCGCCTCCACAACCGACGGCAGGGGAGCGAAGTGGCTCTCGTTGGCGGCCAGGGCGGCCGTCAAATCAGTCTGCGCGCCCTTGCCTGCCACGTAGGCGGGCAGCTGGGCGACGGCGGCACGGAGTTCCGGCATGGCGGCATCGGGAAGGGTAGCGGTCATGGACAGCATGGTGGGGTGAGGCAGGACGTCTGCGCAACACAGACGTCCCGGGCAGGACAGATCAGGCATTTACTTGCCGGGAAAGTGGCAAAATGCTCACTATGCACCACATTGATGCCCTGGACGCCGAGATCCTCCTCACACTCGACCAGGACCCCCAAGCCACCGTCCTTTCACTGTCCCGGACGTTGGGCGTGGCCCGTAACACCGTGCACGCCAGGCTGAGGCGGCTGGTGAACGACGGCAGCCTGGCCCCTTTCAGCCAGCGGGTGCGCACAGCGGCGCTGGGGCTGCCGCTGGTTGCCTTCATCTCGATTTCCATCAGCCAGTCATCCAGCGACCAGGCCGTAGCGGCACTGCAGACCATCCCGGAAATTATCGAAATGCACGCCACGACCGGGGACGCCGACCTGCTCGCCAAAGTGGCTGCGAAGGACCCCGCCGATCTCCACCGGATCACCAACGCGATGCTGGCCATCGACGGCGTCGTCCGCACCAGCACCGCGATGTCTCTGGTGGAAGTGATGCCCACCCGGACCCTGCCCCTGCTGCGGGCAGCTGCGCGGAAGTAGCGGGACCGCCGTCAGGCAAGCTGGTCCAGGGCGTCGATGAGCGCGTCCACGAATGCGGTCAGGGTGGCCGGCTGGGTGCGGCCGGTCATGGTCTGGATCTGGCCTTGGCGTTGCCGCAGCACCGGGTGCTCCAGGGTGACGGTCACCAGGTCCTCCTTGTCGCGCCGGTCCAGCGACAGGCCACCCACCAGCGAAACGCCGGCGAACGGAAAGAAACGTAACAGAACAATTTCTCCCATTAAGATCCCGTCAAAGCCTTGACTGAAATTGTCAGGCGCTGATAGACGTTAAGGGCAGAAAGCGTTTCCTCGCAGCAATCCTCCTCAAAATCACTCGTAAGGGGGACTGTCCACTGTGAATGAAACGTTCCAAAATGGCTGGGCGGTGCCCTGTGCTGCCGCCGCATCAAAGGAGATGTTCTTTTGGCAAACCCCTCAATGTATTCCCCGACGCCCCGGACGGGCAGGGCGCCGAAGGCTGCTGCTGCCGCCCTGGCGGCGGCAGCGATTGCGTTCACCGGCCTTCCATCAGCGGCCGCGGACCCCGCGGCGCCGGCAATTCCCGCAACGCCGGCAAATTCCGGCTCCCCGGCTGTCCCGGCAGCGCCGGCAGGGCAGCAGCTGAAGCGGCAGGTGGAGAGCCTTGACCGTGCCCCGGTTGCCGTCCTGACGGACCAGGGCGTCTCGCTGGGCTGGCGGATGCTGGGCCTGGACAAGGACAGCGTGGGCTTCCACGTCATCCGCGACGGCGTCCAGATCACCGATCAACCCGTCCGTGGCACCACCACCTACGTGGACCGCGCAGGCAAGGCGGACTCCACTTACGTCATCAAGACCGTGGGCAACGGCGAGGGGCAGGACAAGCTGAGCGCCGGGTTCAGTCCGCTGGCCCAAAACTACCTGCCCATCAAGCTGGATAAGCCGGCCGACGGCGTCACCCCGGCGGGGCAGGCCTACACCTACAGCGCCAACGACTCGAGCGTGGCGGACCTGGACGGCGACGGCGCCTACGAAATCATCCAGCTGTGGAATCCCTCCAACGCGAAGGACAACTCCCAGTCCGGGTACACCGGAAACGTCTACGTGGACGCCTACAAGATGGACGGCACCAAACTCTGGCGCATCGACCTGGGCCGCAACATCCGCGCCGGCGCCCACTACACCCAGATGCTCGCCTACGACTTCGACGGCGACGCCAAGGCCGAAGTTGCCTTCAAGACCGCGGACGGCACCACGGATGCCGCGGGCACCGTCATTGGCGACCCGGCGGCTGACTACCGCAACAGCGCGGGCTATGTCCTGTCCGGGCCGGAATTCCTCACGGTGTTCAATGGGGCTGCCGGCACCGCCATGGACACCGTTCCCTATGATCCGCCCCGCGGCACCGTCACCGCCTGGGGGGACGGCTACGGCAACCGCGTGGACCGGTTCCTCAGTGCTGTGGCATACCTCGACGGCGAGCATCCGTCCATGATGTTCAGCCGCGGCTATTACACCCGTACCGTCCTGGTCAGCTATGACCTGGTGAACGGCAAGCTGGCCAAGCGGTGGAAGTTCGATTCCGACGCTGCCGGGGCTGAATACAAGGGCCAGGGCAACCACAACCTCTCCGTGGCGGACGTGGACCAGGATGGCAAGGACGAGTTCGTCTTTGGCTCCATGACCATCGACGACGACGGCCAGCCGCTGTACAACACCAAGCTTGGCCACGGCGACGCCATCCATACCGGCGACCTCGATCCCTCCCGGCCCGGCCTGGAAACGTTCGCGGTGCACGAGGACATGCGGTCGAGTGGAAACCGCGGTGCCACCTTCCGTGACGCCGCCACCGGTGAGGTCCTGTGGAGCATCCCGGCCTTCAAGGACACCGGCCGCGGCGCCACCGGCGACATCGACCCCCGTTTCCCGGGTTCGGAGAGCTGGGCGGTGGGTGGCGACGCCGCGTGGAACTCCACCGTCGGCTACCTGATGTCCGCCAAGGGTGAGCGGATTTCCGACAAGATTCCCGCCGCCAACTTCATGGCCTGGTGGGACGGCGACCTGCTGCGGGAGATCGTGGACCACGATTTCGACGCCGTGGCCGGCTATGGCGTGCCCACCATTTCCAAGTGGAATTGGGAAACGGAGTCCAGCGACCGGCTGTTGACCGCCACCGGCGCCCGCACCAACAACTACACCAAGGGCAACCCGTCGCTGCAGGCGGACCTCCTGGGCGATTGGCGCGAAGAGCTCGTGTTCCCGTCGGCTGACAGCACAGAGTTGCGGATTTATACCAGCACCTCACACACCGACGTCCGGCTCCGCACCCTGATGCACGATCCCATGTACCGGACCGGCGTAGCGCGCGAGACCGTGGGCTACAACCAGCCCCCGCACCCGAGCTTCTTCCTCGGTGAGGGCATGCAGGCCCCGGCCTTGCCGGCGGTCTACTACGCCGGCAAGGCCAAGTAGCACGGAGAAGAAAGCGCGGCCGCTCCGCCCCATCCGGGGGCGGGGCGGCCGTCTTTTTATGTGCTCGGCCGCGGATGCATGATCCGCATCTGGTCCCAGGTCCGCTCCGAGGCCGCAATGCTCCGGGTGGACCGTTCACGGTCCAGGGAGGCCAGCTCGACGGCCACCGCCTGCACTGCGGCAACGGCTCCCGTGAGGGAGGGGAAGAAGCCCGCGCTTTCGGCGGGGACCACGATCTTATGGGCGGCGTGGGCTGCCACCGGCGAACTTGCGGTGTCGGTGATGCTGACGATCCGGGCCCCGAGCTGATGGGCGATGTCCACGGCGCGGACTGTGCTGTCATAGACCCGCCAGAGGCTGATGGCAATGACCAGGTCGTCCGGCGTCAGGCGCGCGACCGCATTGGTCAACGCTGCCACATCGGCATCCAGCAGCCGGACGTCATAGCCGGCGATGATGCCGTTGTGCTCCAGCGCCTTGCCCGGAATGGCATAGCTGCCGGCGGCGATGATGAGGGTCTGCCGCGCACCTGCCATGGCGTCCGCAACGGCATGGATGACGGCAGGGTCCACGGTCCGCTCCAAGTGGGCCAGGTTGGACCGGTCCGTGGTCAGGGATGCCTGCGCCGGGCTGCTCACGTGGCCGTTGTGTTGTGCGGCGATCTCCACGGCGCTCAAGGACGCCAGGAAGCGGGAGCGGAGTTCGAACTGGAACTCCGCCCAGCCCTTGAAGCCTAGCGTCTGGGCGGTCCGGGTCACGGTTGAGGCGTTCGACGACGCCGCGGCGGCTATGTCGCTGACGGAGCCGTAGGAAGCCAGCCGCGGCTGGGAACGGAGGACGCCCAAGACCTGCAGCTGGCGGGCCGCGAGCTTCCGCCCCTGGGCCTGGCCATCGAGCCATTCGGTCAAGGTGGCGCTGTTAACTTCTTGTTTCACCTATTGACCTCCGCAAGTGATGCACGTAACTTCAATCTACATGCACAGATCTGTGCAAATCCTAAAAACTGTACAACTTGGCCCACTTCGGCAGGATTCCCAATGTCTCTCACAGCACGCCTGGACCGGCTCCCACTCAGTCGTCCACACTACAAGCTCCTCCTCATCGGAGGGCTCGGTTACTCCTTTGACGGCATGGACGGCGCCGTGGTTGCCTTCCTGCTGCCGCGCATCCAGGAGATCTGGGGCCTGAGCACCGCAAGCCTGGGCCTGGTGGGCTCGGCGGCGCCGCTGGGCTTCTTCTTCGGTGCCATCCTGTCCGGCTGGCTGGGTGACCGGTTCGGCCGGAAGAAGGTCATGCTGTGGGCGCTTGCCTTCTACTGCGCCATGTCCGTGGTGGCCGCCGTCGCCCCGAACTTCGAAGTCTTCCTTGTTGCCCGGGTCCTGGCGGGACTTGGCGCCGGCGCGGAGAGCGTCATCATCGCCCCGTTCCTTTCGGAGTTCATTCCGCCCAAGCGGCGCGGCTGGTTCATCGGGACCCTGGCCGGGTTCTTTTCGTTCGGCTTCGTGGCCGCGGCACTCATCGGCCGGTTTGTGGTTCCCCTGGGTGACGACGGCTGGCGGTGGGCCCAGGTCATTACCGCCGTCCCCATCCTCCTCCTTCTTTGGTGGCGCCGCAGCCTTCCCGAATCACCCCGCTTCCTCATGAGCCAGGGCCGTGCGGCGGAGGCTGAACGGGTGGTGGAAGGGTTCGAGCAGAAGGTGCTCCTCGCCACCGGCAAGGAGCTTCCGGTGGTGGAAGCCGGTGGGGAAGACATCACCAAACACGGGCAGAAGATCAGCATCTGGAACGCCCTGAAGGTCATGTGGTCTCCCGCCCTGCGTCGGAGGACCGCCGTGATCTGGCTGATCTGGTTCGTGATCACCTTCTCCTACTACGGATTCTTTTCCTGGATCCCCACCTTGCTGGTGGGGCGCGGAATAACCGTCACCAAGAGTTTCGAATACTCCATCATCATTTACCTTGCGCAGATCCCCGGCTACTTCTCCGCGGCCTGGCTGTGCGACCGGATCGACCGCAAGAACACCATCGCCCTGTACCTGGCGGGCTCGGCCCTCAGTGCGTTCTGGCTGAGCCAGTCCAACGATTCCGGGATGATCCTGGTGGCCGCGGCAACGCTGTCCTTCTTCCTCAACGGCACCTACGCCGGGGTTTACGCCTACACCCCGGAACTCTTCCCCACCTGGATGCGCGCCACCGGCGTCGGACTGGCCAGCGCGGTAGGGCGCGTGGGCAGCATCCTGGCGCCGTCCATCATCGGTGTGTTCGCCGCAACGCTCGGCTTCGGCGGCGTGTTCACCATGACCACAGTGGTCCTGGCCGTGGGCGTTCTCGGAGTCGTCATCTTCGGAACGTCCACGGCGGGCAAATCGCTGGAAGACATCAATGCCCGCACCGAACCCGAGCAGGCAGCCGTGTTGGGAGGCTGCAAATGACGCAGGATCCCAACCCCGCCTTCCAGGAAATCTACGAGCACCTCCGCCGCGAACCGGGCGTCATCCTGTTCACCGCGCTGCGCTGGCTGCCGGGGCCCTCCGTGCTCCGAAGGGTCTCCACCAGCCACCCGGTGGACTACCCGCTGGGTGCCGAAAAGTCGGTGGAAATCTCCGAAGGCTGGCTTGACACCGTCATAGCCAACCAGCAGCCGTTCCTCGCTCCCGATGCCGCCGCCCTCGCGGAGGTGTTCACGGACGTCGCCTTGATCCAGTCCCTGGGCTGCGGCGCGGTGATCAACATCCCGGTGACAAGCCACGGCGAGGTGGTGGGCGTCTTGGCATTGCTCGACGCCGAGGGGCAGTACACCGGCCACAGCCTGGACGCGGCGTCCGCGGCAGTGTCCGCTGCATCCGAAAGGCTTGCCGCAGCCTTCATCGATTCAGACCAAACCATTACGACAGGAAAGGATGCAGTCCTCCCGTGACCTCCTCCACCGAACCACTCGTCATCAGGAACGCCCACGTCCTGGATATCCATGCCGGCACCTTCTCCTTGGCCGACGTCGTGACCTCCGACGGAAAAATCCGCAGTGTTGGGCCTGGTGCGGAAGCGCCGGATAATGCGCGGGTCATCGATGGCACGGGCAAATACGTCATTCCCGGCCTCATTGACGCCCACGTCCACGTGGTGGCTTCCAGCGCGGACTTCCGGTCCTTGACCTGGACGCCCGCCTCGTACGTGTACGCCCAGACTGCGAGGATCATGCAGGGCATGCTGAGCCGGGGCTTCACCACCGTGCGCGACCTCTCAGGCGCCGACTTTGGCCTGGCGAAAGCCCAGGCCGAGGGGCTCCTGGAGGGGCCGAAGCTGCACTTTTGCGGCCGCGCCCTCAGCCAGACCGGTGGCCACGGCGACATGCGCCTTCCCGGCGAGGACCACGAACCCAACGGCCGGGGATGCTGTGGCATCGGGCGGGTGGCGGACGGCGTGGACGCCGTGCGCGCCGCTGCCCGCGACGAGCTCCGCAAGGGGGCCCACCACATCAAGATCATGGCGTCCGGAGGTGTGTCTTCCCCGACGGACCGCATCGACTCCACCCAGTACTCGCGCGAGGAGATGCGGGCCGCCGTCGAAGAAGCGGAAGCGGCCAACCGCTACGTGGCAGCCCACGCCTACACGGCCCGGGCCATCAACCGCGCCCTCGAATCTGGGGTCAGGTCCATTGAACACGGCAACCTCCTTGACGACGAGAGCCTGCGGCTCTTCCTGGAGAAGGATGCCTTCCTGGTGCCCACCCTGGTGACTTACTGGGCGCTGAAGGAAGAAGGCAAGGAGTTTGGCTTGACCGAGGAGATGTGGGCAAAGGTGGATTCAGTCCTCAGCAGCGGCCTGGAAGCGATCGCCCGGGCGCACGAGGCCGGCGTGAAGATGGTGTACGGCTCGGACCTGCTGGGCGGGATGCACCGGCACCAGAACGAGCAGTTCCGGCTGCTGGGCAAGGTCCAGCCGGCCATCGACGCCATCCGGTCCGCGACCACCACCGCCGCCGAACTGCTGGGCCGCCCGGGTGAACTGGGAGTCATCGCCCCCGGAGCGGACGCTGATGTGCTGGTGCTCTCGGCGGACCCGGTGGAGGACATTGCCGTGCTGGCGGACATCGCCGACCACCTGGAATACGTAGTCCAGGATGGCACCGTCGTCGGCGGGAAACTCTGAGCGGAAGCGGCAGGCACAGTGCCGCCCGCCTCGGTCAAAGGCGGGCGGCGCTGTTTCGTCATGTGGGGATGGCCAGGTTTCCAGAGCGGCCGGCGAAAGACGGCCGGAGGAGGGTGCGGCTAGGGCGCCACCACCACCCCGTACGAGCCTTCGTTCAGTGCGCTGGCCGTGGTGGAGGGGGCCACCACGCCAAAGTCGTAACCCATGGCGCGCAAGGCGTCGATGGTCTTGGCCAGGTAGGTCCACTGGGTCGCGGGACAGGCCAGGACGTCGTTGCCGTCGTGGAGCAGGATGATGGCGCCGGGTGCAGCTTCGTCCAGGACGTACTTCTGCACGCCTGCCGCGCCCGGGCATTCGAAGTCGCCGGGTTCACCCACTTCCCAATGCCACTGGATCCCGCCGCTCATGCCGATGCTCCGGAGGTAGTTCAATGCGTAGGGGGTGCTGTTTCCGAACGGGAAGCGCACCAGTGTGGGTGCCGTCCCCGTGATGGCGCCGATGGCGGTGTTGGTAGCGTCAATCTCCTGTTTCTGGCCTGCCTGGGTGAGGTCGGGGAAGTTGGCGTGGTCCCACGAGTGGTTGCCGATGACGTGCCCCTCGGCCTTGATCCGGCGGACCAGGTCGGGGTACTGCTGGGCGTGCGATCCCTGGAGGAAGAACGTCGCCTTGACGCCTTTTTCTTTGAGGACGTCGAGGACGAACGCGGTGCGCTCCGGCGACGGGCCGTCGTCGAAGGTCAGACCGATCAGCGGCTTGTCGGCAGCCTGCGCGGGCGCGGCGGGGCCGCCGGCCAGCAGGCTCAGGGCCAGGCTTGCGGCGGCGAGGGCCACCACGGCAATCTTGCGTCTCATCGTGCTCTTTTCCCTTCTCACTCGTGAATGCAACAGGGTTAGGTGAGCACCTTACGGCGGCCCGGGAGATGCTGTATACCGGCGGTGGGCGTCGACTGGATAACTTCTCGAGCGGCACGAAATGCCGTTATCCCGGTGTGACCTGGCGGTGCCAAGGAAGTGGAAAACGGGCGACGACGGCACCTGGCCAGGTGCCGTCGTCGCCCGTTTGTCCGCGGCGGTGGACTTGTCAGTCCAGGTACTTGCCCACCAATGCCAGGTTCTGGATCACCGCCAGCCCGAACTGCGCCGTGTCATTGGTGGAGACGGTGGGCGCCTCGTCCACGGGCAGCAGTACGTGGGGTGGCTCGATCCGGCGCAGCGTGAAGGCGGATCCGTGGTTCAGGTGCTCGCCACCCTCGGTGAAACTGTCCCAGGCCCGGGCTGCGAGGTCACGATCCTGCAACCTTGCCGCCGCGTACGCCGTCAGCCGGCTGTGCGCCTGCGTCAGGTAGACGCCCTCCAAGGGCTGGCCGACCGCTTCCACTTGCTCCTCCTTGGTGGCCAGGAACAGGCGGCAGTACTGCAGCCAGGCCCGTTCGAAGTCCGCATCCGGCACCAGGTCCACCAGTTCGCTGCAGATCTCCACCAGCCCGAAGACGGCGCTGAGGTGTGAGACCTGGATCTGTTCGCGGCCAGTGTCGAACCGGCCTTTGTCCAGGTCGTACAAGGCTTCGCCGGTGAGGAAGCCGTACTTCAGCGCACCGATGTCCGCCATTGTGCCCAGCAGCCGGTCCCGGGACCATGGGTTACCGGTGCGTTCCCAGTCGGTGAGCCAGGTAGCGGCCAGGGATCCCCAGTCTGTCCCCAGCCCGACGCCCAGGGCGCCCCGGTTGGGCCGGTAGGTGGCAGCATCCGGGCGCACCTTGCGGACCGGATCCAGGCCCAGGAAGTTCCGGTCGCTGTCCACCAGTTCGCTCAGCAGGTCTCCGGTGCGCTCGTCGGCCGTGAGGTAGTAGTAGAAGCGGCGGTAGGCGGGGGTGCTGATCCGCAGCTGCTTGGCGCTGCAGCCCCAGTGCTGGACGTTGTGCCGGGAACCCAGGCCCTTCCATGGCCCCAGGTGGTACACGTCCACCTCGCCGGTATGCCGGGTCATTGCCTCGGCGAAGCGGAAGATGTCTGCCCGGCCCGAGCGGAGGTAGGAGTACCACAACCACAGGTCGGGGGAGAGCTCGGAGTTGTCCCAGGCGTATCCGCCCACGTCGTAGCGCCACACGTGCCGGTCGAAGTCATACGTGTGCATCACGTCGCCGAAGTTCCAGAAGCCGTACCAGCGGCGCTGCTCCACTTGGCCGGCGTAGAAGTCGAAGAGGAAGTCCAGCTGGTCTTCCAGCCGGGCACGTGCGGGAGTGCTGCGGTCCACCGGGTCCCAGTCACCGAAGACGCCCACGGAGTGCAGGTATTCCGGTGTGGCCTGCAGCAGCGCCGGGGTGGACGCGGCGGCGGCGTCGGCCGCGAGGCCCACGGTGGACGGGGTGGCGTCATAGGCGAACAGGGTCACCTCGTGGGTGCGGGCAATGCCGGTGGGATTGCCGAATCCGGGTTCGTAGTCCTCGTAGGTGATCTCGAGCCCCTCGAGCTGCTCCTCGAACGTGTCCTGGCCCAGGCCGTCGTGGTAGAACCGCAGGTCCATGGGCTGGGCTTCCGGGGAGAACAGCCATGCCGTCAGGGTTGCCTCGCCGGTAGCAGCGCCGCGGATGTCCAGCTGGCCCGGGTGGGACTGCCAGAAATCCTTGATTCCCACGCCCAGGCCGCCGCGGGTGTCGCTCAGGGAGCAGAAGCCTGCCGAGCGGGTGCCGCCGGAGATTCCCACCCAGCCATGGCCGCCGGTGGTCCGCTTGCGCAGTTCGAATCCGTCCGCGTTGAGCTGGGTAAGGGTGTAGTCTCCCCAGCTGGGGATGAGGTGCAGCCGGCCTGAGACCTCGGGGTTCCATGCCTCCGCGGGGGGAGTGGCGCGGCCGGCGATTTGCGCCTCCCGTACGTCCGCGCCGGGGTCCCGGCGCAGCCCGGTCAGGCCGCGCACGGCCTCGGTGAGGAACCCGCCGTCGGCCCCGGCGATCCGGACGTGCCGGTCATGCAGTTCAGCCTCCAGCGGCACGCTGAACCGGACGCCGAGGCCGGCCAGGAAGTCCTGCTCCGGGTCCCCGTCCCAGATGAAGGAGTGCACCATGCGCACGCTGCGGGCGTTGGCGTGGAAGTAGAAGCGCACCACAAACGGCAGCCAGTCGCGATGCGCGTAGTCCGCCAGGTCGGGGTGGTGGCGCCCTTCCAGCCGCACCACCGCGCGCACGGGCCCGGCTTGTTCCAGGACGACGGCGGTCACCTCGCCGGTGAAGGCCTTCCGGCCCGCGGTTCCGGCCCCTTCGGGAACGCCGTCCTGCAGCAGGCTGACCAGCCGTGCGTCGCGGGCAACGGGCCTGCCGTCCCTGGACAGGCTGCTGAACAGGGTGGATCCGCTGCGGTTGATCACCATCTGCAAGACGCCGGTATCAACTGTCAGCGCGCCGGCATCCTCGGTGACCGTGACGGCCGTACCTTCCGGCGCCTGCCGGCCTGCTGCTGCGGGCGTACCGGCGCCGGTCCGCACCCGGTAGGTTTCCGACGGGGTGTCCGTCGCCGGGAGGGCGATTCCCGCCCATTTCAGGGAGCCGTCCGGCCACGTGGCCAGCGGCCACGCCTGGCTGGGGAGGGGAGTGCCGGCGGCGTCCGCCACCGAAAGTGCATCAGCGCCGGGCACTGAGCCGCGGGCGAACGGCATGCCCCACGTTGTTCCGCCGCTGATTTCTGCCGGGGCCTGTCCATCGATCCACCTGATGAGGGTGCTGTCCGTCATGTCATCCGATTCCACTGGTGATTGCCGCGCTCAGGGGTCCCGCCAGAATGCAGGAAAGCGCTTTCTCGATTACGACTACAACGTAATAGACGGCAATGCCGGGCGCAAGGGGTTTCTGCCTTCCGGACTACCTGCCCGGCTGGTGACGGTCACATCTGATGAGTGTTCGGTCTTCGTGGCCAGGGTCCTGGCGGCCCATGCGCCCGGACGCATCGACGCTTGAACCGGACAATGCCAAGCTTTCACGCTGGCGTCCTGCCGCGGGCGTGAATACGGATGGCCGCCGTCCCAGCGACAGCGGCCATCCGAGCTTGTTAGTCCAGCGGCAGGGTTACCGTCACGCTGGTGCCGCTGCCCGGTGCGGATGTGATCTCCACTGTGCCGCCGGCTTCCTGGACGGCCACCGCCATCAGCCGCAGCCCGTACCCGTGGTGCCGCCCGCACGTGGCGGCGTCCCGGTCAAAGCCCGCACCGTCGTCGGCCACCACCAGGCGGATCCCGTGGTCAACGGCCAGCAGCTGGACGGTCACTGTGGATGCGCCGGAGAACTTAAAGGCGTTGCTGAGGGCTTCCCGGGCCGACTGGTACAGCAGGGAGGCACAGTCCGCCGGGATCTCGATGCCCCAGTGCGGAGTATCCCAGTGGACCGTAATTCCGTGCTGGCGAAGCGGTGCCGTGAGCCGGTCGATGCACCCGGCCAGCCCCAAAGTGTGGAAATCCAGCGGCTGGAGGTCGGTCAGCACGCCTCCAACTGTGGTGACTTCGTTGTCCAATGCTGTCTTGGTTCCCATGACTTCCTGCTCCCCAAGCTGGTTTTGTCTGATACCTCCAGCGTGGACCTCAAATGTCTAGGGGGTGCAAGATTTGCCTCAAGATCGGATCAATTCTGCGCGGGGCACCATGAGGCGAAGGTGGTCTGTGGTGCGTGCTCCCGACAGCATGAACGAAATAAGACAAAGGACGTCCCATCTCCTGTACACTAATGGAAGACGAAAGGCCGCCGCCCGGTGCGGTCAAAGGAGATGACGTGACAGTAGCATCCGCAGCGGTACCGCCCGCAAGGTTCAGTGCACAAATCCGGTCCCATGCCCTCCAGACCCGAATCATGGAGCTCATCCTGGAACGTGGCCTGGACGTTGGCGATGCGCTGCCCACCGAGAGCGAGCTGTCCGCAGAGCTCGGCGTCGGGCGGAACACCGTCCGGGAATCCCTCAAGGTCCTCCAAGCCCTCGGCGTCATCGAAATCCGCCATGGCTTTGGCATGTTCGTGGCACCCAACAACTTCAGCGCCCTGGTTTCCGGACTGACGTTCCGCGGCCGGCTGTCCCTTCGGCACAAGGGCGAAGAAGCCATGGAGCTCATCGACGTGCGCCAGGCCCTCGAGTCAGGGCTGATTGGGTCAGCCATCGACCTGCTGACGGAGGAACACCTCGCGGACCTGAAGTCCTCGATGGAGGCCATGCAGGCCGCCGCAGCCCAAGGTGAGCCGCTGGCCGAGCACGACGCGGAATTCCACCGGAAGCTCTATGCCCCCCTGAACAACGAACTCCTGATCAATCTCATGGATGTGTTTTGGCAGGTCTACCGGCAGATCCATGAGGCCCTGGGATCGGGGCCGGTCAACCTGGAGGAACAGGCCCGGATCCACTGGGACATCTACGAGGCCGTGGCCAACCGGGACAAGGCGCTCGCGGCCGAACGCCTGCAGCGCCACTTCGACGGCATCCGCCAAAAACTCAAGGACGTCGCGTCCGCCTAGCGGCGCAAACCCGGATCCACCACGCTTCCGCGGCAGGCGGCCCTACGCCGACCGGCCCAGCTGCCGCATGCCCTGCTTCAGTCCTTCCTTACGAGAAAGCCCAGCCTTGGAAATCTTTGTCGTTCCCGATGCCGCCGCCACCGGTGTGGTCGCCGCCGGGATTCTTGCCGCCGTCGTCCGCTCCAAGCCAGACGCCGTCCTGGGCGTGGCGACCGGAGGCTCTCCGCTTCCTGCCTACCAAGCCCTCGCGGGGCACCGGCTGGACATGTCCGGGGTCCGCGCATTCGCCCTGGACGAGTACGTCGGGCTGCCTGCCGGACACCCGCAGAGCTATGGCGAGGTGGTGCGGCGGGAGGTGACCGAACGGCTGGGAATGGACCCGGCGCTCGTTCGGGTACCCGCCGGCAACGCGGCGGACCCCGGGCAGGCAGCCGAGGACTACGACGCTGCCATTCGTGCTGCCGGCGGGGTGGACGTGCAACTCCTGGGCATCGGGCACAACGGGCATCTTGCCTTCAACGAACCCGGATCCGCCTTCTCCTCCCGCACCCGGGTGGAAGTCCTGGCCGAACGCACGCGCGCCGCCAACGCCCGGTACTTCACGTCCGAATCCGACGTGCCGCGCCGGTGCATCACGCAGGGACTCGGAACCATCCTCGAGGCACGGCACTTGCTCCTGATGGTGGCCGGAACTGACAAAGCCGGCATCCTCGCCCGTGCCCTGCACGGCGAGGTCTCGGAGGACTGCCCCGCATCCGCGCTGCAACTCCACCAGCACGTGACGGTGGTGGCAGACGAAGCCGCGGCAGCACTGCTGGCTCCCGGTAGCGGCCAGGTTCCCGTGCGCGTTCCCCGGGAGGCTGTTGGCGTCTAGGACCGTCCCTGCGTGTCCCGGCCGCCACCACAGGATCCTGCCCCTCGGACCGCTGCTGCGGCACGACGGCGAAGGCTGCGACACGAAGGCAAAGCAAAAGGGCGCCCGCCTGCGCGGTGTAGCGTGCAGGAAGATCAACAGCCTGAGGGGGCAGCGCTTGAATATCACCGAGTCCGTCACAGCCGTGCGTCCGGCGCACGGAGACCTCGGCAGCGGGCATCCATGAACGCCAAACGGCAGGCGCAACCGTTGACGTTGTTCTGGAAACTCATCATCACCCTCTCCGCCGTGGTGGGCGTGGGTACCTGCGCGGGTCTTTGGCTTATTTACACGCACTTCCTGATGGCAACGCCCGGGACCATGGCAGTGCTGGAACGGCAGCTGACCAAGAGCGACGCCATCCCGGCCATCCAGGACGAGGACGGCGAAGCGGTCATCCGTGAATCCCGGAAGCTCGCCTCCTATGAGTCCATGACCTACTACGCCGCGCCGGCCAGGACGTCAGGCGTCGCATGCCTGGTGGGTAAGTATGACCTGGACCAGGTGTCCTACTGGGAGGCCTGCGACTACATCCCTGACGGCCGGGACATCCTGGCGGAAGTGCAGGACCCCGACGGCAGGGACATTCTCTTCGTCCCCGACCAGTTTGATCACGGCCCGATGGAACGGGACGGCTGGGTCACCCTGCACCGCAACCTGCTGGTCATGCCCTTCACTGAACCGCGGCAGCCCCAAGCTCCCGAACTGCTGACCCGCAACGCAACGTTGCAAAAGACCGGTTAGGCGCGGTTAGGCCAAGGCGTCCACGAACCAGCCGGTGAGGGTGGCGGGGTGCGTTATGGCCGTGCCCACCACCACCGCGAAGGCGCCGGCGTCGAGGGCCTGCCGGGCCTGCGCCGGCGAATGGACACGGCCCTCGGCGATCAGCGGGACACCGAAACCGGCCGCTGCGATATCCGCCAGCAACTCCAGGTCCGGGCCGGCGGTCTTGGGGCGCTCGCCGGTGTAACCGGCCAAGGTGGTGCCGATGAGGTCCGCACCGGCCTCGACGGCGGCGGCGGCATCCTGGAGCGAACCACAGTCCGCCATGACCAGGGCGTGGGATTCCTGGTGGATCCCGGCGACAGTCTGCGCCAGGGTCAGGCCGTCCGGCCGGTCGCGGCGGGTCCCGTCCACCGCCACCACGTGGGCTCCGGCGTTGGCCACGGCCAGGGCGTGCCTGAACGTGGGTGTGATGAAGACCCCGTCATGCCCGTCTTTCCAGAGCCCAATGACCGGAACCTCGACGGCGGCGCGCGTGTACTGGATATCTGCCAGGCCTTGCACGCGGACCGCCGCGGCGCTGCCGATCACGGCGGAGGCAGCCACCTGGGCGGTGGTGCGGGGATCCCGCATTGGTTCGCCGGGGTAGGCCTGGCAGGACACGATGAGCCGGCCCCGCAGGGATTCCAGGGCATCGGGGGACAGGATCATGGAGTGCTTCCTTGGCTGGTGTGGAGGGGCAGAAGGACCAGGCGGGCCGCACCCACAAGGGCAGCGGCATTGCCCAGGGCCGCGGGTACCACCGGCAGGTCTCCCAGCGCCGGCAGCAGTTCGGCCCGGAGCGCTACCCGCATGGGCTCCCACCACCGCTCCCCGGCATCGGCCAGGCCGCCGGAGACCACAACGATTTCGGGATCGAGGATGTTGGCCAGGCCGCCCACCGCCTGGCCGGCGGCCGCAGCGGAGGCGTGGATGGCCTTGGCGGCAGTGGAGTCGCCGGCGCCGGCCAGGGCGAAGACGCCGCGGGCGTCGCGGGCAGGGGCGGTGCCACCCAGCCGGAGGTAGGCCTCCAGGACGGCCGGGCCGGAGGCGATCGCTTCGACGTGCCCTGACCCGCCGCAGACGCACGCCAGCGCAACGCCCCCGTGAAAGGCGTGCGGTGAAGCGAAATGGCCCACATGGCCGCCGGCATGCCGGTGTCCCAGGACGGGCCGGCCGTCCACCACGAAACTGCCGCCAACGCCCGTGCCGAACGCCACCAGCAATGAACTTGCAGTCCCTGCGGCCGCTCCGGTCCAGGCTTCACCCAGGGCGTGGGCGTGGACATCGTTCACTGCCCGGACGGACGACGCCGGCAGGTCCAGCCGGGCGGCCAGGCCTGCGGTCAGTGCCGTCCCGGCCCAGCCCTGGATGGCATCCGTGGCCGAGACCACCACGCCGCGGGCGGAATCGATCACACCGGCGGAGCCGATTCCAACCCCCGACACGGCCAGGCCCTCTTTGCGGGCCCGGCCAATCAACGCGGTAACCAGCGCAGCAGTGGCATCGAGGATGGCGGACCCGCCGTCACGGTTCAGCGTGGGGATGGTCTCCGAAAACAGGACCTCCCCCGCGGCAGAGACCACTCCCGCTGCAGTCTTGGTACCGCCAAGATCAACACCAACGGCGTACATCACCAGCGTTTTACACCAGGCCGTTGCGTTCGAGGATGACCTTGATCGCGGTGGTCTCTTCTTCGTTCAACGCCTGCATGGGTGCGCTCATGGTGTTGGATTCGATGACGCCCATGAGCTGCAGCGCCGTCTTGAAGGCACCCAACCCGGCCGCCCCTCCGGAGACTCGTCCGTTGGGGGTGTAGACGATCTCGAAGAGGTCGGCCAGGCGGTCTTGTTCGGCGGCGGCTTTCGCCCAGTCGCCGGAAGCTGCAGCGTCCACCAGGTTGCGGTAGCCGCGGGGATCCACGTTGCCCAGGCCCGGAACCACGCCTTGTGCGCCGCCGAGCAGGGCACCGTCCACCACCACTTCGTGTCCGGTGAAGATGTCGAAGTTGTCGATGCCACGGGCGGCGAGCAGGAGCTGGCGGAAGGCGACGTCGTCCCCGGAGGAGTCCTTGACGCCGGCGATGACGCCGTCGCGGCCCAGCCGGACCAGCAGGTCGGTGGGGAGCTTGAAATGGGTGCGCACAGGGACGTCGTAGGCGAAGACCGGGGCGTCAACGGCTGCATGGATGCTCCGGAAATGCGTTTCGGTTTCCTCGGCGTTGCCGATCGCGTAGTACATGGAGGTGACCACGATGGCATCCGCGCCAAGGTCCACCACCCGCTTGGCTTCCTCGATGACGCGGTTGGTGGTCTGTTCGTTGGCGCCCACGATCAGCGGCACGCGGGCTGCGCCAGCAGCAGAATTCGCCTCGGCGATGGTGCTGACCACCTGTGCGCGTTCGGCGTTGGTCATGTAAGGCACCTCCGCTGAGGAGCCCAGGACGAAGAGCCCGGACACGCCGCCGTCGAGCAGGTGCTTGGTGAGGTTCTGCAGCGAGGCGGTGTCGATGCTGCCGTCTGCGTGGCGGGGGGTGACGACAGGGGGAATGACGCCCGAGAACTGGGAAGACACGGAAAACTCCAATGCGTGGTTGTAAGAGGTGGGGTTGAAAATTTCAGGTGTGCAGCAAACTGGGCGCGGCACCGAGGAGTTTGCGGGTGTAGTCGTTCCGGGGGGTGTCGAACACCTGGGCCGCCGGTCCTTCCTCCACGATTTCGCCGAAGTACATGACGCAGATGCGGTCGGAAACGTAGCGGACGGTCTGGATGTCGTGGGAGATGAACACCATGCCCAGGTTCAGTTGGGTCTTCAGGTCCGAGAGCAGGTTCAGCACCTGGGCGCGGACGGACACGTCCAGCGCCGAGGTGGGTTCGTCGGCGACGATGATGTCCGGGTCCAGCGCCAAGGCCCTGGCGATGGCAACACGCTGGCGTTGCCCGCCGGAAACCTGCGACGGCGTTACTTCCGCCGCGGAGGCTGGCAGGCCTACTAGCGCCAGGAGTTCCTTGACCTTGGCGGCCCGGGACGCGGCGTTGCCGATGCCGTGGACCTGGAGCGGGTCGGTGAGGATGTCCTGGATGGTCATGCGCGGGTTCAGTGCCGTGGCGGGGTCCTGGAAGACGACGGAGACGGCGCGGCCAAACTCCTTTCGCATGGCGGCGTTGCGTTTGATGGCCGGTTTGCCGTGGAACAGCACCTCGCCGGATGTGGGCGCCTGCAGCCCCACCAGGACCGAGGCCAGGGTGGACTTGCCGCACCCGGATTCGCCAACGATGCCCACCGTTTCGCCGCGGCTGATGGTGAAGTCAACCCCGTTGACGGCCTTGACGATGTTGGGCCGGAAGAGCCCCCCGGTGCGTGCGCGGTGATGGACCTTTACGTCCTTGAGATCGATGACCGGTTTGCCGGTGGATACGCTCACTTGGCGTCCTCCTTAAGGTGGCTGGCCCAGTAATGGTCCGAGTCCCCGCCCACGGCGGTGAGGACCAGTGCCTGGTTGGGGTCGGCATCGCTGCGCAGCGACCGGGGTGCGAAGCGGTCGCCGCTGGCGAAATCCTGGGGCGAAGGCACGGTGCCGGGGATCTGGTGGAGGCGGGCAGCGTCCGCTTCGATGGAGAGCACGGCACCCAGCAGACCGCGGGTGTATTCGTGTTTCGGGTTCCGCAGCAGTTCGGAGGCGCGGGCGGATTCAACCACCTGGCCGGCGTACATCACCGTGATCCGGTGGGCCAGCGAGGCCACCAGCGCCAGGTCGTGGCTGACGAACACCATGGCGAAGCCCAGCTGCTCCCGCAGTTCGTTGAGCAGGTCCACCACCTGCTTCTGGACCGTAACGTCCAGCGCGGTGGTTGGTTCGTCTGCCACCACGATCTTGGGCGAGCGGGAGAGCGCCATGGCGATCAGGACGCGCTGGCGCTGGCCGCCCGAGAGCTCGTGGGGGTAGCTGGCCAGGGTGCGGACGGGGTCCAGTTTGACCATCTCCAGCAGTTCGGCCGGTGTCTTCCGGCCGCCGCGGCGGGTCAGCTGCGTCATCTGGTCCTTGATCTTCATGGACGGGTTCAGCGAGCTGAGCGCGTCCTGGTAGACCATGGCGATCTGTTCGCCGCGAAGCCCCTGGTAGGCCTTGACGTTGCTGTGCCCGGTTTTTGGATCCAGCAGTTCCTTGCCGTCGAAGGTGATGGAACCGGTGATCTTCGCTGTCTTGGGCAGCAGGCCCATGATGGCCAGCGACGTGATGGACTTGCCGCAACCGGATTCACCCACCAGGCCCATGGTTTCGCCTTCGCGGACGGTGAAGGAGACGTTGTCCACGATGGCTGTGTCACCGAAGCGGCCGGGGAACCGGATGGACAGGTTCCTGACTTCCAGGACGGTGCGGGTGTTGGCGGGGACCTGGGGCAGCCGGTCGGTGCGGGTGGCCTCGACGGCGGCGAGGAGTTCCAGCTCGCGGTCCAGCAGGGCGTGCGGGTTGGCGGCCGCCGCGCGGCGGTCGGTCAGCAGGGCGGAATGGGCCAGCTCGCGCTCGCCGGCATTCGCAGTTGTTGCCTCGCGGACGCCGTCGAGCTCGTGTTCCTCCACGACTGAGGGTTGCGCAACCGAGGTGGCTACCTCGGTGTCCACCGCGGCGACAGCCGCGCCGGCCACCGATGCCGCAGCGCCGTCGTCGTCCTTCACCGCAGGCGCCTTGCGGAGCCGCGGGTTCACCATGGCATCGGTGAGTCCTTCGGCCAGGATGTTCAGCGCCAGCACGGTCAGCAGGATGGTGAGGCCGGCGAAAGTGGTGGCCCACCACCCGCCGGAGAGGACCAGGTTGCGGCCGTAGGAGATCACATTGCCCCACGACGGGGCCGGATCCTGCACGCCGGCGCCCAGGAAGGACAGCGAGGCTTCGAGGATGATCGCGTCGGCCACCATCACCGTGGCGAACACCAGGACGGGGGCCGCGGTGTTGCGCACGATGTGCTTGGCCAGGATGTAGAAGCGGCCGGCGCCGATGACCCGTTCCGCCCGGACGTAGTCCTCGCCGTACTGGGCGAGCACGTTGGCGCGGACCACCCGGGCCAGCTGCGGGGTGTAGATGATGGCGATGGCCACGATGATGGTGGGCACCGAGTTGCCGAATGCCGCCAGCAGGACCGCCGCCAGGGCGATGCCCGGGAACGCCATGAGGATGTCCATGAGGCGCATGAGCAGTTCGTTCACGGCTTTGCTGGATGTCGCGGCGAGCGAGCCGAGGAACGCGCCGGCGAGGACCGCCAGCGCCACGGCGCCCAGGCCGATCATCAGCGAGGACTGGGAACCGTGGAGCAGGCGGGAGAAGATGTCGCGGCCCAGCCGGTCGGTGCCGAAGAAGTGCTCGGCGCCGGGAGGCGTGGCCGGCAGGAAGGTCTCCAGCGGGTCGTGCGGTGCCAGGAGCGGGGCGAAGAGGGCCGCGAGGGCGATCACCACCAGGAAGGAGAGGGCCAGGCGGGAGCCCCAGGGCAGGGCCTTGAAGCGAAGTCCGGGGGCGCTCAGACGTTCAGCGAGTTTGCTGCGCATGGGTCACACGGTCCTGATTCGGGGGTTGATGAGCAGGTAGAGGAGGTCCACGGCAATGTTCACCAGGACGAAAGTCACGGAAATGGTCAGGACCACGCCCTGCACCAGGTTCACGTCCAGGTTGGTGATGCCGTTGAGGATCAGTTGGCCCATGCCGGGCAGCGCAAAGATCATTTCAATGACGACGGCGCCGCCCAGCAGGTAGCCGATCCGCAGTCCCAGCACGGTGACCGGAGTGACCAGGGCGTTGCGGAGCACGTTCCTGGAGACCACTTCCCGGTACGGGACGCCGTTGCCGATGGCGGTGCGGACATAGTCCCGGTCCAGCTCCTCCACCATGGAGGTGCGGACCACCCTGATGAGGGAAGCCGAGACCGGGATGCCCAGTGCCAGGGCGGGCAGCGCCATCGAGTTGAGCCAGCCGCCGAAACCGGATTCCGGGGTGGCAATGCCGCCGGACGGGAACAGCGGCGCCGGACCAAGGGCGAACCACTGGATCAGCAGGATGCCCAGCCAGAACGACGGCGTTGCCACCGCGGCGATGGAGAAGACCCGCACCAGCTGGTCCTGCCATTTGTCCCGGTACAAGGCGCCGATGATGCCGAAGACCAGCGAGACCACGACCGCGATGATGACGCCCAGGAACGTCAGCTGCAGCGTCAGGGGGAAGGCTGAGCCGATCATGCTTGCCACGGATTTCGCCGGCGGAGTGGTGACTCCGAGGTCGAGCTGGAGGAGTTTTCCAAGGAAGCGGAAGTACTGCAGCAGCAGCGGATCGTTCAGGCCGTTGGCCTGCCGGTACTGCTCTTTCGCTTCCTCGCTGGCCCCTTCGCCCAGGGCGCTGCTCGCCTGGTCGCCGGGAGCGGCCTGCAGGACGAGGAACACGAGCAAGGTGATGCCCAGGACCATCAGCGGCAGGGCTGCCAGCCTCCGGCCCAGGAGGCGCAATATCGTGGTCAATGTAGTCTCCGGTTGGTGTGGCTAGGCGGTGCGGCCCACACCAACGAAGGAAACTCCGGTGGTGGGAAGGGGCTTGAAGCCGCTGAGCTTCTTTGCATCCCAGGCGCTGGGAAGCTGGCGGTGGAACAGCGGGTAGAGGGGCACCTCTTCGGAGACCAGGTCCACGATCTGCCCGGTGAGCTTCTTGGCGTCATCCTTGGACGACTGGCCGGCCTTGGTCATGAGGTCCACGAGCTGGGCACGCTCCGGCGTCGAGCCCCAGTAGGCGCGGTTCTTCATCCAGGTGTCACCGGCGTAGAACCAGCTCAGCAAGAGGTCTGCGTCGTTGCCGAAGACGGACGGATCGCCTGGCGCCGCAACCACCTTGTAGTCGCCTTTGCCGACGCGGTCCGTATACAAGGCGCCGGACTGCAGGTTCTTGAGGGTCACCTTGACACCGGGGATCTTGTTCCAGGATTCCAGCATCAGGGGAGCAACGTCCTTGACCCACGCGGTGTCCGTGGTGAGGAGCTCGAACTCCAGGCTGGAGACGCCGGCCTGCTTGAGGAGGTCTGCAGCCTTGTTGGGATCGTAGCTGTAGACGTTCTTGGCCTTGACGTAGTCCGGGTGGCCCTCCTGGAAGTAGGAGCTGGCCGGCTTGGCGTTGCCGAACAGGGCTTTCTTGATGATGGAGTCTTTGTCCAGGCCGTAATGCAGGGCCTGGCGGACCAGCTTGTTGTCGAACGGCGCGGCGGAGCAGTTGAACATCAGGAACAGCAGGCCGAACGACTGTACGGATTCAACGGTGGCTGCGGACTTGAGCCCCTGCATGTCCAGGTAGGGGACGTCCTCGATGGCCTGGACCCGGCCGGACTGCATTGCGGTCACGCGGGCGGCGGCATCGGAGAGCAGCAGCCAGGTCATGCCCTTGGCCAGTGCCGGCATGGGGCCGTTGTAGGCCTGGTTCGCCTCGAAGATGATCTTGTCGTCCTTGACGGCGGAAACCAGCTTGTACGGGCCGGTTCCAACGGGCTTGGCATCGAAGGATTTCAGCTGGTCCGAGCCGGCCGGGAAGTTGGTGAGCGCCTTGGGCACCACCTTTACCACCGAGATCCGGGGTCCGAAGCCGGGGAAGGCGTACTTCAGCGTGAATTCCACGGTCTTGGCGTCGAGGGCCTTGACGTCCTGGATGAACGGGATGAACTGCGAGAACAGGGACTTGTTGGCGGGATCCATGACCCGGGTAAAGGAGAAGACCACGTCCTCGGCAGTGACCGGGGTGCCGTCGTGGAACGTGGCGCCTTCGCGGATGGCCACCTGGTAGGTGGTGGGGTTGACCATCTTGGGATCAGTTGCAGCCAGGGCGTTGTAGGGCTCCCGGGTTGCCGGGTGGAGCTCAACCAGGCCCTCGAAGACGTGCAGGTTGGCGGCCATGGGGGTGGCGCCGGAGGAGGAAATGGGATCGAAGCCGGTGGAGAGGGCGTAAGAGATGCCGGCCTCGATGGTGAGGTCCTTGTTGATCGGCGAGGTGTTGGTGGTTGAGCTGCTGGTGGCGGCCGGTCCACCGCAGGCGGCCAGGGAGCTGGCAAAGGCTGCGGCCAGGCCCATGGCCCCGCCGAGTTTGAGGAAGTTCCGGCGGCTGGCGTCATTGACCAGCGGCAGGTTCTTGATGTTGTTCATTGGCCTCACCGTTCAGGAGATGTTTATCGGATGTAGGATGTCCTAGCTCGTATGGAAAACTGTAAGTCCCATCACAGCCAGCGTCAAGTGGACTAATGTTTCTTGCATTTACGCTTGGCCTGACGCCATACCCTTCGCGAATGGAGTTTCCTTGTCCTTGATTGTCGGCGCCTACCCCGCCCAGCCCGTCGAACTGCAGGAGCAGTTCTACCGGGGCCTCGCTGCCATTTCCCCGATCCGCGGACTTGAGCTTCCCTATGGTCCGCATGGCGGGACCGGCTGGCCCGCCGGGGCACCGGAGGCCTGGTCCGCGGTGGTCACCGCCATCCCCGGGACCATGCAGCGGCTGGCCGCCAACGCGGCGTTCGGCCTGGCCTCCGCTGACACGGCGGGCCGGCGGGAAGCCCTCGACTTCGCGGCGGGTGTCCGGGAGTATGCCCGCGGGCTGCAGGATGCCGGGCATGAGGTGGAGGCTGTTGAACTCCATTCCGCGCCTGCCGGTGGGGCCTCCGCCCGCTGGTTCGAGGAATCGCTGAAAGAAGTCCTGGAGTGGGACTGGGGATCGGCGCGAGTGCTGATCGAACACTGCGACGCCCCGCGTCCCGGGGCACGTCCGGAGAAGGGTTTCCTGTCCTTTGCCGAAGAGGTGGACATCGCCGTTTCGCTCCGGAACCAAGGTTTGGAGCGCGTGGGTGTGACCGTTAACTGGGCGCGCTCAGTCATCGAATCAGGCAGTCCTGAAACGGCAGTTGAACACCTGTCGCTCGGCCGTGAAGCAGGCGTCCTCGAGGGCCTGGTCTTTTCCGGCTGCTCGCCGGAGGAAACCGGCTTCGGCTATGCGTGGATCGACGCGCACCTCCCCGCAGTGGAGATCCAGGGCGCCCCGCCCAGCTCCATGCTGAACCGCCACGAAATTGACCGGTGCCTTGCCGCAGCGGGTCCGCTCCCCATCCTTGGGTTCAAGGTCGGGCTTGGTCCTGACCAGCTGTCGCCGGAAGAACGCGTGGAGCGGCTCCGGCACATGTCGGTCCTGGTGGGGGAATAGCGGCTCAGCGCCCGGTACTCCCGGCCACGGTGATGGCTCCCGACGCGACGTCGCAGCGGAAGGTCCGGGACAGTTGTCGCCTGCCGGCCCCCACCGCTGCTTCCACTGCAAAGGCAACCTCAAACGCATCCTGTTCCACGTCCTCCGCCGTCACGGTGTAGGTGGGCGTGAAGTAGAGAACCTCCTGGCCCGGCGGGAGGTCGGTTGCCGGAAACTCCCCTGCCCCCGGACCGTGCAGGCGCACGTCCCGGGCGGTGTGGCTGCCGTCATTCCGGGCCCTTCCGGTGAATGCCAGAATGTCCCCGGCCTTGTACCCGGGAATGACCGGGCCGTAGTTCAGGTCCTGCGCCTCCCTGGTGCCCAGGACCTGGGCCTGGTCGGGGGAGTAGGCCTGGCCGATCTCCTTCCACGACTCGGCGCCCCAGCCGTCTTTGCCTGGCGCCATCACGTGGAACTCGCCGGCGTTCTGCCACACGTCGGGAAGTCCCGGGGTGATGGACCGCAACTCCATGTCGAAGACCAGGCCCGGCTCCGATGGCGGCAGGCCGGCGTCGGGCCCTGCTGTATCCGGTGACGAAAGCTGGCCGGTGAGCTGGCCCGACGGCACCGAGGCAAAAACGATCTCGCGGTAGCCCTGGCGTTCGTACAGCACACCAATGTTGCCGTCCGGCAGGCGGGTGGCGGTGGAGTACGCCGAGCTGCCCGGGCACAGCACCAGCTTGGCAGGCCAGGTGGCGCCGTCGTCGGGCGACAGGCTCAGCACGGTGTTGCGGCGCAGATTGGGGTCCTGGTTGTTGGTGGCCAATAGCCAGGAATCCGTGGCCGGCGCGGCGAGGCCGGTGACGGACGGCAATCCGTCGAAGCGGGCCAGTGAACCGTTGTCGCTGGGATCGGGAAGGTCCGCGACCGGAACCGGCGTGCTCCAGCTGTGGCCGCCGTCGTCGGAGACGGCCGCAAGGCGCTGCGGCGTGGCCCGGCTGTGCAGGAGCAGCCTGCCATCGCTGAGCGCGGCCACCTTGTTCTCGTTGGGGGCGCCGCCGTCGGCTGTCCCCTCAATCAGCCGGCCAAGCCGCCAGGTATCGCCATGGTCGTCGCTGTAGGCCGAGGCTGCCATGATCCTGCCCCCGCTCAACACCACATACTGCTGCACCAGCCGCCCCTGGTGCGGGCCGCAGTGGACCTGGATCCCTTGGCCGGCCGCGGCGAAGATGCCCGTGATCTCCCGTCCGCTGCTTGCCTTGAGGTCCGCCGTAATGCGCCGGTGCGGCCAGGTCAGGCCGTCGTCGTCGGACATGCTGAGATCGCAATGCTGGACCTGGTGGTCGTGGTGGTCCATCCCCGCTGTGGCCTCGAAGAAGCCGGCATGCGTCCCGGCGGCGTGGAAGAGGAAGATCCGTCCGGTCTCGGCGTCAACGAGCAGGCTGGGGTCCCCGAATCCTTCCAGCCCGGTTCCGGTCCGCACCACTTCCTGGCCACTCCAGGTGCGCCCGCTGTCCGTACTGCGCCGGATCAGCAGGTCGATGGGACTTGGGAGATCGTCCAGGTTGGGCCGGCCGTCATAGGCCGCGAGCAGTGTCCCCCTGACGGTGACGGCGAGGGCGGGGATCCGGTACTGACGGTAGCCGCCGCGGCCGCGGGCCGCCAGGACATGCTCGACGGCGGGCCGCGCGGCGGGGATGGCGGGGCGTGCGGCGCGGGTGGCGGGAAGGAGATGGGATGTCACATCTACAGCATAGCCACCTCTGGCTTTGTGACTGTCGGCACATTACATTGGTAGGACGTCGTACGTAGTAGGAACAACATTTGAAGGTCCTGAACGACGACGCCCTGCCGAGAGCCGCATCGCCGCGGCATCCAGAAAGGTCAGTCCCTTTGCCACATTCCCAAAGACAGCGCACACCCCTGACACTGTGCAGAACCGCCGGATCAGCCGCCCTGGCCCTGGCACTGCTTGCCGGAGGTGTTGCGGCGCAGGCGGCGCCCATTCCTGGCAACAGCCCCACCAACCCGCCCGGAACCTTCCAGGAAACCAACCTGGGGTCCGACCGCACCGCGGACAACTTCTTCTACCGCATCCCCGCGCTGACCTACCTAGGCAACGGTGTGGTCCTGGCGGCCTGGGACGGGCGGCCGGGCAGCTCCGCAGACGCACCCAACCCCAACTCGATCGTCCAGCGGCGCAGCACGGACGGCGGGCGCACGTGGGGGCCGGTGCAGGTGATTGCCGCAGGCCACGTGGCCGATGCCGCGGGGCCGAAATACGGCTACAGCGATCCCTCCTACGTCTACGACGCGGAGGCAGGCAAGGTCTTTGCGTTCTTCGTCTACTCAAAGGACCAAGGATTCGGCGGCAGCCAGTTCGGCAATGATGACGCGGACCGCAACGTCATTTCCTCCGCCGTGATCGAATCCTCCGACGGCGGCCTCACGTGGACCGGGCCGCGGCTCATCACCAACGTCACCAAGCCGGGCGCCAGCAGCACCAGCCCGGTTGCGGGCGATGTCCGGTCCAACTTCGCATCCTCCGGCGAAGGCATCCAGCTCAAGTACGGCCCATACAAGGGCCGGCTGATCCAGCAGTATGCCGGTGACGTCCGCCAGGCCGATGGAACGAACAAAATCCAGGCGTACAGCGTCTATTCGGACGACCACGGTGCCACCTGGCACAAGGGCGCCAACGTGGGTGACCGGATGGATGAGAACAAGACCGTTGAGCTTTCCGACGGCAGGGTCCTGCTGAACTCCCGGGACAACGCCAACCAGGGCTACCGGAAGGTTGCTGTTTCCAGCGACGGCGGGGCCACCTACGGTCCCGTCACCCAGGACACGGAGCTGCCGGATCCGGCCAACAACGGTTCCATCGCCCGCATGTTCCCCAACGCTGCCCCGGGCACAGCGGACGCCAGGAAACTGGTCTTCACCAACGCCAATTCCAAGACCGCGCGCGAGAACGTCTCCGCCCGGGTCTCGTGCGACGACGGCGCCACCTGGCCCGGGGTGCGCACCATCCGTCCCGGGTTCTCCGCCTACTCCACCGTGACCCGGCTGGAGGATGGCAGGTTCGGCGTCCTCTACGAGGGGAACTACACGGACAACATGCAGTTCTCCACCTTCGACGACGCCTGGCTCAACTACGCCTGCGCACCGCTGTCCCTCCCCGCCGTCACCACGGCGCCCGGTGCCACCCAGCAGGTGGCGGTCACCGTGACCAACCAGGAAGCCGCCACCCTGTCAGGGGCCACCGCCACCGTCTTTACCCCCACGGGCTGGTCCGCCACCACGGTGCCCGTGCCCGACGTCGCCCCCGGCGCCTCGGTTGCCGTCAACGTCGCCCTGACTGCGGCGGCCACGGCCAGCGGGCCGCAGAACCTCAACGCAGCGCTAACGACGGCGGACGGCCGGGTCTCGCAGTCCACGTTCACCGCCACCGTGCCGGTGGCGCCGCAGGTGGGCCTCAGCATCACGGGAGCTGCACCCGCCCGGGACGTGGCGGCCAACCCCTACAAAGCCGGCGACGTGCTGGGGTACACCTTCGCCGTCAAAAGCACGGCGAACGTGACGGCCAACTCGGTGCCGGTCTCGGGGAACTTCGATGCAGGTTTCCTGCCGCCGTCGGCGCCCAACTGCCGGTACAACAACCTGGCCGCCGGCGCCTCCTACAACTGCACCACTGCCAAGCACACGCTCACCGCGCAGGACATCGACCGCGGCTACTTCGTCCCCGAGGCAACTTTCAGCATCACGGCCAGCGCGACGCCGACGCTCACCAAGAACGTTGCCTTCAGCGGGGCCGCGGTGCCGCTGCGGGACGGGCTGGTGTCCGCCGGCATCGCAGGCAGCCGCAACGACGCCGGCCGCGACCTCGCCACCCAGCCGTACACGGCGGGCGAAGCGTTCCCGTACAAATTTGATGTGACCAACAGCAGTCCGCTGGTGGAGAAGGTGGTCCCCACCGCCGGCAACTTCAGTCCGTTCCTTCCCGAAGGGCCGGGCAACTGCCGCTACAGCGTCCTACCCGCCGGACAGGGGTACACATGTGCCACGCCCCGCCACACCGTGACGGCCGCGGAAGCGGACCAGGGATTCTTTGTCCCGGACTCCACCTGGGAGGTCAGTGCGGCCGGCCAGACTACCCGGACCTACGCGGTGAACGGCGGCGAAACCGACGTGAAAGTCCGGGACGCCAGGCTTGACGGCACCGTTGCGGCCGAGTGGACGGACCGGGACGGCGACCGCTATGCCTCCGCAGGCGACGCCATCACGTACACCTACACCTTGGGCAACGCCGGAAACGTATCCCTGGACAATGTGGTCGCCCCGGATGCCGGCATCGAGGCACCGCACCTGGCGGCGGGCGGCACCCTGGCGGCCACCCGGTCGTACAGCCTGACCGCCGCGGACGTCGCGGCCGGGAAGCTTGGACCGGTCACGTTCGCTGCCACGGCAAACAACGGTGCCAAAGGCGTGTCCGCCACAGTGACCGGCGGTGCCATCCAGTTGAATGTGCAGCCTGCCCAGCCGGACCTGGTTCCCGCGCTTGCGGTGCAGGACCTGGACGGACAGGTGGCACCGTTCGACTTCGGCACCGCGGACAAATACCGCAACGGCCAAAGAGTGGTCCTCGCGGGGCTCGACTACGGGCAGTGGTATTACGTGTACCTGAACAAGCGCAGCTACCGGATCGGCTGGATCTTCCCCACCACGGACAACACGGTGGAATTCATCCTGCCCGCCGGCGTGCAAAACGGCCGTGATGACGTGGTGGTGCTGGACAAGGACGGTAAGCAGGTCTCGTTCGACCGGCTCCAGGTGACCCCGAAAGGTTAGCCCGGCTGCCCAGCGGGCAGCATCGATGAGGATGGCCCCGGCGGTGATCCCGCCGGGGCCATCCGGGGTGAGGCCCGTGTTCAGGCTCCCGCCAGCACAGGCGCGGTGAGCCTGCCGTCGCGCATGGTGGCCACCAGGTCCGTCAGCGGCACGAACTCGGTGTCGTGGGTGACCATCACGGTGGCAACCCCGAACTCGGTGGTCACCTGGCGCAGCAGCCCGATGATCGAGGCGCTGCGTTCGTGGTCCAGGGCGGCGGTTGGCTCGTCCACCAGCAGCACTTTGGGATTGCCCATGAGTGCCCGGGCAATGTTCACCCGCTGGCGCTGGCCACCGGAGAGCTGGTGCGGCAGTTTTCGGGCGCTGCCACCGAGCCCGACGACGTCCAGCAGTTCCGCAGCCTTCGCCCGGGCCGCCTTGGCGGACCTGCCCCGCAGGTGGTCGCTGATGATGAGTTGCTCGGCGGCCGTGAGCGATGCCAGCAGGTTGGGCTGTTGGAAGATGATGCCCACCTTGTCCCGGCGCAGGGCGGTGAGTTCCTTGTCCTTGAGGCCGGCTGTGTCCGTGCCGTCAATGAGGACCTGCCCGCGGGTGGGGCGGACCAGGGTGGCGGCGGTGGCCAGGAGGCTGGACTTGCCCGAGCCGGACGGGCCCACCAGCGAGACCAGCTGACCGGCCCGGGCCGTGAGGCTGACCCGGTCCAGGGCCGTGGTGGTCCCGCCGCCGTCGGGGTATTCGAGGGTGACGTCGACCAGGCTCAGGGGAGCAGGGGTGGGGGAGGACATGATGGCGTTCCTTTCGAAAGGGTGGATCAGTTGCCGCCGAGCGCCAGCAGCGCATCGACCTTGGTGACGCGGCGGACCGCCAGTGCGGCGCCGGCCAGGCCCAGGGCAACAATCCCGACGACGGGAAGCACCGTGGTGCCGGCGTTCAGCAGGAACGGGGCAGCCTGGGCCGCCAGCGCACCGGCGGCCACGCCCACTGCTCCACCGATGGCGGCCCCGGCCACCAGGACGATCGCGGCCTGGGTCATGGCGTCCTTAAGGATGTAGGAGCCGGAGGCGCCCATGGCCTTCAGGACGGCGATGTCGCGGGTGCGCTGGATGGTCCAGACCGTCAGGAAGGCAACGATCACCAACGACGAGATCCCGTACAGGAAGGCCTGCATCAGGGTCAGGGACCCGTTCTCGCTCTTGAAGGAGCCCAGGGCCTGGAATGATCCGGTCCGGGATTCGCTGACCGTGCCTGCGGCCGCATTGGCCTCGGCCCCGTCCACCGCGGCCCCGGGCACGGAAGTGACGGCGATGACCGTGGCCAGCTGGTCGCCGTCGGACACGTGCGCCACCTTTGCCCATGCGGGCAGCGCCGTCCACACCACGCTGGTGTGCGCGTACCACTGGTCCGGCACCACGGCGGCTACGCCCAACTCGATGCCGCCAACAGAGATCTTGTCGCCCTGGCCTGCGGACAGCGCTTCCGCCGTCGAGGCGCCCAGCACCGCGGTCCCGGCGGATACCTCCACCGGTGCCAGCGGGCTGCCCGGCGAGACCCCGAACACGGCGACGTTGGCGGTCCCCGCGCCGCCGGCCGCCTGCGCCCGGGTCTGGGTGATGCCCAGCGGTTCGGCGGACTGGACGCCGGGCTGGTTCCTCCACCGGGCCACCTGCCCGGCCGTCACGGAGCTTTCCGTGTAGGACGCCGTGGGCGTGCCGGCTCCGGGGGCGCCGAAGGCAATGACGTCCACCGGCCGGGCGGCGGACGCACCGAGCTTGCCGATTGCCGACGTCGACTGCTCGGCGAGTCCCGCCGTCAGGCCGGACAGCATGACCAGCAGGAGGGTAATCAGGGCTACGACGCCGCCCATCATGGCGAACCGGCCTTTGGCGAAGCGGATATCGCGGATTGCCAGGAACACGTTTTTTCTTCTCTCAGCAGGGTGGATTCTCTTGTCCTTCCACTCTCCCGGCGGAAGCCTGCGGCGGCATCGCGGGGACGGTTGATCCGCGGGAATGGAAAGGTTGAGCCCGCAGTCAACCTTTTGGTTGATCCCGTCCCGGCGGGCCCGGCATAAGCTGATGAAATGCCTGCCACGCTCCTGCCGCCGTCACCGCAAAAAACCGGCGGCGCCCCGGCCAAGGGGCCGCTGGCCGCCCTGGAAAATGCGTCATCGGCCGCGATCCTCCGGGTCCTGCGCGTCACCTTGCACGCTGGGTTCGCCGTCCTGTTGGCCGTCGCCCTGGTCCGGTTGTTCCTTGACGGCGGTCCGCTGCGCTGGCTGTGGGCGGCAGCCGCAGTCGTCCTGGCCGTCATCTACCTGGCGGGGACCGTCCTGGAAAAGCGGCACGCCGAAGCCAGGATCGGCTTCAACCCCCGCCGCTACGGCCTCCTGTGGCTGGGCCTGGTCACGGCCCTGTGGGCGGTGCTGCTTGCCGGGAGTGCGGACTTCGCCTGGCTGGCCTTCCCCATCTTCTTCCTGCATCTGCACCTGCTGCCGCGGCGCGCGGCGCTGCTGACGATCGCCCTGATGACCGCGGCGGTGATCGTCTCCCAGTGGGCAGCGAGCGGCGCGCCGGTCCCGCATGCGGCCGCCGTGGTGGGGCCCGTGCTGGGCGCGGTGTTCTCCGTGATCACCGGCCTCGCCTACGCGGCCCTCTACCGGGAGGCAGAGAACCAGCGGCGTGCGGCGGACGAACTGCGGCGCACGCGCGAGGAATTGTCCCGGTCCCAGCACCAGTCCGGGGTGCTGGCGGAGCGGGAGCGCCTGGCCCGGGAGATCCACGACACCTTGGCGCAGGGGCTGTCCAGCATCGTGCTCCTGGGGAGGGCCGCCGAACAGTCGCTGGCCGACGGTGACGAACCGACGGCGGCCGCCCGGCTGGCGCTGGTGCAGCAGGCCGCAGCGGACAACCTTGCCGAGGCGCGGAGCTTTGTGCGCGGGCTGTCGTCGCCGCACCTTGAGGGGACCACGCTGGTGGAGGCCCTGCGCCGGCTGTGCGGGACCACGGAGACCGGCGCCGCAGCCGCCGGGCTTGCGCTGCGGTGCCGGCTGGAGGTGGACGGTGAGCCGCAGGATCTGCCCCAGCCCGTGCGCGTGGCCCTGCTGCGGGCGGCGCAGGCGAGCCTCGCCAATGTCCGCGACCACGCCCGGGCCGCGAACGCCGTCGTCACCCTTGCCTTCCTTGGCACGGAGGTGACCATGGATATTTACGACGACGGCACGGGCTTTGAGCCGTCCCTTGCGGCCGGTGCCCCTGACGCTGCGGACGGCAGCGGGTTCGGGCTGCGTTCGCTGCGGGAGCGCGTTGCCGGCCTGAACGGCTCGCTGGCGGTGGAGTCCGCACCGGGGGAGGGAACGGTGGTGGCCATCCGGCTGCCGGTGGAGAGTGCCGTTTCGGACGGTGCTGCCCCGCTGGAGGGAGGAAGCGATGGGTGAGGTCCGGGTCCTGCTGGTGGACGACCATCCCGTGGTGCGTGCCGGCCTGCGGGCCATGCTGACGGGGTTCGACGGCATTTCCATTGCCGCTGAAGCCTCCGACGGCAGGGCTGCGCTGCACGAACTGGCGCGGCTGGCAGCGCTGGGCGGTATGCCGGATGTGGTGCTCATGGACCTGCAGATGGGGGAGGGGATGGACGGCGTCACCGCCACTGCCGAGATCCGGAAGCTCCACCCGGCTCCGCCGGTGCTCATCCTCACCACCTACGACACCGACGCGGACATCCTTGCCGCTGTCGAGGCCGGTGCCAGCGGGTACATGCTGAAGGACGCACCCCCGGAACAGCTGCGGCAGGCGGTGCTGCAGGCCGCGGCCGGCGGCACGGCCCTGGCGCCGCGGGCGGCAGCACTGCTGATGGACCGGATCAGCAACCCCGGAACCTCGCTGACACCGCGGGAAGTCCAGCTGCTGGAACTGTTGGCCACCGGCCTGTCCAACCGGGGCATCGCCAGGCAGGTCTTCATCTCGGAGGCCACGGTCAAGACCCACCTGGTGCACATCTACGGCAAGCTCGGCGTGGACAACCGCACGGCCGCCATCGCCGCAGCCACCCAGCGGCGCATCATCCGGCCGCCGGGCGCCAGGGGCTGAGTTTTGATGGAGCGACGTGTCGGGCCACGGGACCTTGCCGCGTGCCTGCCACACAGTGCCGGGGGCGCCCGGTGGCCCTACTGTGCAGTAGGTTTATTCCACTGCCCCCGTGCCACGCTGTTCAAAGGAGAACGAATGTCCCGTCCGGTTCCCGCCGTTGATGCCCTTCTTGCCACCTACGGCGCGGCCGATGCCTGCGCTGCGGAGCTCCTCTGCGACAGCCACGATCCGGGCGGCGTTGCCTTTACCGTGGTTGCTGCGGACCTCTCAGCGGAGGACATCACCTATGGGGAGCTCCGGGAGCGCTCGGAGCGGGGTGCGGCCGCCCTGGCGGAACTGGGGATCGGGCCCGGGGATGCCGTGGCCACCCTGATGGGAAAGTCGGCAGACCTGGTGGTTATGCTCCTGGCCATCTGGCGGCGCGGCGCAGTCCACGTCCCGCTGTTCACGGCCTTCGCGTGGCCCGCCATCGAACTTCGCCTCACAGCCTCCGGCGCCAAGGCTGTGATCACCGACCCCGACCAGCGGACGAAGATCCAGGAAACCGGGGCCGCCGTGGTGGTGGCCGGTGCGGAGGCCTCCCTTCCCGACGTGGCGCTCGGCCCGCTCCTGGCCAGGCAACAACCCGGCATCGCGGCCGAAGCCGTGGGCGGTGAAGGTGCTTTGGTGCTGATCTTCACGTCCGGAACCACCGGCGCCCCCAAGGGTGTGCCGGTGCCGCTCCGGGCGCTGGCCGCTTTCCGCCAGTACGTCGAACTGGGCCTGGACGTCAGCGAGGAGGATGTGTTCTGGAATGCCGCGGACCCTGGCTGGGCCTACGGCCTGTACTACGGGATCCTGGGCCCGATGGCGGCGGGGCGGCGGAACCTCCTGCTGCGCCCGGGTTTCTCCCCGGAACTCAGCTTCAAGGTGTTGGAGGCGTTTTCCGTCACCAACTTTGCCGCTGCTCCCACGGTGTACCGCACCATGCGCGCGAAAGCCGTCGCCGGAACAGGTCCTTTCCACCTTCGGCGCGCCTCGTCCGCCGGCGAACCGTTGACCCCGGAGGTGATCAGCTGGGCCCGGGAAATGCTTGGGGTTCCGGTGCGGGACCACTATGGACAGACCGAACACGGGATGATGATCATCAACGCCTGGCACGACGACGTCAGGACGGAGCTGCGGCCCGGTTCCATGGGCCGGCCCCTGCCGGGGTGGAGCTGCGCGGTCCTCAAGGACAATGCTGACGAACCGGCCGCGCCGGGTGAGCTGGGCCGCGTTGCCGTAGACGTGGCGGGGAGCCCCATGATGTGGTTCCGGGGGTATCAGGATGCGCCGGAGAAGACGGCCGGGAGGTTCAGCGCGGACGGCAAGTGGTACCTGACCGGTGATGCGGGCATGGTGGACGAGGACGGCTTCTACTTTTTCTCCTCCCGGGATGACGACGTGATCATCATGGCCGGATACCGGATTGGTCCGTTCGAGGTGGAGAGCGTCCTGTCCACGCATCCGGCGGTGGCGGAAAGCGCCGTGGTGGGCGCCCCCGACGAACTGCGCGGAGAAGTCCTGGAAGCCTACGTTGTCCTGGCCGGCGGGACCCTAGGAAGTGACGCCCTGGTCGCTGAACTCCAGGCCCTGGTCAAGACGCAATTCGCCGCACACGCATATCCGCGCCGTATCCACTTCGTCGAGGACCTGCCAAAGACGCCGTCCGGAAAGCTGCAGCGCTACATCCTGCGGCAGCAGCGGGCCGCTTCCTCCGGCAGCTAGCAGGACCGGATCGGACGACGGCGGTGGGACGGCACTCGAGGCCGGGAACCCTGGGAGCTGCGCGCCGCCGTCGTGGTTTCCTTGCCCAGTCAGCGTTCCAGGCCTGCCCCTGCCCGTCAGGAGTGGCCGGGGAGCAGGCCTTGCCTGTCCGCGCTCAAGGTTGGATCAAGATTGGCCAAAGGTGGCCGGGACACGGATTGGTGCCGGCCACCTGCTTGTAATTCTTAAGTGCTTCCAGGCCAGTTCCCCGGCAGGAAGTACTGGAAGCCCCCGCGCTCGAGCGAGACTCGCGCGGGGGCTGTCCCAATGTTCCTTACCTCACTGTCCTGCTGAGGACACCGCCACGAAGTGCTCCACCACCGGAAACGGCTCGTAGAAGTGGTGCAGCAGCTGGCGCCACTGCTGGTACTCGGGGGAGTCACGGAAGCCGACGGTATGGTCCTCCAGGGTTTCCCACTCGACGAGGAGGAGGTAGGTCGCGGGCGACTCGATGGACCGGGAGAGCGAAAGGGAGCGGAAGCCGGGCATGGCGGAGATGATCGCCCGGGCCTGGTTGAAGGCCGCCTCGAAATCCGTTTCCCGGCCCGGCAGCACCGGGAGCAGGGCGTGTTCGGTAATCACCTGGCAGGCCCTGCAGTTTCCCCGCCGCCGATCCAGTAGCGCCGTTTGCCGTTGCGGGAGTCCTCGTAGCGGCCGCCGTTCTTTTCGATCGTTGCCCGTGACCCGGCGTTGTCCTCGTCGCAGGTCAGGAGAACCCGTTCGATTCCGAGCGCCCGGGCCACCGGGAGCGCATCAGCCAGCGCCTTCGCAGCGTGCCCGCGGCGCCGCGCGGACGGCCGGACGCTGTAGCCAATGTGGCCGCCCTCGTTGAGGAGGAACTCGTTGAGGTGGTGCCGGATGGCCAGTGAGCCGAGGACGGTGGTGCCCTCCACGATCCACAGGTAGGTGCACGGGACGTACCCGGGTCTACGCACTGTTTCCGGTTTGGCGTCGTTTGCCAGTGCTTGGACCAGCTGCGCAAAAACGGTGGGGTCCTTGAAGTCCTCCAGCTCCCAGCCGTCAAGGCCGGCGCCATCCATGCGGGCTCCGTCGAATTCCGTGGCGGCCTCCAGCCAGGAAGCTTGCAGGGCGGTGTCAGGGCTGGTGAGATGGGCCATTCAACGATCGTAGCCGAGCCGCAGGGGCGGGAGCGGTGGGCCCGGAGCAACGGGCCGGGCACGCTTGCATTCACCGTGGACAAGGGAACACGGCCGAACGTGAAATCGATCGCCGGGACCCCCGGGAAAGATGACGGAAAGGGTTCGAGATGGGAATTGAAGAAGACGCGGCAGTAGTGCGGCGCGGTTACGAAGCCATCAATACGGGCGACGTGGAAACCCTCAAGGGGCTGTTCACCCGTGATGCCGTCTACCGGGCCGGCCGCACAGGTAGCCGGCCCGGTAGACGGGCCAATCAGTTCAGGTCGAAGCGGTCCAGCTCCATGACCTTCGCCCAGGCGGCGACGAAGTCATTGACGAACTTTTCCGCCGCGTCTTCGCTGGCATAGACCTCGGCCAGGGCGCGCAATTGCGAGTTGGAACCGAAGACCAGGTCCACCGCGGTGGCGGTCCATTTCAGCTCACCGGTTGCGGCATCCGTGATCTCGTAGGCGTTTTCCTCCGATTCAGAGGCCTTCCATTTTGTGCCGGGCGAGAGCAGGTTGACGAAGAAGTCGTTGGTGAGCACCTCAGGCCTGTCGGTCAGTACGCCGTGGCTGGAGCCGCCCACGTTGGTCCCCAAGGCACGCATGCCGCCCACCAGGACCGTCATCTCCGGCGCGGAGAGGTCCAGCATGTACGCCTTGTCCAGCAGAAGCGTCTCCGGTTGGAGCTTGACGCCGGCACGTAGGTAGTTGCGGAAGCCGTCTGCCCTGGGCTGCAGGTATTGGAAGGATTCGACGTCGGTTTGCTCCTGGGCGGCATCGGTGCGGCCGGGCCGGAACGGCACCGTGACGGGGAACCCGGCGCCGGCGGCTGCTTTTTCCACGGCGGCGGCCCCGCCGAGGACGATCAGGTCGGCGAGCGATACTTTCTTGCCGCCGCTTTGTGCCGCGTTGAACTCCTCCTGCACGCGCTCCAGCACGGGAAGGACGGTGGCCAGCTGCTCCGGTTCGCCGGCTTCCCAACTGCGCTGCGGTTCCAGCCTGATGCGGGCGCCGTTGGCGCCGCCGCGCTTATCGGTCTTCCGGAACGTCGCGGCTGAGGACCATGCCGTCCCGGCCAGCTGCGGAATGGTCAGGCCTGAATCCAGGAGCTTGGCCTTGAGCTGGGCGATGTCCTGTTCGGTGACCAGTTCATGGTCGACGGCGGGAACAGGATCCTGCCACAGCTGCGCCTCCGGAACCCACGGCCCGAGCATGTGCGGACCCACCGGTCCCATGTCCCGGTGCAGCAGCTTGTACCAGGCCTTGGCGAACGCGAGGGCAAACTCGTCCGGGTTCGCCAGGAAGCGCCGGCCGATCTGTTCATAGGCGGGGTCGAAACGAAGCGACAGGTCCGTGGTGAGCATGGTGGGGCGGTGCTTCTTGTGCGGATCGTGGGCATCCGGGATGATCTCCGGCGCGTCCTTGGCAACCCACTGGTGGGCGCCGCCCGGGCTCTTGACCAGCTCCCACTCGTATTCGAACAGGATCTCGAGGAAGCGGTTGCTCCACTGCGTGGGCTGGTCCGTCCAGGTGACCTCCAGTCCTGAGGTGATGGTGTCGCCACCCTTGCCGCTGCCGTAGGTGCTGAGCCAGCCCAGGCCCTGTGACTCCAGGTCGGCAGCTTCCGGCTCGGGGCCCACATGGGCGTCGGCGGGACCGGCGCCGTGCGTCTTTCCGAACGTGTGGCCGCCGGCGATCAGCGCGAAGGTCTCCTCATCGTTCATCGCCATCCGCTTGAATGTTTCGCGGATGAACGCTGCGGCGGCCACGGGGTCCGGGTTGCCCCTGGGACCTTCGGGGTTGACGTAGATCAATCCCATCTCGGTGGAGCCCACGTCCTCGGCCATCGTCGCGTCACCGGTGTACCGCTCATCGCCCAGCCAGGCGTCCTCGGGCCCCCAGAAGATCTGCTCGGGTTCCCACACGTCCTCCCGGCCGAAGGCGAAGCCGAACGTCGTGAAACCCATGGATTCGAGGGCAACGTTCCCTGCCAGGACCAGCAGGTCCGCCCAGGACACCTTCTGGCCGTACTTCTGCTTGACCGGCCACAGCAACCGCCGGGCCTTGTCCAGGTTGGCGTTGTCCGGCCAGCTGTTCAGCGGCGCGAACCGCTGGCCGCCGTCGCCTGCCCCGCCGCGGCCGTCATGGACGCGGTAGGTGCCCGCGGCGTGCCAGCTCATCCGGATCATCAGGCCGCCGTAATGGCCGAAGTCCGCCGGCCACCAATCCTGCGAGGTGGTCAGGACCTCCGTGATGTCCCGCTTGAGGGCCTCGACGTCGAGCTTTTCGAATTCCTTGCGGTAGCTGAACGAAGGTCCCAGCGGGTTGCTGGACCGTCCGTGGGCATGGAGAACGGAAAGATCCAGCTGATTGGGCCACCAGTCCTGGTTGGTCCGCGGCCGGGTTCCCTTGGGCTGGGGTGTATCGATGGCCGGGTTTTCACTCTCGCTGGCCTGGGCCGTGGCGCTTCCATGGGCCACCGGGCACCCGTCCCCGGCATTCTGCTCCGGGCTTTGTGCGCTTCCGGGAGCGGGTACCGGGGGATGGTCTGGGCGTTCGGTCATGTGCTTCTTCCTTCCGTTGGGCCGAGGCCGCGGTTGGACTCGGGCAGCCGGTGCAACCCTCCCATTGGAACATAGAGGCACAGGGGGAGGCGCCCCCATTTTGCGGGCCCACGGGTGCGTCCGGAGTATCCGTAACAGTTGGTCAACCGGCGTAAGCCCGCATTGGGCGATCGAGCCTGACACGACGGGCACCTTCCAAGCCCTGCACCTCTGCTTGGCCCGGGGACTCGGACGACCCGGCCCTGGCGCCGGTCATCGCGCTCGCCGAACGGGTCTGGCCCGATGCGCCTGGAACGGCTGCCGGGTAGGGACGGAATATCTGCCGGAGGCTGCGGCTTGTCGCAAGAGGGCCGTCATCGGCACAAGCAGGCGGCCCAACCTCCCGGCGCGATGCAGCGCGCGGGCCTTCCGCCACAGCGGAAGGCCGCGTCGGCGCGCGGAGACTCCCGGCACCTAGAGAAGGAGCACCATGACCATCGGATCAGGAACAACGGCAGGCAACGGACGGACCGCTTTGGTGGTGGGTGCCACCGGCATCGCAGGATCCGCCCTGGTAGGTACCTTGGTGGGCGAAGGCTGGGCAGTCCTTGCCTTGTCCCGCAGGCCCGGATCCGAGCGCCCCGGCGTCCGGTGGCTCTCTGCAGACCTGACCTCGGCTTCGTCGCTGGCCGCTGTGCTTGGTCCGGAGAATCCGTCCCACGTCTACTTCACCGCCTGGTCGCGGCGCGCCACCGAGGAAGAGAACATCGCCGTCAACGCGGGCATGGTGCGTGACCTCCTCGCCGCACTCCGGGGAAAGGACGTGGCCCACGTAGCCCTGATGACCGGACTCAAGCACTACCTGGGACCGTTCGAGGCGTACGCCGCAGGGGAAATGCCGGACACGCCCTTCCACGAGGAGGAACCGCGCCTTCCGGTACGCAACTTCTACTACGCCCAGGAGGATGAGCTCTGGGCGGCAGCGGCCCGGCAGGGATTCACCTGGTCCGTGCACCGCGCGCATACGGTGATCGGGCACGCGGTGGGCAACGCCATGAACATGGGCCTCACCCTGGCGGCGCAGGCCACCCTGTGCCGGGACAGCGGGGAGCCGTTCGTCTTCCCGGGCTCCGAGACGCAGTGGAACGGCCTGACCGACATGACGGACGCAGGGCTGCTTGCCGAGCACATGCTGTGGGCTTCCACCACTGCGGCGGCGGCCAACGAGGCCTTCAACATCGTGAACGGCGATGTGTTCCGCTGGCGCTGGATGTGGCCGAAACTCGCGGCCTACTTCGGCGTGGAGTGGGAGGGCTACCAGGATGCACCCCGTCCGCTTGAGCAGTCCATGGCGGGGCGGGCGGACCAATGGCGGAAAATTGCCGCCGACCACAACCTCAGCGAACCGGAACTGGGCCGGGTGGCGTCCTGGTGGCACACGGACGGCGACCTGGGGCGCGGCATCGAAGTGGTCACGGACATGGGCAAGAGCAGGGACGCCGGCTTCACAGGATACCGGCGGACGCTGGATTCCTTCACGGCATTGTTTGACCGTTACCGCGCCGACAATCTGATTCCCTGATCACGACGAAAGGCCTCACAGAACGGGCTGCCGTACGCCGTCAGTGAACCCTGAAAGTTCTGGCGGAAACCCCCGGCCAAGTCCCAGTTTCCGGACGTACACTGACTGTCGCACCACGTTTGTGGACACACCGTCAGGTTGGAGCCGCCCATGCTCTGGAAGCTACTCGTTGAATACCTCCGGCCGCACCGGACGCTGCTGGCCGCCGTCGTGGTTTTCCAGCTGGCGCAGTCCATCGCGTCCCTGTACCTGCCCACGCTGAACGCGGACATCATTGATCAGGGCGTGGCCCGGGGCGATACCGGCTACATCCTGTCCACCGGCAGCTTCATGCTGCTGATCACGCTGGCGCAGATCGTGTGTGCCGTTATCGCCGTGTACTTTGGCGCCAAGGCGGCGATGGGCCTGGGCCGGGACCTGCGCGGCGCCATCTTCGAACGGGTGGGTGAGTTCTCCGAGCAGGAAGTCACCAAGTTCGGGGCTCCCAGCCTTATCACCCGCTCCACCAACGACGTCCAGCAGGTCCAGCAGCTGGTGCTGATGTCCGCCACGCTGATGGTTGCCGCGCCCATGCTCAGCATCGGCGGGGTGATCATGGCCATCCGGCAGGACGCCCAACTGTCGTGGCTCATTGCGGTGTGCGTCCCGGTGCTGCTGATCGCCGTCGGGCTCATTGTCACCCGGATGGTGCCGCTGTTCCGCAAGATGCAGGCACGGATCGACACCGTGAACCGGGTGCTGCGCGAGCAGCTCACCGGTATCCGGGTGGTGCGGGCGTTCGTGCGCGAGGACATGGAGACGGAACGGTTTGCCGGTGCCAACAGGGACGTCACGGAGGTCGCATTGCGTGCCGGCCGGCTGATGGCACTCATGTTCCCCGTGGTGATGCTGGTCCTGAATATTTCCAGTGTGGCGGTGATCTGGTTCGGCTCGTTCCGGATCGAGGACGGGTCCATGCAGGTGGGTACCCTCATCGCGTTCCTGAGCTACCTGATGCAGATCCTGATGTCAGTCATGATGGCCACCTTTATGGCCGTGATGATCCCGCGCGCCTCAGTATCGGCGGACCGGATTGGCGAGGTGCTGGGGACCAGTTCCAGCGTCCTGCCGCCGGAGAACCCGGTCACCAGCGCGGCATTCGCCGGCAAGCCGCGGCGCGGCGAGCTGGAAATGCGCGACGTCGGATTCGCCTACCCAGGTGCCGACCAGCCCGTCCTGTCCGGGATCAGCTTCACCGCCCGCGCGGGGGAGACCACGGCAATTATTGGCAGCACGGGCTCGGGCAAGACCACCCTGGTGAATCTGATGCCGCGGCTGTTCGACGTTACTTCCGGGGCGGTCCTGATGGACGGCGTCAACGTCAGGGACCTGGATCCGGACCTGCTCTGGGGGCATATCGGCCTGGTGCCGCAGCGGCCGTATCTGTTCTCCGGGACTGTGCGCAGCAACCTGCTGTACGGCAACCCGGACGCCACCGAGGACGAGCTCTGGACCGCGCTGGAGATCGCCCAGGCGCGCGACTTCGTGGAGCAGATGGAGGAGGGCCTGGACGCGGCCATCTCGCAGGGCGGCACCAACGTCTCCGGCGGGCAGCGGCAGCGGCTGGCCATCGCCCGGGCCCTGGTCAAACGGCCCGAGCTTTACATCTTTGACGATTCGTTCTCGTCCCTGGACACCGGCACGGACGCCCGGCTGCGCCAGGCGCTCAAGCGCAACACCGCGGGGGCCACCATGGTGATCATCGCCCAGCGCGTGTCCAGCATCGTGGAGGCGGACCAGATCCTGGTGCTCGACGACGGCAGGATCGTTGCGCACGGCACCCACCACGAGTTGCTGGAGACGTCGGAGACGTACCGCGAGATTGTCTCGTCCCAGCTGGCAGCGGAGGAGACAGTATGAGCACGCACCGTGCAGGAACCCGCCCCGCCGGAGCCGGCCCGGGCGGAGGTACGCCTGCTGGAACCGCAGGTGGCGGCAAAGGCGGCCAGGACGCCGTCGTACGCATCCCGCGCCCGGCCGGCGGACCCGGACGTGGCGGACCGTTTGCCGGGATGAACGTGCCGGCGGAGAAGGCGATGAACTTCAGCGCCTCGGCCAAGCGGCTGCTGGCCACCCTGCGGCCGGAACGGCTGTGGCTGATGCTGGTGCTGGTCATGGCCGTGGCGGGCGTGGTGCTGCAGGTGATTGGTCCGCGGCTGCTGGGCGAGGGCACCAACCTGATCTTTTCCGGCGTGGTGTCCAAGCAGCTGCCGCCGGGCGTGACGCAGGCGCAGCTGATTGCGCAGCTGCGGGCGGCGGGGGAGAACCAGAAGGCGGACATGCTCAGCGCCATGACGCTGACGCCAGGTGCGGGGATCGATTTCGCGGCGCTGGGCAGCGTGCTGACCTGGGCGCTGGTGCTGTATGTGCTGGCGTCGGCCTTCATGTGGGGGCAGGCGTATGTGCTCAACGGCGTGGTGCAGCGGACGGTGTTCGGGCTGCGCGAGAAGATCGAGGCGAAGATCAACCGGCTGCCGCTGCGTTATTTCGATTCGATCCAGCGCGGTGAGCTGCTGAGCCGGGTCACCAACGATGTGGACAACATCTCGCAGAGCCTGCAGCAGTCCATCAGCCAGGCAGTGACCTCCGTGCTGTCCGTGGTGGGCGTACTGGTGATGATGTTCATCCTCTCGCCCACGCTGGCACTGATCGCCCTGGTGACCATTCCTTTGACGTTGGGGATCACAGCGCTGATTGCCAAGCGCTCGCAGAAGCTGTTCGTACAGCAGTGGAAGAACACGGGCGAGCTGAACGGCCAGATCGAGGAGACCTACACCGGGCATGCGCTGGTGAAGGTGTTCGGCCGGCAGGGCGAGGTGGGGGAGCGGTTCCGGCAGAAGAACGCGGAGCTGTATGAGGCGAGCTTCGGTGCGCAGTTCATTTCCGGGCTGATCATGCCGGCCATGACGTTCATTGGGAACTTGGTCTACGTGGGGATCGCGGTGGTGGGCGGCCTGCAGGTGGCGTCCGGGGCGATGCAGCTGGGCGATGTGCAGGCCTTCATCCAGTACTCGCGCCAGTTCACGCAGCCGCTGGCGCAGCTGGGGTCCATGGCCAACCTGCTGCAGTCCGGTGTGGCCTCTGCCGAGCGGGTGTTCGAGCTGCTGGACACGGACGAGCAGTCTGCTGATCCCGTTGGTGCTTCTTTGCAGAGTCCGGATGGTGCCGGTCGCGGGCGGCTGGTGTTCGAGGACGTGTCCTTCTCCTACTCGCCGGACAAGCCGCTGATTTCCGGGTTGTCCTTGGTGGCGGAGCCGGGGCAGACGGTGGCGATTGTGGGGCCGACCGGTGCGGGCAAGACCACGCTGGTGAACCTGATGATGCGCTTCTACGAGCTGGACGCCGGCCGGATCACGCTGGATGGAGTGGACATCACCACCATGACCCGGGACGATCTGCGCTCGCGGATGGGAATGGTTTTGCAGGATACGTGGCTGTTCGGCGGGACCATCCGGGACAACATCGCGTACGGCCGGCCCACCGCTTCCTCGGACGAGATCCTGGAGGCGGCGCGGGCCACTTACGTGGACCGGTTCGTGAGGTCGCTGCCCGAGGGGTACGACACCGTGCTGGATGACGAGGGCGCGAACGTGTCCGCGGGCGAGAAGCAGCTGTTGACCATTGCCCGGGCGTTCCTGGCCCGGCCGTCGGTGCTGATCCTGGATGAGGCGACGTCCTCGGTGGATACCCGGACCGAGGTGCTGGTGCAGAAGGCCATGAGTGCCCTGCGGTCCGACCGTACGTCCTTCGTGATCGCGCACCGCCTGTCCACCATCCGCGACGCCGACCTCATCCTGGTGATGGAGGCCGGGCAGATCGTGGAGCAGGGGAACCACGCGTCACTGCTGGCCGCCGGCGGGGCTTACGCGCGCCTGTACGAGGCCCAGTTCGCGGCGCCGGTGGCGGAGGTTTAAGGGATTAGCTGTGATGCTGCTACCTTCGAGCGGTGCCAGCGGGCAGGACAAATAGGACACTCCTGAAGGAGCGCAAACCCCAAACCGGAAGGAGATGTCTACCGTGGCCCTAGTCCTAAACTGTTATCCGTTCGCGACGCGCTGAGTCGCGCTGCTGTGACCTGACCCGATATATTCGGGTGTTCGACTAGCATTTGTGGACGATGAACCGGGGGAGTGCCGCAGTGTGTAAGTGGGGGGACTGGCGATGATGCCCACCTTTGACGTTGAAACTGGGTATCTTCCAGTGGGGCGGTATAGCTGTTCACCGGAGGATGCCCGTGCTGCGCTGGTAGAAGCGCCCCGGTTTCAGAACTCACAAACCCGCGCGGAAATTTGGGAGAATTTCGAGCGCTACCTTGCCCTGTTTTTCGCCTTGGAGGAAAAGTACGCGGATATCCTCCCTATGCCGCTCCTGGACCGTATCTGGCTGGGCGGAAGCTTTGTCAGTGCCAAGCTGGATCCTAGGAACGTGGATGCAACGCTGCACATCAACCAAGCGGCAAAAAACGCTATCAAGGGTCAGCCGGGCGTGGGTATATTCGCGCGCTCTCGGGAATCGGTACTAGAAGAGTACAAAGTCTCACGCCTATTCTTGGACTACGAACCGGTAGTGCACGTTTTTCGTTTGGACCAGTTGGAGGAGTCGCAAAAAAACTACCTTGCCGGCCGCGGTGCTTGGGATGACTGGTGGCAGCGGCGGAGAGGCGACGGCGAACGTGAGGGGCCTACGTTGGAAACGTGCCCCCCGCGGCGAGGGTATTTGGAGGTGGTGTTCGAGTGAGCTTACGGAAGTCAACGTCAGCATGGCGCAAACGCGTCATGGCCGAACATGCAGCCGAATTCGAGCGCACCGTTGCGTCGGAAGGGCAGAGCGGTTCCAAACTCGATGCACTGGGCTGGGAGCGTGTTGAGCGCGCCCAGTGGCTAGAAGTTGCACAATCATATGACGCGGGCGCAACCCTTGCCGAAGAACTCTGCGTCCGCCTTGTTGGTGACACCGCCACAAGTTCCGGACTGCGGTTGGAATGGGACGGGCTGCTAAGGCCCCTGCAGGAGGCTGTATCTGCCTCCACTTCCGAGGACGTCTTGTTGGAGCTCTCGGGCTTTTCCAAGGGAAGCAGCGTTCTGCATTTCCGAGCTGTGCGCCGCGATCCCGTCGAACTGTTTTCAGATGAGGGGCCGGCATTTCGGGAAACCCCACTAGCTGGTTCTGCCCGCCGCTTCATAGAGTTCGTGGACGCAGTGGAAAACGAACAAGACGTCCGCATGTACTCAAAGTCCCCGATGCTGGGCGGCGTGGAGAAACTGTCAGATGAACTTTCCCGGTTGAACTTAGTGGCAGACTTTCGGTTCTACGCCAGAAGTGGCGACGTGCGAGGGGCAAAATTGACATCCCGGGGGATGGACTACGTAAAGGGTCTGCATGATTCGGAAGAGACAACAGACACCATCCCTGTGAACGGACGCATCACGGAACTTCGTGAATCTGGACATGCCAAAGTAAAGCAAGGCGTAAGCCGCAATTCTCCGGCCTTCGATGTGCACTTCGATACCCAGACGCTAACCGGCATGCGGTTGGTCCTGGGTCAGTCGGTCAACTGGCAAGTGGCTGTCATCTCAACCAAGGACAAATTGGATCGAGTCCAATCAACTCGGTACGAGTTCCGGCGCGAAATCAGCCACACCGATCAGCTTGAGCTCGATATACCCCAGGCCGAGGAAGACGCGCCGTATCTTTCCGCTGCCCTTGAAGCGCCGCATAGCGAGGATTTTGTTTTCAAGCCGCTTGAAGATGATGAGGAGCCGCGCGACTCCTAAAATGCCACTCTTGCTGCGCGGAATGGACCAGCCTCGTTCTTGGACTCTCCAGTTTTGCTCGTCCACAATTCGTAGACGAGTGGCCGCCGCGCGGCCCCCGGTGAACCGCAGGGGGAGATGGATCAACGCCGGCAAAGGGGGCCGTCCTTCTAGGTCCTGGCGATACAGACGCCCTTATCGGGTCACTTCACCCGCTCCAACTCTGCTTCCAGACCGCCGGTGTAATTTATCGTTTGTCTCCATCTGAGAATGTGTCGTTCGTCGCTGAACTCAACAACTAACAGGTTCCCAAAGTCACTCCGTCTTGCCGCAGTTTTGTTTGTCAGGTCTACGGTGACGATGTGAGGCTTCGCCGCAACGGTGTAATTCGGTTGTGTCGCCGCGGGCAGGTAGTCGATTTCAGCGAGAGGTAGGAGTCGTCGCCCGGACGGATAAACTTTCACGTCGGATGCGGGCCAGTGGGAAAGATTCTTCACTTCGAGATGAACCAGGTTCTTCGCGTCCGCTGGCCCCGAATTTTGGCTGATTCGCACGATGTGGGCCGTTACCTTGGGCTGCATTGCCAGACCGAGGGCCTCGCCTGCTCGCTGGGCAGTTTCGTCGCTTTTCCTCGCGGCCATGAAGGCCGCACTAGCCGCGGCCGCACTGGCCACGGCTGAGAGCAGTCCAACGCCCGCTCCGTATAAAGAGCCCATTGCCGAAGCCGCGCTAGCGGTCGTACTGTCCTGGAGCCTTGGCCAAAAGAAGTCAGTAATCATCACGGCCGCTACGCCGACAACAACGACGCCCAGCACAATGCCAGCGAGCCAATACCAAAATTTCACGCGAGTCCCGCCCCAGCCGCTGGGCCTTCGATACCCCTGGCCGCTTCACAAGTTTCAAGTCCGGACAAAAGCCTATGCGGATTTCAAGTGGGGCCGATTCACAAACCGCAAAACCGGCCCCCCAACTGTGGCGCTGGGAGCATGTTCACCGAAAAAGCGCTAAGCCCCCATCCATCCCGAACGCCGCGAAAAGCTGAGGAAAACCGGTGTGCCGGGTAAGTTTGACGCCATTCGCGTCGGCTAGGCCAGCGCGACTTCCACGAAGGCTTTTGGACGCTTCACTACGAAGCCGAAGGGCCCCCGAGCCTCAGAGTTTACGAGGTTCTTTATGAAGTTTTTCCCGGACCGATCCAAGGCCAGGGTCGCGTCTTTACGGACATTAGCTGGGCTTCCTGCCAATCGCCTAGGAGCGCCGTGCCGGCCGGGACCGCGATAGAAGGGACCCTCGGGACCGTCCACAGCTTCTCCACGCCGTCGCTGACCGGATCGCGAAGCAGGTACTTACCGGTGGCCCCGGAGCCCGCAGGAGGTCCGTGACTCGGCTTCGACAGGATTCAGGATCAACGCGGTCGGCAAGTCATCTGAGGTTTATCCTCAACCCTCCGGTACTGGCGTAACTCCAGATGGCGTGATCGAGGGATTTTTCAGTCACTTCCAGTTCTTGAGCAGCTACCTTGACCAGAGCGCCTGCCTCTTCGGTCGACACTGATCGCTGAAGAGCCTGCTGGACAAACCTGGTGATCCACGTGTCTGCCTTGACGCCGTCACTGTGAAGAAGCATGGTCAGGTACTCCCATGTAATCGGGCCCAGCCCTGAGACGCCAATGTACTGCCTCCTGTGTTCAGCATTGTCTGGCCGTAAGTCTTCCGGTTCGGTAACTCCGATATCGACAAACCGATGGGCCGCCTCGACAATGGCGCTCGTTTTGGTCTTTCCCGCGTGGACCTTCTGGCGGTTCAGAACTTTTTCGAGAGCAACAGGGTCCTGACTGGCCAAGTAGCGCATCTTTTCATCATGGGCCACGTGCTCCGAATACTTTTGGTAGCGCAGGACCGCGCCCCGGACCCCAGTCCAGGAGCCATCGCTGCGTTCCCGGCCGTAACGGAAACGAATGGACATGACAGCGTCAATCAGTGCTAGGTCCAGCCTGGTGGGGTAGCCGCCGGGCCATTCTTTCCACGGCGTAGGAATCTTGGCGATTGCGAGCAGCAGCCGATCGAGGTCGCTTGCTGCCGCAGTCACAGGTAGCTCTTCACTGTCGCCCGCAGTGCTTCAGTGTGCTCGTAGATCTCTTCGAGCGAGTTGATCGGCACTCGAGTTTCTTCCTTGCTGTCATTGAAGATTCCGATGTATTTCTGCGTCCGGTTGAAGTGCAGCCGGGCAATGGGTTTGCGGTTGTTGTCATCGAGCAGCACGGCAAAGTAGGACTTCGCGTCGCGCTGAGCAACACGGACTGGCTTGACCTCGCTGCACACAATGGCGCGCACGATTTGGTAGCCCTCGATCTCCTCTAGCGTCGTTTCCAAACCATCGGCCTCAGCTAGATCCGCCTCCGCGACCGGAGCGCTGGTGAAGGCCGTCGGTACTGTCGTGTCCTCGGTCTGCGGGAAACCCGGGTTGCCAAGGGCCTTCTTCAGCCGTTCGTTGACCTGGTCGTTGAGGAATTGTTTGGTGGCTTTCCTAACCAGTGTGGTGAACTGCTCCCGCACCTTTTGCGTGTACGGCCCGGAATAGACCTTGGCCGTCAGGAACTTGACCCAATCATCTTCAGGTTCCTTGAACTGCGCAGCGAGGGTGCGCTTCAGCTCGCCGATGTATTTCAGTTCACCGGCGGCACTGATGATCGAGTCGAGGTCGAAGACGTCCTTGGACAGCTTCTGCAGTTCGGGTATCAGGGATTGGTCGATGTCGTTCAGGTCCAACACGAGGAACGGCTTGGCATCCATACGGTTTGGTGCGTCCAGATCCGTGAAGAACTGATACACTTCGCCGTTGGTCAGGATGGCGATCCGAGCATTGGTGACCGCGAAGTACCGGAAAAGCTGTGAGGCATGCTCAATCTTCACGGGCTCTGTGGACTTCTTGCACTCGATCAGAATCTGGACTTCGCCGTCTTTGACGATGGCGTAATCGATCTTCTCGCCCTTCTTGAGCCCCACATCTGCGATGAATTCCGGGACGACCTCCAGGGGGTTGAAGACGTCGTAACCGAGAATCGTGGAAATGAACGGCATCACGAAAGCATTCTTTGTTGCCTCTTCCGTCTGAATAACACCGCGCTGCTGACGCACCTTTGCCGCCAGAGCTGAAAGCTTTTCTGCAAACTCCATGTCTTACCCCCAAGTAAGGCCTACCCGGACACGGCTCTGTGTTCGACGGCGCTTTCTGCTGATGAAGCAAAAACCTACATCCGATCGGCGACATTTACACGCAACGGCCGAATAGTCACCGTCATGTTGCAGTCGTTCCTGACAGAGAACTCTTTCTGGACGGGGGGATTTGAACCCCCGGCCTTCCAAACAAAAGCGGACGACGCCGGGTGCCCACCCGCCGTCGTCCGCTCCGCCCAAGCCCCAACAGGGGAGGGTGACTACCTCAGTGCCACAACCCCAGGGCGGACTCTGCGATCACCGTGGACAGCAGGAACGACGCCGTGATGGCCACCAGCCCCACCGGGATGATCTTCCAGCCAATGTTCTTCAGCAGCGGAATGTCCTTGCCCAGGGACAGGCCGGCCAGGGTCAGCATCACGGTGGCGATCGAAAGGAAGTCCACGGTCTTGACCGCTGCGTTCAGTGCCTCGGCCCCGAAGAACCAAGGACTGGAGATGTACGCGCCGATGGTCGTGATGAACACGATCGCCGAGATCTTACGGGTGACCTTGGCCAGCCCAATGCTCACCAGGACCAGCGCCAGCAGGATCACGTACCCCAGCACGATCGAGAGCGACAACCCCTTCGCCGCAACGGAAGCAGTTCCAACACCCAGCACCGTCAGCACGGACAGGGAGAGCCACAGCGGCAGCTTCATCTCGGCCGAGGACTCCGCCACCCGCTCACGGAACAGCCGGTTCTCCTCAGCCTGGGCGGCCTCGCGCTCGGCGTCGGCAGCAGATACAGCGGGAGCACCAGCACCAGCACCGGCAGCAACCACCTCACGGCTCGCCTGCTTCCGCGTCAGCACCCGGTAGAACTTGTCCGCCAGCGGCAGCGCAATGTAGATGCCCACGTACACACCCAGCACCGTGGTGATCAGGTTGGACACGGCGGCCATGCCAAGGACAGCGTCCTGGTCGCCCGGGTACGCGGCGGTGATGCTCGCGACGGACGCAGCCATCATGGAACCGGACCCTACGCCGGCACCCATGGCCAGCGCCAGCGGATCGAAGATCTTCCAGTTGGCCACCAGCGAGGTCAGCAGCGTGATGAAAACGGCACCGAACAGCGTCCCGAACACATACATGGCCAGCACGCCGCGGTACTGGTCAGAGTCCGGCCCGTACTTCTCGGACACCATCGCGAAGGACGGCTCACGGTCCAGCGAGAACGTGGCACCCACCGTCGCCTTGCCCATCCGCAGCAGCACAGCCAGCGGCAGCGCCAGCACGATGGTGCCCAGCAGGTGGCCCACCTCCTGCAGCAGCAGCGCCGGGCCCGCCTTCAACAGGGTGGGCAGGCTGGGGCCGATGTTGAACGCCAGCCGCGCCACCAGCAGCAGCACGGCCACGCCCACCAGCGCCGCCGCCACCCGCTGCAGGTCGATGCCCAGCGGCTTGAACTTCTGGATGGACACCAGCAGGCCCAGGATCAGGCCCCACACCATGGGGAAAATGATGATGGCGCCGATGCCCAGATCGATCTTCGCCTGCCCGATGAACTGGACGGCGAGGGCAATCACGAACGCCAAAGCGGCAATGGGGATGGTCAGCCTGGTGCCGGCCTTATCGGTCCGGGCTGTTGTGACAGTGCTCATGATGCGCCTTCCTGGGTGAAAGTACGACGGCGGTACGCCGCTTGGGTGAAGCGTTGACGTTGGGAGGGGGTTGAGGCAGCCGCGGCAACTGTCCAGGCCAGCGCGGTGCCGGCCTCGAACATCACCCCGTACGCCTGCGGAGTGTCCGCCAGGGCGGCGAACGCGTGCGAATGGATGGGAACGTCCGCACCGGGAATGCTCAGCCACGGGTGCAGGGACGGGATGACCTGGGAGATGTTGCCCATGTCCGTGGAACCGCCGCTCAGGCCTGCCGCAGGGGAGGTGTCCTTGCCGAACGCGTCCATCGCCGCCGTCCAGTGCGCGGCGAGGTCGTCATCCTGGATCAGCGGTTCGTACAGCGGTTCGGTGTCCTCGAACGCCAGCGTGGTGCCGGTGGCCAGCGCCGCCCCTTCGAAGCAGCGCCGCACCCGCACCAGCAGCGCTTCGAACTCGGGCAGGGTGAAGGCCCGGCACTCGAACTCCACCACGGCTTTCTCCGGAATGATGTTGGTGACGTGGCCGGCCTCCGCGACAAAACAGGCGATCCGGTGGTCGGACGGGATCTGTTGGCGCAGCAGCCCGATCGCCACTTGGCTCAGCACCGCCGCATCGGCGGCGTTCACGCCCAGGTGCGGGGCCGCAGCCGCGTGAGCGGCCTTGCCGGTGAACGTCGCCTTGTAACGGCCCACGGCTTGGGCGCTGGTCCCGGCCGGGTTGTAGGTGACCCCGTCCTGGACCGGGTGGACCATCAAAGCCAGCCCCACGCCGTCGAACGCTCCCTGCTCCAGCATCAGCGCCTTGCCGCCGCCGTGCTCCTCCGCGGGGGTGCCGATGGCCTTGAGCGTGATGCCCAGCTCATCCACGTACGGCTGCAGCGCAAGGGCCGCGGCCACCGACGCGCCGGCGATCAGGTTGTGCCCGCAGGCGTGCCCGATTCCCGGCAGCGCGTCGTATTCCACGCAGAGCGCCACGGTCAGGTCGCCGCTGCCGGCGGTCGCCGTGAAGGCGGTGGGCAGCCCGGCGCTGCCGTGCTCCACCTCGAAGCCGCCCTCAGCCAGCAGCGTGGTGATGGCCTCGGCAGACTTCACTTCCTCGAAGGAGAGTTCCTTGAAGCCGTGGATGTCCTTGGCCAGCGCCTCCACGCGGGGTTTCCAGCGTTCGACGCCGTCCGCCAGGGCAGTGCGCAGCGCACCTGCGGCGGGGGTTGTGTCAGTCGTGTGCACGGGTCTCCTAGTAGGACAGGGATGGGAAGGGGGATCCGGCGGCGCGCGTTGGCACCCACACGGCCTTGGTCTGGGTGTACTCGTCCAGCACGCCCGGGCCGGAAGAACGGCCGTGGCCGGAATCCCCGAACCCGCCGAACGGCACCGCCACGTGGATGGTCTTGTAGGAGTTGATCCAGAACGTGCCGGCCTTGACCTCGCGGGCCACGTGGTGGGCGCGGGACACATCCGAGGTCCACACCGCCCCGGCCAGGCCAAAGCTGGTGTTGTTGGCGCGGGCGATGGCCTCTGCCTCGGTATCGAATGCGTCCGCGCCCACCACGGGGCCGAACACTTCGGTGGTTTCCAGCCGGTTCGCCGGGGTGACGCCGTCCAGCAGCGTGGGCATGACCCAGTGGCCGCCGTTCAGCGCCGAGCCGCTCAACGCCTCCGGCAACGCTGACCCGGTGAGGCGACGGCCGCCGTCGTCCATTCCCGCCTCGATCAGGCCGGTGACGGTGGCAAATTGCTGCGCGGTGATGATGGGGCCCACCTCGGTGTCTGCGCTGAGCGGATCACCCACCCGCAGCAGGGCGGCCTTGGCGGCGACCATCTCCACGAACTGGGCGTGCACTCTGCGCTCCACCAGGAGCCGGGACCCAGCCACGCAGGACTGGCCCGCACCCGAGAAGATGGCGGAGATGGCGCCGTCCGCGGCTCGGTCCAGGTCGGCGTCGGCGAAGACGATATTGGCGCTCTTGCCGCCGAGCTCCAGCAGGGCCGGGATACCCGCCTGGGCTGCGGCCACGGCGACACGGCGCCCGGTGGGGACCGAACCGATGAAGCTGACTTTGCCCACCCGCGGGTCGGTGGTGAGTGCCGCGCCCACGGTCTGGCCCAGGCCCGCGGCGACGTTGAAGACGCCCGCCGGCAGGCCCGCTTCATGGGCGATCTGGGCCAGCCGGACCGACGACGCCGGGGTGAATTCGCTGGGCTTGATGATCACCGCGTTGCCAGCGGCCAATGGGGCGGCAGAGTTCCAGCCGGCGGTGAAAAGCGGTGCGTTCCAGGGCGTGATGGCGACGACGACGCCCCACGGCACGCGCTCGGTGTACGTGTGCCAGTTGCCGGGGACTGGGATGGTCTGCCCGGTGAGCTTGTCCGCCCACCCGGCGTAGTACCCGAACATTTCGGCCACCTTGGCCGCCTCTGCCCGGGCGTCCCGGATGGGCTTGCCGGTGGTGGCGGACTCGAGGATGGCCAGTTCCTCGGCGTGCTGCTCCACGGCGCGGCTGACGTTCCGGAGGATGGCGGCCCGCTCGAAGCAGTTCAGCGCGCCCCAAACCCGGGCGCCCGCCGTCGAACTTTCCAGGATGGCGTTGGCACCCTCGGCGCCGGGGTCCGCGTAGGTGGCGAACGGCTCGCCGGTGGCCGCTGCGGTGAGCGTGATGCTGTCTCCGCTTCCGGTGGCGACGCGGCCGTCAACGAACGCGCCGAGGCCGCCCGGGAAGGCGGCGTCCAGGACCGACCTGGCGGTGGCCGTGGAGGAGGAGGTGGGTGCTGTGGTGATACTCAAGTTCTTGTTTCCTTTGGGGGCTGTTGTCGCTGCTGGCTCTAGGCGGCGGAGGTGGAGGCTGGGGTGATGGCGGGGGCCACGATTCGGGCGATCTCGGTGAAGTCAGCCCGCGGGCCAAGGACTGCAAGGGCCTCCTGCCACTGGTCGGCGACGGCGGCCAGAAGCGCGGGCTTCTCGCCGATTTGGGCGGCAACGTCCACGGCAAGGGCGGCGTCCCGGGCCATCAGGCCCATGGAGAAGCCGGAATCGTGCGTACCGGTGAGGACCCAGTTGGGATACATGGCGGCCGAGACTTTGCTGCCGCCGGAGGCTCCGCTGATGCTGGCCGCTGCCGTAGCGGGATCGATGCCGTAGGCCTTGGCCACGCCCAGCGCCTCGCCCACGGAGGCGAGGTTCGCGGCGGCCAGGACGTTATTGAGGAGCTTGACCACGTTGCCGCTGCCGGGTGCGCCGATGTGGCTGTAGTTGCCGCCGGTGAGCGCCAGCAGGACCGGCTCGGCAGCTTTCAGCGCGGCGTCCGTGGCACCCACGAAGGCGCTGAGCGTTCCCGTTGCGGCGCCGTCGCGCCCACCGGAAACGGGGGCGTCGATGAACGCCGCACCGGCGGCCTCCGCGAGTTGGGCCATGTGCTTGCTGGTGGCGGGCTCGGAGGTGGTGGTGTCAATGATGGCGACCGTTCCCGGGCTGGCCAGGAGCTGCGGCACGGTGGTTTCGACGATGCCGGCAGCGGGCAGTGAAAGGACTGCGTAAGGTGTTCCGGCCAGGCTGGACAGGGTGTCCGTGGTGCCGATGCCGGTTTCTGCGGCTGCTTGGCGGGCGGCTTCCGAGGGGTCGAAGCCGGTGACGTCCCAGCCCGCCTTGTGCAAGGTGGCGGCCATGGCTCCGCCCATGGCGCCGAGGCCGATGACGGCGACGCGGTTGTTTTGTGGCTCGTTCATAGAGGTACTCCTGGGTGGCTGTTGGTGGTTCTGCGTGCGCGGTTCTGTATTTGCGGCGCAGCTAGTCGAGGTAGATGTCCAGGTCTTTCCAGAGCTGCTGGGTGCGGCGGATGGTGGCCCGGCTGCGCTCCGGATGTGCTGCCTCCATGCCCGCGAGCAGGCCGTAGACCAGTGAGTTTGCGGCGGTGACGGACTGGAAGAAGGAGATGCCTTCGGAAGCGACCACCAGGAGGTGGTCCGCGGCGGTGGCCAGGCGGCCGCGGCGCAGGTCGCTGATGGCAACAACCGTTGCGCCTGCCTCTTTGGCGGCTTCGGCGGCGATGATGATCTGCTTGACGGAGCGCCACATGTTGATCACCACCAGGACATCACCGGGCCCAAGGCTGTTGGTGCTGGACGCCAGGTGGGGGCCGGCACGGTTTTCCAGGCTGATCGGGTAACCCATGGTGGAACCCAGGTGGGCCATGACGCTGGCGGGGCCGGCAAAGGAGCCGATGCCGACGACGGTGATGGACTTCGCTGACGCCAGCGCGGCGATGGCAGCCTCGGCTTCCTCGGGGGTGTTCGAGTCCAGCGTCAGGCGGAGGTTTTCGATGTCGTGGGTGATGGCTTCGTACAGCGGGCTGCGGGTTTCGCCGTGCTCGGTAAGGGTGTCCTCGGTGGAGATCATCACCAGGTAGCGGGACCGGAGTTCCCGCTGCAGGTCAGGCCAGCCGCGGTAGCCCAGGTGTTGTGCCGTGCGGACCACGGAGGAGCTGTTCACGTCCGCGCGCTGGGCAATCTCGGCGATGTCCGCGTAGGAGGACAGCTGCGGGTTGCGGCGGATGACCTCCACCACGCGGCTCTGGGCCTTGGTCAGCGCAACGTCCGGCAGGGCATCACCAAGCCACGCGTGGGAGCTGATGCCGGAGCCGTTGCCGTCAATGTCGGCGGCGCGCCCGGGTGCCGGCTCTGCTGCTGACACTGCTGCCGGCTGGGTTGCCTGCCCTGGTGCCTGCTCTTCTGCCTGCTCTGTGGAAGCGCTGGGGTTCACGCTGGTGCCCGTCCTGTAACGCAGATCACTCTGCAAGTTCAATTGCATCTAATGTACTCTGCAATTTCGTTTGCGAACAGTGTTTTGCGTTTCGGGGATGTAAAACCTAGCCTGTTGCGGCCCTTTCAACCGACAAGAGCCTCGCGTAGTTCAAGCACATGCTCGCGCCCTCGTTGGCCGGAACCCTGTTCCCGTCCACGCTTACGTGGTCCCCGTGGGTCAAGACGGAGCCGTCCGGCAAAACCGCAGCCTCCCCGTCCAGGCTGGTGCCCGCCGGAAAGATCAAGGTCCAGTCGGTGCCGTCCTTCCCGAGCAGGATGAGGCAGCCGGCGCCATCCCTGGACACCTGCCCCGCCACCGTGGCTTCCACCCGCGGCCCTGACGGTGCACTCTCGACCGTGAGTGCCTTGGTGCCCCCATCCGAGACGAGCAGCTTGGTGGTGAGCTCCTGCTGGACCGCGGGAGCGGGACTCGCGGCAGCCGGTTGCGCGGGATCCTGCGCTGAACAGGCCGCCAGCGCGAAAAGGGCTGCAACGGCCGTGCCGACGGTAATGATGTGCTTCATTTCTGTTCCCCCTACAGAAAGCTGAAATCCCAGCCTACGGCCCGGAACCCGTACCCGCAGGCTCCCTTCAGCACCTTGGCAAGGCGTACGACGGCGGGTGGGCACCCGCCGTCGTACGCCTCCGTGCTGCGCGGCTGCTTTGGTACCTCGCGGGCTGTCTGTTCCAGCCGGGGTGCAGGTTGTTGGCGTCACCCAAAATGTCAGACCCTGCTGCGAAGATTTTGGTTATGGAAACCGGTGTGGTGGCAGGTGCGGGAGGCAGGGCGGCAATCGCCTCTGCGGTCGCCTCTGTGGCCGGGCTGGTCCATGAATTGGAGCGGGTCGTGGCCGGAGGCAGCCCGGCTGGCGCAGGGCCCGATCCGTTGCGGGAGCTGTCCGAAGCCTCCCTTGAGGGACTGGAAGTGCTGGCCCGGATTGAGGCGGCAACAGCCGCGGCCAAGGTCAGGATGATCGCCGTCCACGCGGAGGCGGCAACCCTGTTGGAGGCACCCCCGGTCGGCGCATACAGGGAATCAGCCCAGGAAATGACAATGGTGGCGGAGATCGCCTGCGTACTCACCATCGGCGAACGCGCCGCATCGGCCCTGCTGGGGCAGGCCCACGCGCTGACCACCACGTTGCCGGCGGCTCTGGATGCGTTGCAGGCAGGCACCATTTCGTGGCAGCACGCCCGTGCCGTGGTCGACGAAACCACAGGGCTCGAACCCGCCCGTGCTGCGGCTTTGGTGGCCCATTTCTTCGACCCAGAGGACCCGAACCCTGCCCGCGGCGCCGCGCCCGGCGACCTCGTGCCGTCGCGCTTCCGGCGGAAGGCCCGGGCCTGGCGGGAGCGCACCTATCCGGACTCGTTGGAACAGCGGCACGCTATTGGCGTGGCGGACCGGCGGATGGAATACCGGCCGGACGTGGACGGCATGGCGTGGCTTTCCCTGTACCTTCCCGGCGATAGGGCCTGCGCGGTGTGGAACAAGGCGTCCGCCGTGGCCCGCGGGTTGCAGGGCCCCGGGGAGGACCGCACCCTGACCCAGTTGCGTGCCGATATCGCAGCCGCACTCCTGATGGGTGCCAGGGCTGGTGGCGCGGTTGGTGCCGCCTCGAACCCCGCGGCCGCCTCGAACCCCGGGGCTGCCTCGAAGCGTAATGCCGCCTCGAACCCCGGGGCTGGCGACGACGGCCACGATGCCCGCTCGTTCGATGCCGGCAACGGCCCCCATACCGAGGACGGCAACCCTTACGCCGTTGACCTGAGCAGGATTCCCACACCAAAAGCAGACGTCCTGGTCACCGTGCCCGTCTTTTCCCTGCTGGGGCTCACGGATGAACCGGCCGACCTTGACGGGTTCGGTCCCATTCCGGCGTCCATGGCGCGCAGGCTCGTTGCGGACGGGGCTGGTTCGTTCTACCGGGTGCTGGTGGACCCGCGGGACGGGGCGCCGCTGGAGATCGGACGCACCAGCTACCGGCTGCCGGAAAGCATGAAGCGGTGGATCCGGATGCGTGACGGCAGGTGCACCTTCCCCGGCTGCAGCAACCACACCCAGGACAACGAAACAGACCACCTCACCGCCTGGCAACACGGTGGAGCCACTGGAATCAGCAACCTGGGGCAGCTGTGCCTCAAGCACCACCGCCTGAAACACGGCTCCACGTGGACGCCCACCCCGGCAACCATGAACGAGCCACCCGGATGGACTTCCCCTGCCGGCCGTCACTATCCGGCCGAACAACCTGACTGGCAGAAACCGCAATGGCCGCCCGGATTCCCGGCAGCGGAATGGATCGTTCCGCCGGGCTGCCCACCGGGTGGGGCCAGCCCATTCGAGGAGATCATCGTGGCGTACCTCGCCTCGTGACGCCACGGCACAAAGTTAGAACACTGCAGCGGCGAAACTGCCGCGCCGACTCAGCGGCCGATGCAGCGAAGGGGGGCGACGGCGGATGCGTGCCGTCGTCGTGGGGTTGCTCGGGTCGGTGCCTGGCCGGGGTCTGTCCGGGTGCCCCGCCGTCGTCGGGTCGTCGTCCGTTCCGTGCCCGGCCCATGACCGTGCCCCAGCAATGTCCCGGCCAGTTCATCCCTACGCAACCACCACGTCCACCTCCGTTCTTTCGGGCGGACAAGCCTTGGCAGGCACCCACTGCCCGGCGGCTCGCGATACAAAGGGCGGAAGGCCCACCGTCCAAGGAGTACCCCGTGTTCGTAAGATCCACCCTGGCCACGCTTGCCGTCCTCGCCACCCTCGCCGGAGCAGCCGCAGCTCCCGCCCAAGCAGCCGACAACACAAGCGACAGCAGCCAGGCCTTCACCTTCGGCGTTATCGGCGACATTCCCTATGGTGCGGCCGAGATCGCAAAGTTCCCGTCGCACATCCGGGACCTCAACGCCGATGAGGACCTGAAGTTTGTAGCACACGTGGGCGACATCAAGAACGGCTCCTCCATCTGCTCCAACGAGTACTTCTCCTACATCCGCTCCCAGTTCGACACCTTCACCCACCCGCTGGTCTACACGCCGGGCGACAACGAATGGGTGGACTGCCACCGAACCAACAACGGCGCCTACAACCCGCTGGAACGCCTGGACAAGATCAGGGAGGTGTTCTTCAACGAACCTGGCAAGACGCTCGGCGCCACCATGCCCGTCAAGAGCCAGGCGAACCTGGGGCTGCCCGAGGACGTCCGCTTCACCAAGAACCGGGTGGCTTTCTCCGTTCTGAACGTCCAAGGCAGCAACAACTCGCTCCTGCCGTGGACGGGGTTGGGCAAGACCGCTCCCACGCCGGAACAGCTCGCCGAGGTGGAACACCGCACGGACGCCGTCCTGGCCCAGATCCACCAGACCTTCGCCGATGCCAAGCGCAGCAACGACCGGGCCGTGGTACTCATGCAGCAGGCGGACATGTTCGATCCCGCGCTGCTCGCCGACGCCGCCGCCGACCCCAAGACCGTGTCCGGCTTCCGGGAGGTCGTGCAGGCAATCGTGGACGAAACGAACCGCTTTGACGCCCCGGTCTACCTCGTCAACGGCGACAGCCACGTCTTCGCCCAGAACCAGCCCCTCGCCGCCGGCTCGCCCTGGCTGGATATCTATGGTGCGCCGGCCGCGGACAACCTGCAGCGCATCACCGTGGACGGCGCCAATAACGCCGTCGACTACCTCCGCGTCACCGTTTCAAGCAACAACGCCAAAGGCGCAGACGTCCTGAGCTGGGAAAAGGTCCCGTACAGCGGGTAGCACCACACTGAAGCGGACGACGGCGGGCGCCCACCCGCCGTCGTCCGCTTTCCTGTGTGCCGGAAACCGGCCGTCCTAGAGCCGGAGCTCCATGAACACGCTGTGGGGATCCAGCACATAGCCGGCGAATGGTGCGCACTCGGTGAATCCGTGGCGGGCATAGAGGCGTCGGGCCGGGGCGAAGTAGTCCTCGGTCCCGGTTTCCAGGTAGACGCGCTCCAGGTTCCGGGACCGCGCGTCGGCGAGGATGTGCCGAAGCATGAGGCTGGCTACGCCTCGTCCCCGAGCCGATGTGGTGGTGCGCATGGACTTGATCTCGCCCTTCCCGGCTGCGCCCGGTGTGGAGCCCAGGAGCTTGAGTGCCCCGCAGCCCAGCAGTGCACCCTGCTCGCGGGCGGTCCAGAACGTGATGGATGGGGCGGAGAGCGCGGAATGGTCCAGCGCATGCACGCTTTCTGGAGGCGAGGTGGCGAACATGTCCGCCAGGTGCTCGCTCAGGAGCCGGTGGACGTCGTCGCGCTCGGGGCTGTCCCGCTCTATGGAAATCATCACTTCAAAGGTACCGGTTGCCTGCGGCGCCGCGGTGTGCGACTATTCGGGGGATCGTGATCCGAACGCAGGAGGTGAGACCCATGAATGCAGTATCCGCAATGGGTGCTCCCTCGCAGTCCACGATCGCGCGGCTGAACTAGCCGCACCGGGAGCGCCGCACAGGCTATTCGCGAAAGGCGACTCCCATGAATACAACACCTTCCTCCCAACCACGCCCCTCCCAGGGTTCACTTCCCGGCCGCGCACTGGTCCTTGGCGGGGGCGGATCAACGGGCAATGCCTGGCTGATCGGCGTCCTGGCGGGCCTCGCCGATGCCGGATTGGACGTGACCCGGGCCGACCGGGTCATCGGTACCTCCGCCGGATCCACGGCCGCAGCCCAAATCGCCGGGGCAACCCCGGCCGAACTATATGCCGCCATCCTGGACGCGCCTTTGCCGCCACAACGCCGCCCTCCAGCCGGCCACGCCCCTGCCAGGCCGGTGTCCGACCACCTGGAGCGGACCGGCAGGATCATTGCCGCCGCCGAGGATGCGGCCGACATGCGCCGCCGGATGGGTGCGGTTGCCCTGGAAATGGCGGCTGCCCGGAACCCTTCAACGGCGACCGCTCCGGTGCAGGACAGCGCGTCGCCGGCAGGTTCTGCAGGGGAGAGTTCAGCCCAGGGCGGTTCCCTCCGGGAGCAGTGGCGCGCAACAGTTGCAACGCGGCTCCCCACGCTCGAATGGCCGCAGCACGAGCTGCTGATGACCGCGGTTGATGCCCACAGTGGCGAACCGGTGGTGTTCCACCGGCACAGCGGCGTGGACCTGGTGGACGCCGTGGCCGCCAGCTGCGCCAGCGGCTTCGCGTACGGGATCGGGAACCGCAGCTATATCGACGGCGGCTACCGGCGCAACGAGAACGCCGACTTGGCTGCGGGGTGCGGGCGGGTGCTGGTCCTGTCGCCCTTCGGCGGCAGGACAAGGATGCCGCTGGAGTGGAACATGCAGCTCGCAGCGCAGGCCGATGAGCTGCGGGCCGCCGGCAGCGTTGTGGAAACGGTCTTCCCGGACGTCGGCTCGGAACACCTGTTCGGTGCCAACGCCATGGACCTGCGGCTGCGCCCCGCAGCCGCCCAGGCTGGCTACACCCAAGGAACGGCCCTTGCCGGGCGGCTTGCCGCCTTCTGGAGCTGACGCCTCCGGGGACGCGTTCGCCGGCGGGTGCGCGTTCGCCGGCGGGTGGGCGCCCGGCGTCGAACGTGCCCCGCTACAGCGTGGCCAGGAAATCCTCCGCGAACCTCTTCACGCCGTCCCACTCGGTGTAGACGTAGTCCCGGGACGTATCGGTGTCCAGGGAGCCCTTGTCGCCGGCGATCTTCTTCATGATGAGGCGCTTGATGAACCCGTAGTGCGTGTACAGCAGGGCGCCCCCGAACAGCGCCACATGGGCCGGCCGCCAACCGGTTTGCTCCTCGAACTCCCGGACGTAGCTCTCGGCGTTTTCGGCATCCCCGTGCGCGGCCAGGCTGACGGAGAACAGGGCGGATGGGAGCCGCTCCAGGGTTTCCCGGTTCTTCCGGACAAAGTCCTGGACGTACTCCTCGTGCTTGCCCATGTGCACCGATGCCCCCACCAGGACCGCGTCACACCCGGGCGGGATCGAGTCGCCTGCCTGCTTGATGTCCGCAACGCGGGCCTGGTGCCCATGCGCCTGGATGACGTCCCCAATGAACTCGGCAATCCTGGCCGTCTGGCCCTCGGTGGTCCCGTACGGGATGTAGATGCTGCCCATCGTTGGCCTCCTGGTGGTGTCCGGATCGGGTCCTGTATTACCTTGCCGAATTCCCGGTCCGTGGCGTAGGGCCCAACGTCCCGGAAGTTTTTGGCGCATGAGCCTTTGGCACTTCTCAGAGGGGATGACAAAAGGAGCAAAGAATGTCGGAGGCCGTCAAAATTATTAAGTCGCCATGACTGGCCAGGTCACGTCATTGGTGCCGATTCTGCCGCCAATCCAAGCCCCAGGCCGGGCAGGACGGCGGGACTGGCTAAAAAAGCAAAAGAGCGTATGGTGGCCGTTAACGCGAGAGAAGGGCGTGGTTCCGGTGTCTGGAAAATCAAAAGGCGGAGCGGCCAAAAAGGTCGGCAAGTCGATCCTTGAGAAACGTGCCGAAAAAAAGGCGAAAACCGAAAGCAGTGAGCTTCACGTTATAAAGCAGCGCAAGAACCACCGTTGACTGGGCTGCCGGCCAGGACTCCTAGCCCGCCTGGCTGCCTGTAGGCCGCCAGGGACGCTACTCCGGGCCCTTGTCGATGACGCAGAACCGGTTTCCGTCCGGATCCTCAAGCACCACGAAGTCCGGGTCCTCCGGGTACATATCCCAGTCCACGCGCTTGGCGCCGAGGGAGACCAGCCGCTCCACCTCCGCGGCCTGATCGTCCGCATACAGGTCCAGATGGATCCGCGGGTAAGCCTGGACAGATGTTTCGCTGAGCATGAGGGACAGGTGGGCGCCGGGGCCCGACGGCGGTTCGAGGGTCACCCAGGTGTCGTCACCAGGTTCCCGGGGGACATAGCCGAGGGCTTCATGCCAGAAGGTGGTAGCGGCGGCGACGTCGTTGACGCCGAGGACGATGGTGCCGATGGTCAACATCCGCCCAGCCTAAACCGGGCGGGGCAGGTCCGGCTAGACTCGCCTGCATGGGGGAAAACATCACATCCGGGGAAGAACGACCATCCAAACGCGCCAAACTGCCCGCCGTCGTCGTGCCCTGCCTCGGTCTGGCGGCAGTGCTGGTCGGCTGCCTCGTCGCGTACCTTAATCGCGACTTCACGGGCTGGGTTGCCTACGCTCCCTTGAGCAACCAGCCTTTCAGCGCCAACGGGGCTGCGTTCATCACGCAAGGCACGCAGGCGGGCCTGGCTGTTGCCGGCGTGGGACTGCTGGTGCTCTCTTTCTGGGCAGGCATGGTTGCGGGCCGTCGGGCTGGCCCCTTCCGCCGCTAGCGGGGGAAGACCGCCAGGCCCTGCACGCCGCCAGCGGTGGCAACGGGTACATGGATCTCGGGAAGTTGCTCGAACGCCGGTTTGGCGAACCAATAGCCCTGGAGCAGGCGGACGCCGGCTGCCTGCAAAACCCGGTATTCCGCCTCCGTTTCGATGCCCTCGGCGAGCACGGTGATGTTGAGGTACCCGGCGATGGCCACGATGCCGGCGACCACTGCCTGCCGTGCGGGACTGCCGTCGATGCCGCGGATGAGCTTCATGTCGATCTTGATCAGGTCCGGCTGGAAGTCGACCAAGAGTCCCAGGCCTGCATGGCCGGCCCCGAAGTCGTCGATCGCCGTGATGAAGCCGTGCTTGCGGTATTCGGTGATGATATTGGTCAGGTGGGCGGTGTCAGTGACTTCTTCGTTCTCCGTGAACTCGAACATGATCGAGGACAACGGGAAGTCGGCTTTCGCAGCCGCAAGCAGTGTCGCGCGGAGGCAGGCCGCCGGTTCGTAGACCGCGTTGGGCATGAAGTTGATGGAGAGCATCAGGTTCTCGCCGGCCGGGAAGAGACGCGCCGCCAGTTCGATGGCCTTGACGCGGCAGTCCTGGTCGAAGCGGTACTTCTGCTCCGGGGAAACCCTCCGCAGGACCTCGTACGCGCCTTCGCCCGCCACGCCCCGGACCAGCGCCTCATAGCCCCACACCCTGCCGGCAACAGCGTCATAGATCGGCTGGAAAGCCATGCTGAAGTCGAAATCAAGCCGTGAAGATGTGGTGCAGCCGTCGCATGCCAAAGTTGGGGTCCTCTCGAATGGTTACTCAAGAGTAGGACACGGCCGGGCAGGTGCGCGGGATAATCCTTTCCCCTGTTCAGCCGGCATCCGGTGATACGTCGGATAAGTCCGACATATACTGCCATTGTGCTTCCTGATGTTTTTGCCGCCGTCTCCAACCCGGCGCGGCGCGTCATCCTCGACGAGCTCCGGCAAGGACCCCGAACGGCGGGTGAACTCACGGGGCTGCTGGACCTCAGCCGCCCCGCCGCCTCCGAGCACCTGGCAGTCCTGCGCGAGGCAGGCCTTGTCCGGGAAGAACGCCAGGGCAGGAACAGGGTGTACCACCTGCAGCCTGCCGCCCTCGCCGAGATCGGCGGCTGGGTGAAGCGCTTTGAGCACTACTGGAAGCAGCGGCTGGATGCGCTGGCCGACCTTCTGGACGAGGAGAAACCGTCATGACAGATAACGCCATCCGGCTCGAACGCCGCTTCCCGCATCCCGCAGCGGCGGTCTGGGCCGCACTCACCACGCCCGAACTGCTGGCACGGTGGTGGGCGCCGGGCAACATCGCACCCGCCGTGGGCCACCGCTTCACCATGGACATGGACTCCTGGGGCCGGCAGCAGTGCGAGGTACTCGCCGTGGACCCGGGCACGTCCATCAGCTTCCTTTTCGCCGAAGGCCAGCTGGACACCACCATCACCTGGCGCCTGGAGCCCATTGACGGTGGCACGATCCTCCATTTCGAGCACGCCGGCTTCCGCCTCGATACCCCCATGGGCCGCCATGCGATCGAAGGCATGGGCAACGGCTGGCCGGGCCTGCTGGCAAGGATTGACGGGCTGCTCGCCGAGGTCTCCTGAGATCGGCGCATACCTGCTACGCTCCACGTAGTTGGCCCGTCGATGAGCCTTCAGGCGGCCACCAGCCACCAGCAGATTCACGTGTAAGCGGGGTATCCAGCATGGCCGTCGCGGAAATCCAGGTGGACCAGCGCGTGATCGGAATCGACTCCCGGCGGTTCGCCTCGGTGGAGAAGGCGCTGGTGGAGCTGATCACCAACAGCGACGACAGCTACGCGCGCCTGGAAAAGGCCGGCGGCCAGGTCACCGGCAGGATCGTGGTGGGCTATGAGCGCCACCACGCCGGCGCGGTCCTGACGGTCAGCGACCAGGCGGAAGGAATGTCCTTCGAGCAGGCCGGCCGGATCCTTAGCTACGGCGGCGCACACAGCCCCCTGGCCCGCGGCGAGGGCGCCGGTCGCGGGTACTTCGGGCGCGGACTGAAACAGGCCATCTTCGGACTGGGCCACGGCTGGATCGAAACCATCCAGGGCGGCAGGTTCACCCGCATCGACGTCTTCCGGGGCGAAAACGGCGGCTACCTCTACGACGACGACGGCGCCGACCGCGAGGCCTTCCCTGCGGATTACGCCCGGCTGGGAATAGACGACGGCGGGATCCCCGCAGAGGGACGGAACGGCACCAAGGTGACCATCGTCGTCGACAATCCCCGTGCCACGATCACGCAGCAGGCGACCCTGCTGCAGCTGCTCGCGGACAACATCTACCTGCGCGACGTGCTGGGCCGCCGCAACGTGGAACTGGTGCGCGGGACTGCGGGCACCGACGGCTACAGCAGGGACGCCATCCGCTTCGAAGAACCCCCGGCCGCCACGCTCATCGGCCCGGACCGTCCCGGAACCTTCACCGTTGACAGCGTGGATTATGCCTTCACCGTCACGCTCAAGCGGGCCAACGGCGTTGAACTGGCCATGAAGGGCGACGAGCGCACCGCCGGCCTGGTGGTGGAATCCGGTATGGCCGTCCTGGACTGCCAGATGTTCGACCACGAAAACCAGGTAGGCACGGAGTACCTTTTTGGCACTGTCAGGTGCCCGTCGCTGACCGAAATGCTGGGCCGGGGCAAAGCAATCATCAGCGACGAACGCGAGGGGCTGAACCCCAAAGATCCGTTCGTTGCCGCCTTCTCCGCCGCCGTGAGCCGGATGATCGCCGGGGCCGTGCAGGCGGAGAAGGAAAAACTCACCCACCTGGAACGCGCCACCACCTCCGGACGCACTGCCGAAATGATCGAACGCCTGCTGCAGCACATGAGCGCTGCCGCCGTCCTGGACCTGGGCCTGGACACCGGACCAGTCCGCGACGCCGGGACCGGGGAACCGGCGTCCGCGGCGCTGCGGTTCACCACGCCGTTCTACTACCGCCCGCCGGGGCATCCGTTCCACGTGGCCCTGCTGCTGGATCCCGGCCAGCTCCCCGCCGGCGGGCTTCTGGAATTCGATGTGGACCTGCCGCCATCGATCCGCCTGGTCCCGGTCCCGGTGTCCCTTCCCGTTTCCGGTGTGCAGGACACAACCCGGCTTGAATGGACGGCTACCGGGGACCGGCCCGGAGACCAAGGGGAAATCACCGTGCGTGCCGGGGATTACTGGGCACTCAGCGAAATCGTCATCGCCGAACATGCCTCACGTCGAAGCGCGGACCAGCCGCCGCACCCTGCAGTCCCCGGTTACGGCACCCCGCCGCGCGCGCGCCACCAGGCCCACCGTCCCGGCCGGGACCATGGCGTTGACCTCTTCACCGGGTACGACTTCCGCAACCTCCACAACACCACCGACCGGGCCGTTTACAGCGAGGCGGAGCGCAAAGTCATCATCAACACCGCCGCGCCCACCGTGCAGCTGTACGTCGATGGCCGCGGCCGGTTCCGTGACTCCGCCCGGCTGTTGCTGGCCGAGTTGTTCCTCGACGTGATCGCGGAGGAACTGGCGCGGCGCCGGGTGGAGCAGAACGGCCACGCCGGCGACCTTGACGCCTTCCGGAAAGCCAAGCGCAGCATCATCGGCCGCTACGGCAGTGAGGTCCACCGGACGTTCCTGGGGTGACACCGCGTAGGTCGGGTGGCACCACGCAGGTCGGGTGGCACCACGTAGGCCGGGTGGCACCCCCCAGCGCCGCTTCAGGGCTGGAACCGGTAGCCGATGCCCGCCTCGGTCAGCAGGTGGCGGGGGTTTCCGGTGTCCGGCTCGAGTTTGCGGCGCAGCTGGGCCATAAAGACGCGCAGGTAGTTTGAGTCCTTGGCATAGGCCGGGCCCCACACATCGGTCAGGAGCTGCCGGTGGGTGATCAACTTTTCCGGATTCCGCACCAGGATCTCCAGGATCTTCCACTCGATGGGCGTCAGCCGGACATCCGCTCCCTCCCGGCTCACCCGGTGCTTGGCCAGGTCCACCGTGAAGTTCTCCGTGACCACCACCGGTTCCGGTGCCTGCAGGTCCGCGGACCGGCGCAGCAGCGCCCGCAGCCGGGCCAGCAGTTCGTCCGGTCCGAACGGCTTGGTCAGGTAGTCGTCGGCGCCGGCATCCAGGGCTTCAACCTTGTCCTCCGAGGTATGCCGGGCCGAGAGCACCAGGACCGGGACACGGCTCCATTCCCGCAGTTCCTTGATCACGGTGACGCCGTCGATGTCCGGCAGCCCAAGGTCCAGGATCACCAGGGCCAACGGATTCTGGGTGGCGGCCAGCAGCGCTGACCTCCCGTCAACGGCAGTGGTGACCGCATAGCCGCTGGTTTCGAGGGCAAGCTTCAGGATCCGCAGCAGGTGCGGGTCATCATCCACTACCAGGACGCCCGTCACTGCTGATCCGCCGTTGATGCCTGGAACGGGGCCTGGTGGATCCGCCGGGCCAGGAACGACTGGGGCACCACTGGCGCCTGTCCGTGGGGTCCGTCGTCGGGAAAGCCGGTGGAAAGCGGCAGCCTGATCACCATGGTCAGTCCTCCACCCGGGGTCTCCTCCGCGGTCAGCGTGCCGCCCATCGCCTCGGTAAATCCCTTGGCCACGGCCAGGCCCAGGCCCACGCCGGTGGTCTGCGGAATGTCATCCAGCCGCTGGAACGGACGGAACATCTCCACCACTCTCTCTGCCGGAACGCCTTGGCCGTGGTCGATGATACTGATCTCTCCGGCCGGCTGCCCCTTCAGCGTTGTGTTGCTCAGGCCGCCGGCGCCGCCCACCACGGCAATATCGGAACCCGGCGCGTACTTGACCGCGTTCTCCACCACATTGGCGATCACCCGCTCCAGCATCCCGGGGTCCGCCTCGATCTCAGGCATATTCGGCGGCAGTTCCACCCGAACCCTGCCCGCGGGGACGGACCGGAGGGCGCTGGGGATGACCTCGGACCAGCGCACGGGCCGCAGGAGTGGCTCGGCCCCGGGGGAGCTGAGCCGGGACATATCCAGCAGGTTCCCCACCAGCAGGTCCAGCCGGTCCGAACATTCATCAATGGTCTGCAACAGCTCGTGCTCCTGCTCCGGGGCGTAGTGCCGGTCCTTCTGCAACAGCATGCCCACCGAAAGCTTGATGCCGGCCAGGGGAGTGCGGAGGTCGTGGGAAACCGCGCGGAGGATGGACGTGCGCATGGTGTTGCCCTCGGCCAGGCGCAACACTTCACGGCGGCTGTCCGCCAGTTGCTGCCGCTCCAGTTGGGCGGCAAGGTGGACGCCGAACGCCGCCAGCAGGCGCCGGTCTCCCGCGGGAAGCGCTCGGCCGAACAACACCAGCCGTGTGGCGGGATCGATGTTCTCCGTCGTTTCGGTGCCAAAATCCGCGGCCCCGGAATTCCCTGCGCCGGAACCTCGGGCGCCACCACCCCCGCTGCCAAAATCCGGGATTCCGGTCTCGCCCGGTCCTGGCACCTCGCCGGCGCCGGCAACCAGCCGCCAGCCCGCCGTCGTCCGCTCATTGCCGTCCGGGCCGCTGCCGTACAAAGCTGCCCCGCGGACGCTGAAGACGTCGAGGGCCTGCTGGAGCAGGTCCTTCACGCCATCCTCGGACCGGACGGCGCCGCGGGTGAGGTCGGAGAGCGTGGTGGCCTCGGCGCGGGCGCGTGAGGCCTCCTTGGAGCGCCGCGCGGAGAGGTCCACCACCACGGCGACGGCGGCGGAAACCCCGACGAAGACCAGCAGGGAGAAGAAATTGTGGGGATCGCTGATGGTCAGGGTGCCCACGGGAGGCGTCGAGAAGTAGTTGACCAGCAGGCTGCTCCACAGGGCGGCGAGCACCGCCGGCCACAGACCGCCCACCAGGGCCACCGTGACCGATCCGGTCAGCTGCACCAGGATGGCGGTGGACACACCGGGGTCCGGGTCCAATGCCAGCAGGAGCTGCAGGACCACCGGCAGCACCGCGGCGAGGATGAAGCCCACCGTGACGCGGACTCGGCCCAGGTCCCGTTCGCGCCGTGGACCGGCTCCCCGGCCGCCCAGGGGATGGGACACCATGTGCACGTCGATGTCCCCGGAATCGCGGACCACCCGCGTGCCGATGCCCCCGCCCAACAGGCCGCCCACCGTGCCCGCGAACTTGCCCCGCCGTGAAATGCCCACCACGATCTGTGTGGCGTTGACGCTGCGCGCAAAATCGAGCAGGGCCGCGGCCGGATCCTCACCGGCCACAATGTGGTAACTGCCGCCCAGGTCCTGGATTAAGCGGCGCTGGGCTTCCAGGGACTGCGGGGACTCATGGACCACCCCGTCCGCCGCACGGACATGGACCGCCAGCAGATCCCCGCCGTTGACCCGGTTAAGGATCCTGGCCCCGCGCCGGATCAGGATCTCGCCCTCCGGTCCGCCGGTCAGGCCAATCACCACCCGCTCCCGCGCCGGCCAGGTCGCCTGGATGTCGTTGTCCGCCCGGTACCGGGCCAGGCCTTCATCAACCCTGTCCGCCAGCCACAACAGGGCCAGTTCCCGCAACGCGGTCAGGTTTCCCAGCCGGAAATAGTTGGCCAGGGCGGCGTCCACCTTGTCAGGGGCGTAGATCTTTCCCTCACCCAGGCGCTGGCGCAGCAGTTCGGGGGAGATGTCCACCAGGTGGATCTGGTCTGCGCGGCGCACCACCTCGTCGGGCACCGTCTCGGCCTGCCGGACCTCCGTGATGGTGCCCACCACGTCGCCCAGCGAGGCCAGGTGCTGGATGTTGACGGTGGAGAGGACGTTGATGCCCGCGTTGAGGAGCTCGTCAACGTCCTCCCAGCGTTTACCGTGCCGGCTTCCCGGAACATTTGAGTGGGCATATTCGTCCACCACCGCAGTGGCCGGGGCGCGGTGCAGGACCCCGTCCAGGTCCATTTCCTCGAACTCGGTGCCGCGGTAGGGCAGCCGCCGGGGCGGGATGGTTTCCAGGCCTGCCATGAGGGCGCGGGTTTCGGCCCGGCCGTGGTCAAGGGCGAACGCGATAACCACGTCCTCGCCCCGGTTGGCCAGCCGGTGGGCCTCCTCGAGCATCTCGTAGGTCTTGCCGACCCCGGGCGCAGCCCCGAGGAAGATCCGCAGCGTTCCACGTGCCATGCCGTTATTCTTCCACTCCGGCAACGCCGCTCAGGACCGCGGCGATCCGGCCGCCGCCACGTCGAGGTTGAGCGCCGTGACGTTGACGGTGGGCTGGCCCAGGAACGCTGCAAGGCCACTGCTGGTGTTCTTGTCCACCAGGGCCTGGACCGCCTCGGTGCCCAACTGGTGGGCGGCGGCAACCCGCGGTACCTGAAGCCGGGCGTACTCGGGGGAGATGCCGGGATCCAGCCCCGACCCGCTGGCGGTGACGGCGTCCGCGGGGACGTCGGACGGCTGCACGCCCTCGGCCTCCGCCACGGCGGCACGGTTGGCGTTGACGGCGTCGGTCAGCTTGGCGTCGTTGGGGCCCAGGTTGGAGGCCGACGACGACGCCGGGTCCCAGCCGACGGCGGAGGGACGGGCGTGGAACCAGGCGGGGTCCTGCGTGCCGTCGTCGTCCTTCACCTGGGCGATCAGCGCCGATGCCGCGGGCGCGCCGGCACCGTCGCGGAGGATGGAGCCATTCGCCTGGTACGGGGCAACCAGCTGCCCGACGCCAAAGACGGCGGCCGGGTAGGCGAGGCCAAGCACCACGGTGGCGAGGAACAGGAAACGGATGGCCGTTCCCGACTGTCGGAGATAACCGGTGAGCGCATACATGGGGATTCCTAGCCGATGCCGGGGATGAGGGAGATGAGGAGGTCGATGATTTTGATGCCGATGAACGGGGCAATAAGGCCGCCGAGTCCGTAGACCAACAGGTTCCGGCCCAGGGCCTGGCTGGCCGAGATGGCGCGGTACTTGACCCCGCGCAACGCGAGCGGTACCAGGGCGATGATGATCAGCGCGTTGAAGATCACGGCCGACAGGATGGCTGAGGACGGCGTTGCCAGGCCCATGATATTCAGCAGCCCAAGCCCGGGGAACGTCGCCGTGAACAGCGCCGGGACGATCGCGAAGTACTTGGCGACGTCGTTGGCCACCGAGAACGTGGTGAGCGCGCCGCGGGTGATCAGCAGTTGCTTTCCGATCCCCACGATGTTGATCAGCTTGGTGGGGTCCGAATCGAGGTCCACCATATTCGCGGCTTCCTTGGCTGCAGGCGTGCCGGAGTTCATGGCCACGCCCACGTCTGCCGCCGCCAGCGCAGGGGCATCGTTGGTGCCATCCCCGGTCATCGCCACCAGGCGGCCCGCGGCCTGTTCCTTCTTGATCACCGCCAGCTTGTCCTCCGGGGTGGCCTCGGCCAGGTAGTCGTCCACCCCGGCCTCGGCGGCGATCGCCTTGGCGGTGACCGGATTGTCGCCGGTGACCATCACGGTCCGGATCCCCATTTTGCGCAGCTCCGCGAACCTGGCCTGCATGCCCGGTTTCACCACGTCCGCCAAGTGGATGGTCCCCAGGACCCGTGCGCCGGCGGCATCGGCCGTGGCAACCAGCAGGGGAGTGCCACCCTGCGACGAAATATCCTGCACCTGGCGTTCCACCTCCCCGGGCATGCGGGCGCCCAGATCGGCGGCGAAACTGCCAACGGTGGAGGCTGCACCCTTCCTGATCATCCGGCCGCCAAGGTCCAGCCCGCTCATGCGCGTCGTGGCCGAAAACGGGACCACCGCCAACGGCTCCGCGCCCGATTCCAGGGCGGCCAGGTCCGGGCCCAGCACGCCGTGTTCGGCCGCGAGGTCCACAATGGACCGGCCTTCCGGGGTTTCGTCCGCCAGGCTGGAGAGCCGCGCGGCTTTAATCAGTTCGGCCCGGTCCACGCCCGCTGCCGGGTGGAAGTGGACGGCACGGCGGTTGCCGAACGTGATGGTTCCTGTCTTGTCCAGCAGCAAGGATGTGATGTCACCCGCTGTCTCCACGGCACGCCCGGACGTGGCCAGGACGTTGTGCTGGACCAGCCGGTCCATGCCCGCGATGCCGATGGCCGGGACCAGCGCGCCGATGGTGGTGGGGATCAGGCACACCAGCAGTGCCACCAGGACAATGGGCGACGGCGCTGCGCCGGCGAGGGCGGCAAACGGGGCCAGCGTCATGGTGACGACGAGGAAGACGATGGTCAGCGACACCAGCAGCACGTGCAGCGCGATCTCATTGGGTGTCTTCTGCCGGACAGCGCCCTCGACGAGCTGGATCATCCTGTCGATGAAGGTCTGGCCCGGTTCGGCCGTGATCCTGACCACGATCCGGTCGGAGAGCACGCGGGTTCCGCCGGTGACCGAGGAACGGTCCCCGCCTGATTCCCTGATCACCGGCGCGGATTCACCGGTGATGGTGGATTCGTCCACGCTGGCCAGGCCTTCGATGATCTCGCCGTCGGAGGGGATCACATCACCGGCCTCGCACACCACCACGTCGTTCAGGCGCAGTTCCGTGCCCGGTACTTCCTTGGTGGTTCCGTCCGGCAGCCTCAGCCGGGCCTGGACTCCCTTGCGGCCGGCGCGGAGGCTGTCAGCCTGCGCCTTGCCGCGGCCCTCGGCGATGGCTTCGGAGAGGGTTCCGAACAGGACCGTGAGCCAGAGCCATGCGGTGACGGTGATACCGAAGACGGACGGCCGGAACACGGAGATACCCGTGCAGAGCGCGGCCCCCACCAGGACGGTGAACATGACCGGCGAGTGGATCATCTGCCCCGGAGCCAGCTTGCGGACCGCGAGCGGCAGGGCCGCTGCAACCACGGCCGGCGTGAGTTTGGCGGGTGCCTTGGTGTGGTGCTTGTGTGCGCCGGGGGTGCCGAGCGGATTTCCGTCGGCAAAGGTTTGGGTTTCCGCCCCGGGGGCGGTGTCCATGGTGGACCGGGTCATTTCAGGAGTCCTTCTGCGAGGGGTCCCAGGGCGAGTGCGGGGAAGTAGCTCAGGGCGGTCAGGATGACCGTCACGCCCAGCAGCAGTGTGCCGAACAGCGGGCCGTGGGTGGGGACGGTGCCGGTGGATGCGGGAATCCGGGCCTGCCGGGCCAGGGAACCTGCCAGGGCAAGAACCAGGACGATGGGCAGGAACCGGCCCAGCAGCATGGCCGCGCCAAGCATCGTCGAAAGATAGGGGCCGGAAGTGGTGATGCCGCCGAATGCTGAACCGTTGTTGTTGGCACCGGAGGTGAAGGCGTAGAGGACCTCGCTGAACTGGTGCGGTCCCGTGGCCGGAGCATTGGCCATGGCATCCGGGAGCAGGACGGTGATCCCGGCCAGGGTGAGCACCAGCAGCGGTGTCACCAGGATGTACAGGGCCGCGAGCTTCATCTGGGTGGGGCCGATCTTCTTGCCCAGGTATTCGGGGGTGCGGCCCACCATGAGGCCGCCGATGAACACGGAAATGATGGACAGGATGAGCAACCCGTAGAGCCCTGACCCTGTGCCGCCCGGCGCCACTTCGCCGAGCATCATGTTGACCATTGCCACGCCACCGGCCAAGGGCGGCAAGGAATCGTGGGCTACATTCACCGCGCCCGTGGAGGTGAGGGTGGTGGAGGCGGCGAAGATCGCGCTCGACGCCGGGCCGAAGCGGCTCTCAAACCCTTCGCCGAGTCCGCCGGCGGCGGCCGTCGCGGTCCCCTGCGCGGTGGCTACTGCCCAGCCGGTCAGCGCGGTGGATGCCAGCCACAGCGTGGCCATGACGCCGGCTATCGTGTGCCCCTGCTTCTGGTCGCCCACCATCCTGCCGAAGGCATACGGCAGCGCCGAGGGGATCAGCAGGATCAGGAACACCTGGAAGAGGCTGACCAGCGCGTTCGGGTTTTCGAACGGGTGGGCCGAGTTGGCGTTGAAGTAGCCGCCGCCGTTGGTACCGAGGACTTTGATGGCTTCCTGGGATGCCACCGGGCCGCCCGGGACAACCTGTGAGACTCCGGTGGCGCTGTTGGTGACGTCCGTGGGTGCGAAGTTCTGCACCACACCGCCGAGAACCATCACCAGGGCGGCGAGGGTGGCCAGTGGCAGCAGGACCCGGAATGACGTCCTGGCCAGGTCCACCCAGAAGTTCCCCAGCCTGTCCGTCCTGGTTCGGGCTATGCCGCGGATGAGGGCGACGGCCACCACGATGCCCACTGCTGCCGAGAGGAAGTTCTGGACGGCGAGCAAGAGCGTCTGGACTGCAATGCCGATTGTGGATTCGGGTGCATAGGTTTGCCAGTTGGTGTTGGTGACGAAGGAGATGGCGGTATTCATGGCCACCCACGGGTCCACTCCGGGCAGCGCCGGGCTGCCGGGAAACAGGCCTTGTGCCCGTTGGAGGGCGAACACCGCCAGTATGGAGACGGCGGAGAACACCAGGACGCTGCGGAGGTATGTTGGCCACGCCTGTTCGCTTCCGGCGTCCACGCCGGCGAGCCGGTAGAACAGCCGTTCCGGGCGGCTCGAAGCGGTGCCGTCGAAGACGCGCGCGAGGTAGAGGCCCAGTGGTTTGTGGACTGCGGCAAGGGCCAGCACCAGGGCCGCCACCTGGATGAGGAAGGAAGGAGCGTTAAAGGCCACCGGCCGTTCACCACTTCCCGGGCTTGATCAGGGCGGCGAGCAGGTAGCCGAACAGGCCAAGCCCTGCCAGCAGCAGGATCAGCCACATGAGTGCGTCCCCGTTCACTGCCAGTCCTCCGCCTTCTCCTGGCGGGCCGCGGCGGTCAGCAGGTGACCGATCCACATGACGAATCCCATGCAGGCCGCGAAGATTCCAATTACAGCCACGTCGGCCATCAGGTTCCTTTCACTGTTGCCCCGGAAGCGGGGCCTGGTTCCAGTGAATAGCCCGTTGTGGCGATGTAAGGCGGGCCTAACGGATCCTTAACGGCAGGGCCGTGAATCTTAACGCGGATTTAATGCGCGCGGACGCCCCGGAAGGAAGGCGGGGTTGCGCAGGGGCTCAGGGCCAGTCGGCGCGGGTGAACCGGACCTGGCTGTGCAGCGTGAGGAGGAGGTCGGATGACCATTCGGGGACGGTAGTATCTGCGTCTACCTCAGGCACGGACGCCTGCTGCGCATCATGGTTTGCGGTGCCTTGAGGATCTTCAACTGAGCTTTTCACGCGTCCCCCTCGACAAGCCTGTATGCACACCCTAGGAGCCCTCCAATGGCATGGGAAGAGGGTTAGTCCACAGCCGGGATAAACTGCGCAAATCTTGAGGATCTCCGCTACTGGGAACCCGGAACGGCGGCCCTGCGCCGAGGTTCCCCACTCAGCGGCGCCCGCGAATCGGCGCCCGCCAGCGGGATGATTTCCATCCTGCCGGCGGGGCCGGCTAGCACCAGGACGTGCCGTGCCGCCACGCTGCCCAGCGCTGCCTCCGCATCCGCCGTGAGCTCCTCCAGGGAAGGCGGAAGGGCGGACGACGGCGTGGGGCCGGGACCGCCGTCGTCCGTCCGCAGCCAGGTGGTCACCTTGGCTCCGCCAACGGCGGCAGCGATGCCGCGGGCCAGGGCCTCGGGGTCTACGGTGCCCGGCGGATAGCCGCTGACCAAGGTGATGTACTCGATCACCCGCTTGCCCGCCGGGGCCGCGGCGGCGAGCAGTGTCCGGTCATGCCGCCACAATGCAAAGTGGTATCCCGCCACGAGCCCGGCCGCCACCAGGAGGCCCAGGGGAGCGCGGATCCGGTCCAGGACGCTTCCGGCCGTGATGTCACTGAGCAGGAACTCGAAGAGCCGGTAGCCGATCACCAGCAGCGTGATCAGCGCAACGACGGCACTGACTCCGAAGAACGCCACCAGGTACACGCGCCGCCCGGGCGGGATCTGGTCCGCCGTCCGGGGCTGGTGCCGCGGCTTCCACGCCAGCCACCAGACCGGGCCTCCCACTGCCAGCGAGCTGATGCCGCCAAGGAGCAGGGTGCGGGTGGCGCCGCCCGCCAGCGGCGAGACGGCGGCAGCCAGCAGTGCGTTGACCACCACGCCTACCCCGGAGGCTGCTGCCGCCAGGGCAACGGCGGATGTCACCAGGAGGCTGGCACGCCGGGTCGGGGTGGAACGCCGGACGGAGGCCGTGCGGTGGTAGCGCCAGATCACGGCTCCGATGACGGCGGCCGCGATGGCCGGGGCCAGCGGCTCCAGGAGGACAGCCAGGGGATCGGTCCGGTCAAAGGCCAGCCGCAGCACGACGAACACGGCCACGCCCAGGCCACCCAGGGCGGTGATGCCGGCAACGAAGATGCCGACGGCGATGATGGCAACGTCCACCAGGCCGGTCCGGAAACGCCGGCCGCCCTCGTGGAACCAGTGCCACCACCACACCAGTGCTCCGCCGGCCGCCCACAGCAGTGAACGCAGGACATCGAACCACCAGGGTTCAAAGGACGCTGCTGCCGTGAAACCGCGGAGGGCAATGTCCAGCAGCGCGCTCAACGCCGCAATCGCCGCGCCGGCGCCCAGCACCAGGCCAAAAACGGAGCCGACGACGGCCCGCACGTCCTCGAGGTGGGACGAGGGCTTGCGGGGGTGCTTCCACATCCACCGGTGCCACACCCAGATGGCCGTCCAGACCAGTCCGTTGGCCAGCGGGGACGGCCACTGGCTGTCCCTCGCACCAATGAAGGAGGAGGCGAGGTCCAGCAGGGAGGTGGTGGCGATGATGAGCGAGACGGCGTACATCCCGGTCAGGTAGAAGCCCCAGCCCGCAGCGGTGCGCTCGGCTTCGTCGTCGAGGCGCCGCCACACGAGCCACCACAGCAGCAGGGCCAGCGGCCCGCCGATCAGGGTGAAGGCGAGGGAGAGGGCAAGCCCGGCCACATCACCGGAAACCAGAGTGGTTGCCGTCCGGAAGAGCCGCTCGAGGAGTCCGCCCAGGCCCGAGGCGGCAATGACCACCAAGGCAAAAAGCAGGCCGTACACGATCAGCCGGCGGAGGGTTGCCAGGCCTCCGGCCGGGACGGGGGCAACGATTCCTGCCGGGGTGCTCACGGCTTCGCCGGAACTGCCGTGCAGGCCATCAGGGGATACGGCGCCTGGTCGATCATCCATTGTCCATTCACCTTCAGGAGCGAGAAGGCGTCCTCCATTTCATACTCGGACGGACCGAACGGGCCGCCCCGGGGGGACTGGACGATCGAAACCCGTACGGTGGCCGAATCGGTCCGCTCCGTCGTCGAAATCAACACGATGCGGGCCGGACGGGGTTCGCCGGAATAGGAGCCGTAGCACCTGCTCCGGGCACCCGGCGTGAGGAAGGTTTCCGCGGTGGGTATGTCGCCGTCGATCACGGCCCTGCTGTACCGCTGGACCACTCCGGCGGGGCTGGCCTGGTCAAGTGGGGCCGGCTCACCGCGGGTGAACACCACTGCCAGTGCAACCACCACCAGCACGGCCACCACACCCACCAGCGCGAGGAGGATCCGGTCCGGTCTTCGTGCTGCGTCGTCCATGGCACGAGTATGGATCCGTGCAGCCGCTTTCACCTGTGCCTTTAGGCCCGTTCCCTTGGGGGTTCAGGGCCAATATTCAACATAATTAAGAAAAAGCGTTGACTGGGCAGAAATCTTCACTATAGTTGTGTGAGTTAGCTCACCGAGTGAAAGACAATCGATGACCACCGAGAGTAGCACCACCGCACCTCCAGCCACCAGCGAACTGCTGGCCACGGTTGGAAACAAGGTGCGGGCCATGCGCAAGGAGAAGGGCATGACCCTCGCCAAGCTCTCGGACATCACCGGACTCAGCCAGGCGATCGTCAGCCAGATCGAACGCGGCATGGCCAACCCGTCCTTCACGACCCTTGCCCAGCTGGCCCATGGACTCGACATTCCCGTGGGAAGGTTCTTCATTGGCCAGGAACAATCAAAATCCCCCGTCGTGCGCAGGTCGGCACGGCGCAACCTGAAAAACGTCACCCGCGAATCCGTGGGCGAAGCAGTCCATGAACTGCTCACCCCGGACCGCGACGGCACCATCGAAGCGCAATGGATCAGTACGCCCCCAGGGCACGACACCAGCGCGACACCTTTTACCCACAGCGGGGAAGAGTTCTGCTACATCATTTCGGGCCGCAAGGACGTCTACTTGGACGGCGTCTGCTACAGCCTGGAAGAGGGCGACTCCATCACCTACCCGGCAGAGACCCCGCACTGGTACAAGAACAGCTACGAAGAGGTATGCGTAGCCATCTGGGTGAACGCACCACACAAGTGGTAGGCATACCGGTCCCCGCCGGCGCCGACGTCCACCCTTAACTGCCCGGACCCCCCCCACGTGGCCCCGGACAATCCTTGCCACCTTCGCAGCATGCGCCTCCTCCAACAGGCGCCGCTGCGTCATACCCTCCTGCGCCGTTCCCGGCGCCAGCGTAAGGACACTTCCATGCTCGACATCCAAGCTACGGACAACGCAGTCCCGTCACCCCGTTCCACCATCTCATCCCCCCGCAACCGCGAAAAGTTCACGCCCGAAGTCCGCAAGGGACTCCTGGGCCTTGGCCTGGGCAACGCCCTGGAATGGTACGACTGGATGGTCTTCGGCCTCCTGTCCGCCTTCATCGGCCCCAACTTCTTTCCCAATGACGAGCCGCTCTCGGCCACCCTGAACGCACTGGCCGTGTTCGCCGTCGGATTCGCCTTCCGGCCGCTGGGCGGCATCCTGCTCGGCACGCTGGCAGACCGCATCGGCCGCCGCCGCGTGATGCTGCTGTCCATCATGCTGATGGCCGGCACCACCCTGGTCATCGCCATCACGCCCAGCTACGCCACCATCGGCGCCTGGTCCGGCATCATCCTGGTGGCCTGCCGCATCCTGCAGGGCATCTCCACCGGCATCGAAGCGCCGCTCTCCACCTCCCACGCGGTGGAACTCGCCCCGGAAGGCCGCGAAGGCTACGTGGCCGGCATCATGTCCTTCTACGTCAACATCGGCATCCTGCTCGCGTCCCTGGTCAGCTTCGTCTGCAGCCTGGTGATCGGCGGCGCGGCCATGGGGGAGTGGGGTTGGCGTGTCCCGTTCATCATCGGCGCCGTGTTCGGCTTCGTGGTGCTCTACCTCCGCCGTTCCCTGCCTGAAACCCTGAAGGCCGAGGAAATGGCCGCCACCACGGCAAAGTCCGTCTGGTCCGGAGTCGGCAAGCACTGGCTCTCCGTCCTGGCCATCATCTTTGTAGTGGGCGCTGCCCAGGCTTACAACTACGCCTGGAACGTGGGCCTGCCCAGCGCAGCACGCAGCGGTTTCAAGGAAGATCCCACCGCGGTCTTCGCCCTCACCACCATCCTGGGCGCCATCCTGGTGGTGGGCAGCTGGATCATCGGCAAGCTCGCCGACGGCCGGTCCATGTCCCGGTGGTTCCTGGTGACGCGGGTCCTGGCCATTCCCTCCGTCTTCCTGATGCTCCTGTACGTCCAGCCCGGCATCGGCGGTTTCGCGGCCGTGCTGCTCGGCGGCTCGATCGTGCTGGTCCTCAACATGACCCTCTACAACGTGGTCAGCTCGTCCCTGATGCCCAAGAACATCCGCGGCACCGGCGTGGCCCTGGGCTATGGCATCGGTGTGGCCGTCTTCGGCGGCACCGCCTCCTACCTCCTGGTGTGGTTGCAGTCCCTGAACCTCACCTGGGTGTTCCCGGTCTACGTGGCCGCCCTCTCCGTCCTCAGCATCGTTTTCTACCTCGCCGCCCGCCGCTCCAACGGCATCTTCGTCGGAAAGTAAGGATTTCCTCCATGAACAACCCACCTACCTTTGCCGCGCCCAAAACCGGGTCCCTGGAACTGTCCACCACTACCGCGGACCTCACCGCCCCGGTGATCTCCCGCTCCGACGTCCTGGTGGTAGGCGGTGGTCCCGCCGGCGTCGCCGCCGCCGTCACCGCGGCCCGCTCCGGGGCCAAGGTCACCCTCCTGGAGCGCTACTCCTCACTGGGCGGCCTCGCCTCCGGCGGCATGGTGCTGGTGCTGGACGACATGATCAACGGCCAGGACATCACGGTCACCGGGATCGTCTCCGAGTACGTGGAGCGGCTCCAGAAACTGGGCCTGGCCATCGTCCCGCCGGCCGAAGACCGCCGCACCTCAGAGGAACTCTGGAACAAGTGGGGCCGCTACGGCACCTTCGACTTCCACTCCCACACCACCCCCAAGCCCATCTGCTATGCCGCCGCATTCGACCCTGACGGCTGGAAGCGCGTCTCCAACGACCTGGTCCGCGAAGCCGGTGTGGACCTGCGGCTTCACTCCTGGTTCTCCCGCCCCATCGTGGACAACGGCGTGATCAAGGGCGTGGTCTGCGAAACCAAGCTTGGCCCGCAAGCCTTCACGGCGGACGTGGTCATCGACACCACCGGAGACATCGACGTCGCCTCCCGCGCCGGCGCCGCCTACGCCAAGGACAACTACCTCACCACCCTGGTGTTCCGGCTGGGCAACGTGGACACCGCGGCCGCGGAGGCCTTCGAACAGGCCAACCCCAAGGAAGCCCGCGCCATCAACCGCAAGATCAAGCGCCTCCTCGGCGGCGCCTGGGAACTGTGGTGGCTCAAGACCCCCATCGAAGGCGTGGTCTGGTGCAACGCCCCGCACATGACCGGCTACGACGGCGTGGACCCGGCGGACATGACCGCCGCCGAATTCGCCGCCCGCGACAAGATCTCCGAAGCCGTGGACTACGTCCGTGCCAACCTCCCCGGATTCGAAAAGTGCTACATGCTGGACGTCGCCTCCCAGATGGGCGTCCGCCAGACCCGCCTGCTGCAAGGCGAATACGTCATGACAAAGGAGGACGTCACCTCCCGCCGGCATTTCCAGGACAGCGTGGCCCGCGGCCGGGACTACTACTACCCGTACCGCTCGCTGCTGCCCAAGGAAGTGGACCAGCTGCTGGTGGCCGGCCGCCACTACTCCGCCACCCCCGAGGCGCAGAAGATGTCGCGCGAAATTCCGCCGTGCATGGCCATGGGCCAGGCCGTCGGCGTCGCAGCAGCGCTCGCCGTCCAGTCCGGCGTGCTGGTCCGCGACGTCGCGGCAGCGGACATCCAGCAGGGCATGCGCCGGCACGGCGCGGACCCCGGCGACGTCCCGTCGTCGAACGCCACCATCGATGCCGACGCGGCGGTGCCGGCATGAGCATGGCAACGGCAGAACGCCCGACGACGGCACCCGCCGCTGCCTCGCCCCTCACCGGGGGCGCGCGGCCGGCCACCCCGCTTCCGCTGGACGGCATCAAGATCGTGGACTTCACCCAGGTGTTCATGGGCCCCTCCTGCACCCAGTTGCTGGGCGACTACGGCGCCGACATCATCAAGGTGGAACGCCCCGGCGCCGGTGACATCTCCCGCAACTCGTTCCCGGACAAGGACGGCCAGGACAACCCGATCTTCCTGTCCATCAACCGGAACAAGCGGAGCGTCTCCATCGACACCCGCACCGAGGAGGGCCGCAATGTCCTGCACGCCATCATGGCGGACGCGGACGTGGTGGTCAGCAACTTCCGCTCCGGGGTCATGGAACGGATGGGCTTCGGCTACGAGGAGCTCAAGGCGGACAACCCCGGCATCATCTGGGCCTCCGGAACCGGGTTCGGCCCCGTAGGACCGTATTCGCACAAGGGCGGCCAGGACGCGATCGCGCAGGCGTACTCCGGCGTGATGTGGCGGCGGGAATCGGAGGACCAGAAACCGGCCATCTACCCCACCACCCTGTGCGACTACATCACCGGCATGCACTTGATGCAGGGCATCCTGCTGGCGCTGCGGACCCGGGAAACCACCGGAACCGGGCAAAAAGTGGAGGTGACCATGTACGACTCCATGCTGCACCTGCAGATGCAGGAGGCGTGCATGCAGCTCAACCGCGGTTACGAGGTCAACTGGGGCGCCATGCCCCTGAGCGGCGTCTTTGAAACCACCGACGGCGCCGTGTGCATGGTGGGCGGCTTCACCCCGGACCCGCTGGCACGGATCTCCGATGCCCTGGGCCTGGACGAGGACCTCACCGAACGCCCTGGATTCGCAACGCTGGAACAGCAGTTCAAGAACAAGCCCGCGCTGCAGGCGATCTTCCGCGAACACTTCGCCGCCAACACCACCGAGTACTGGACCGGCAAGCTGGAGGAACAGGGGCTGCTCAACGCTCCCGTCCACACCCTGGAACAGGCGCTCGCCGACGCCCAGACCGAGGCCAACGGGATGATCGTGGAGGCCGAACACCCCGGAGTGGGGACGGTGAAGATGCTGAACGCTCCCATCCGGCTCTCCGCCACCCCGCCGAGCGTCCGCCGGGCGGCGCCCCGCCTGGGCGAACACAATGTGGAAGTGCTGCTGGAGAACGGCTTCGACGAAGCCACCATCAAGCGGCTGCAGGAACTCGGGGTGCTCCGGTGACGGCGGTTGCAGCGGAGCCCCAGGCACCGGCGGAGGCCTCCGCTCCGGTGGACCAGGTCACCCTGGCCATCGAGGACCAGGTGGCCACCGTGGTGATCGACCGGCAGCACGTCCTCAACGCCGTGGACGGCACGGCCCAGGCCAGGCTCAACGCCATCTGGGAGCAGCTTGAGGCTGATCCGGACGTCCGCGCAGTGGTCATCACCGGCGCCGGCCCCCGGGCGTTCTGCGTGGGTGCGGACATGTCCGCGTCCGCCGTGGACAAGACGGGCCTGGAATACTGGGCCGGCTTGGACCCCAACGGTTTCGGCGGCCTGAGCCTGCGGACCACGCTGGATATCCCCGTGATTGCCAAGGTGAACGGCTACGCACTGGGCGGCGGCATGGAAATTGTCCTGGGCGCGGACATCGTGGTGGCAGCGGACAGCGCAAAGTTCGGCTTGACGGAGCCGCGAGTCGGGCGGTTGGCGCTCGACGGCGGCATCCACCAGCTGGTCCGCCGCGTTCCCTACACCCAGGCGATGGGCCTGCTGCTCACCGGCCGGAAGGCTGACGCGGCAGAAATGCAGGCCATGGGCCTGGTCAACGAGGTGGTCCCGGCGGACGAGCTCGACGCCGCCGTGCAGCGCTGGGTGGACCAGGTCCTGGCCTGCGCTCCCACCTCGGTCCGGGCCGTGAAGCAGATGGTCACGCAGACCGGGCACCTCACCGCCAAGGAAGCCCGCGGCCTGCGGCTGCCGGCCCTGATGGCAGCCCTGGACAGCGAAGACTCCGCCGAAGGCGTCCGCGCCTTCCAGGAAAAGCGGAAACCGGCGTGGCCCGGCAGATAGGGAAAGCCGCCAGATGAACAACAAACCAAGGGAGAACCCGATGCGGGAGTCATTGACGCCGGGCGTGTGGGGCGTCGTTGCCACACCGTTCCAGGGCAGCACGCTGGACCTGGACCTGGACAGCCTCTCGGACCTCGTGGAACGCTACGAAACCATCGGCGCCACGGGCCTGACCGTCCTGGGCGTCTTCGGGGAGGCCGCCGCGCTGACCCCGGAGGAACGCCGCCAGGTCCTCGAAATCGCCGTCGAATGCACGGAACTGCCCCTGGTGGTGGGCGTAACAGCGTTGGCCACCAGGCCGGCCATCGAGGAAATCCGCGCCGCCCAGGAGATAGCCGGGCAGCGGCTGGCCGCTGTGATGGTGCAGGCCAACTCGGCAAAGCCCGAGGTGGTCAGCGCCCACCTGGACGCCATCCACCGCGCCACCGGAGCCAAGGTGGTGCTGCAGGATTATCCGCTGGCCAGCGGCGTCGCCATCTCCACCGCCGCCCTGGTTGATGTGGTCGCGGCAAGCCCCTGCGTCATCGCCATCAAGGCTGAGGCGCCGCCCACCAGTGTGGCCATCGCCGAGCTCCACGCCGGTACCGGGGTTTCGGTATTCGGCGGACTCGGCGGCCAGGGGCTGCTGGACGAGCTCCTGGCAGGCGCCGCCGGTGCCATGACCGGGTTCTCCTACCCCGAGGCCTTGATTGCCTGCGTCCGAGCCTGGCGGGAGCAGGGGTATGCGGCGGCCGCCGGGCAACTGGTGCCCTACCTCCCGCTGATCAACTTCGAGCAGCAGGCCAAGGTGGCCCTGGCCATCCGCAAGGAATGCCTGCGCGAGCGGGGCTGGATCAAGGACCCGGGCGTCCGTGCCCCGGCGGCCGGCTTTCCCGAGAACCTGCGGCATGCCATGGAGGTCCATCTCCGCGAGGCCGCCATGGCCCTGGACCTGAACCGGGCGCTCGCCCCGGCGGGGAGGAACTGATGGAGCTGGGAATTGCCGGCAAGACGGCGCTGGTGGCCGCCTCCACGGGCGGCCTGGGACTCGCCGTGGCCCGTGCCCTCGCCGCGGAAGGCGCCAAGGTGGCCATCGTGGGCCGCCGCGGCGTCCGTGCCAAGGAGATCGTGGACGAGCTGCAGGAGGCGTTCGGCGGCCTGCCGGGCTTTGCGGCCATCGCCGTCGAGGCTGACCTCACCGGTGCCGAGGGCGTTGACGCCGCGGTGACGCAGGCCGAGGCCGGCCTGGGGCCGATCGACATCCTGGTCCTGAACGGCCCCGGCCCCCGGCCCGGAGCCGCCGCAACACTGGGCAGCGAGGACATCGCCGCGGCGTTCGACCTCCTGGTCAAGCCGCACCATGCCCTGGTCTCCCGCACCCTCCCGGCCATGCGGGAACGGCGGTGGGGGCGGATCCTTGCCATTGGCTCCAGCGGTGTCGCAGCACCGCTGCCCAACCTGGCCGTCTCCAATACCGGCCGCGCAGCCCTAGCCGGCTACCTCAAAACGCTCGCCGCCGAGGTAGCCCTGGACGGGGTCACCGTGAACCTGCTCCTGCCCGGCAGGATCGCCACGGACCGCGTCACCGAACTGGACCAGGCAGCGGCAAAGCGCCGCGGCACCACGCTGGAGGACATCCGGCTGGAATCCCGCAAAACCATCCCCGCCCGCCGTTACGGCGAGCCCGCCGAATTCGGTGCGGCCGCCGCCTTCCTCTGCAGCGCCCCGGCGTCGTACATCACCGGTGTGGCGCTGCGGTGCGACGGCGGCCTCATCCGCAGCCTCTAGCCCCAACTTCCAAAGGAATGCCATGACCTCCACCGCCCTGGACCCCAACACCACCGCACTGGATCGCAGCAAAACCGCCCAGCACCTCATCAACGGGCAATGGCTGGGAACCGCGGAAACCCGCCGCACCAACCCCGCACGCCCGGACGAACTGGCAGCACTCTCGCCCAGCGGCACCGCGGAGGATGTTGACGCCGCCATCACCGCCGCCGCGGCAGCGCAGCCTGCCTGGGCCGCCCTGCCGGCACCCTCCCGCGGGGCCATCCTGATCACTGCAGGCAACCTGCTGATCGAACGGCAGTCCGCGATCGCCGAGGACCTGGTCCGGGAGGAGGGCAAGACCCTGGCCGAGGCCAAGGGCGAGGTGAAGCGTGCCTCGGACGTGCTGCGTTTCTTTGGCTCGCTGGGCTGGGCCGCCACCGGAGAGGTGCTGCCCAGCGGACTGCCGGACACCACCATCACCACCCGGCGCGAACCGCTGGGCGTGGTTGGCCTGATCACCCCCTGGAACTTTCCCATCGCCATTCCGGCCTGGAAGACGGCGCCAGCCCTGATCAGCGGCAATGCCGTGGTGATCAAGCCCGCCGAACTCACCCCGCTGTCTGCCACCCACTTGGCCCGTGCCCTGCAGGACGCAGGATTGCCGGCGGGCGTGTTCAACCTGGTGCACGGCAAAGGCCGGGTGGTGGGCGATGCGCTGGCCCGCGACCCGCGCATCGCCGGGATGTCCTTCACCGGGTCAACCAGCGTGGGCCTGGGGTTGCAGGAGATCCTGAACGGCCGGCGTGCCCGCGTCCAGCTGGAGATGGGCGGCAAGAACGGCGTCCTGGTCCTGGACGACGCGGACCCAGCCAAGGCCGCACAGGTGGTTGCTGCCGGCGCGTTCGGCCTTACCGGCCAGGCTTGCACCGCCACGTCGAGGGTGTACGTCACCCCCGGTATCCGTGCGGCATTCCTCGACGCCTTGGTGGCGGAGGCGGCAAAGTACACCCCAGGAGACGGCCTGGAATCCGCCATGGGGGCCGTGGTGAGCGCCCAGCAGTTCGAGCAGGACCAGGCGGCGGTGCGCGGCGCCGTTGAGCGTGGCGCCACGCTCCTGCACGGAAAGTACGACGGCGATTCCTCCGAGGCGCTGTTCTTCCCTGCCGCCGTGCTCACTGGCCTTGACTTCGACGATCCTGCGGTGACGGAGGAGATCTTCGGCCCGGTGGTTGCGGTCCTTGAGGTCCCCGATTATGAGGCCGGCCTCGCAGGGATCAACGATTCCCGCTACGGCCTGACCGCCGGCATCTGCACGGACTCCCTGGCCCTGGCCACCGACTTCGCCGCCAGGGCCCAGGCAGGGGTCATCAAGGTCAACCGACCCACCGCCGGGCTGGACCTGAACGTGCCGTTCGGCGGGGTCAAGGATTCTTCCACCAACACGTTCCGCGAGCAGGGCAGGTCCGCCCTGGAGTTCTTTACCTGGGGCAAAACCGTCTACACGGGCGTGTAGTCCCATGACATACGTGATCGCCCAGCCGTGCGTGGATGTGAAGGACAAAGCGTGCATCCAGGAGTGCCCCGTGGACTGCATCTACGAGGGCGACCGGTCACTCTATATCCATCCGTCCGAATGCGTGGACTGCGGTGCGTGCGATCCGGTCTGCCCGGTGGAGGCCATCTACTATGCGGAGGACGTGCCGGACGAATGGGCAGACTACGTCCGCGCCAACGTGGAGTTCTTCCATGAACTGGGCTCGCCGCAGGGCGCCTCCGCACTGGGAAACTTGCATCGGGACCATCCCGTCGTTGCTGCCGAGCCCGTCCCGGCACGCTAGGGACCCAACCCTTTCAATGGCCGCCAAGCCTTCGCTTGGCGGCCATTGCTGCGTTAATGCCCACATTTCGCGCTTATTACAACTATGTTGCTCTATATGCAACACCAGCCGGAGCGGGTGAAGCGAAGGCGTGATTGCCCGCCAGACGTTCTGCGCTGGTGTTAATCATGAAGCAGGTACAGAAACCTCTTGACTGTGTCGCTCGTCACCACCTATGTTGAAACAACCACGTTGCAAGCAATGCAACTCATACTTTCTGATGGTGGTTCCATGAGTACCAATTCCAACTCCTCCGGAGCAGGAGCCGTTGCCGCTGACGCCAACGGCCCCGCCGTGGCAGGCCAGGGTGCCGGCAGCCCCGTGGCAAGCAAGGACGTTCGACGCCGGGTGGTCACGGCCAGTTTCATCGGCAACTTCGTCGAATGGTTCGACTACGCCGTCTACGGCTACCTCGCGGCCGTCATTTCGTCCGTCTTCTTCCCCGAGGCCGACCGCCAGACTGCGCTGCTGGCCACGTTCGCGGTGTTCGCGATTTCCTTCTTCGTCCGGCCCCTGGGCGGCTTCTTCTGGGGCCACATCGGCGACAAGCTGGGCAGGCGCAAGGCACTGTCCCTCTCGATCGTCATCATGTCCGTCTCCACCTTCTGCATCGCCCTCATTCCCGGCTACGGAACCATCGGCATGCTGGCCCCGGTCCTGCTCCTGCTGGTGAGGGTCGTCCAGGGCTTCTCGGCAGCGGGCGAATACGCCGGGGCGTCGGCCTTCCTGGTGGAATACGCGCCGGCCAACCGCCGCGGCCTGTACGCTGCGGTCGTGCCCGCCAGCACGGCCGCGGGCCTGCTCCTGGGCTCGCTGATCGCGGCCCTCCTCAGCTCGGTACTCAGCACCGGGCAGCTGCACGACTGGGGCTGGCGGTTGCCGTTCCTCCTGGCCGCCCCCATGGGGCTGATCGGGCGCTACATCCGCACCAAGCTCGAGGACACTCCCGCCTTCCGCGCCCTGGCAGAGCAGGAAGAGTCCGCCCCCAAGGCGCCGGCGCTGGACATGTTCCGGACCTACCGGAAGCAGCTGCTCATCGCCTGCGGAGCGGTGCTGCTCAACGCCGTCGGCTTCTACGTCATCCTCAGTTACATGCCCACCTACCTGTCCGAGGAACTGGGCTTCGGCCCCACCGAATCGTTCCTGGCCACCACCATCGCCCTGGCCAGCTACATCGGCTTCATCTTCCTCACCGGCATGGCCTCGGACCGGTTCGGCCGCAAGCGGATGCTGATCACCGCCTCGGTGCTGTTCATGCTCCTCACCGTCCCGGCGTTCATGCTGCTGGATACCGGCAACTTCCTGGTGATCGTCCTGGTCCAGATCCTGCTGGGCGGCATGCTCACCCTCAACGACGGCACCCTGCCCAGCTTCCTGGCCGAACTGTTTCCCACCAAGGTCCGGTACAGCGGCTTCGCCGTCAGCTTCAACCTGTCCAACGCGATCTTCGGAGGGACCGCGCCGTTCATGGCCACCCTGCTGATCGGCCTGACCCAGAGCAAGCTGGCCCCCGGCTGGTACCTCGTGGCCGCGTCCGCCGTGTCCCTCGCCGCAGTCCTGTTCGCCGCCGAAACCTCGCGCAAGCCGCTCAAGCACCTCTGATCCTGCAGGGGACCCGGAACTTTCTTCCTTCCTACCCACCCATGTGCGGCCAAAAACCTGCCCGCAATATCGAAAGGCACACCTGTGACCATCACCACCGACAACGCCTCATCCATCGCCGAACTCGAGCGCCTCAAGGTCCTGCACAACGGCACCAAGGGCAAGCTCACGTTCTCTGACGCAGAGTTCGAGCGCCGCCTCGGCGGCCTGCGGCAGATCATGGCCGCCAAGGAGCTGGACGCGGTCATCCTCACCAGCTACCACGGCATCAAGTACTACTCCGACTTCCTCTACACCACGTTCGGCCGCAACTACGCCCTGGTTGTCACCGCGGACGACTCGGTCACCGTCACCGCAAACATCGATGCCGGCATGCCATGGCGCACCTCCTACGGCGAGAACATCGTCTACACCGACTGGCGACGCGACAACTTCTACTTCGGCCTCCAGGAGGCACTGCGCCAGCGCGGCGTCAAGGCCACCCGGCTGGGCGTCGAGGACGACTTCCTCCCGGGCCTGACCCGCGAAAAGATCGCCGCAGCGTTCCCCGGCGCCACGCTCCTGGATGTCTCCCAGGACGCCATGCGCCAGCGCATGATCAAGTCCGCGGAGGAAATCGAGGTCATCAAGCACGGTGCCCGCATCGGCGACCTCGGCGGCGAGGCCATCCGCAACGCCATCCGCGAAGGCATCACCGAGTACGAGGTGGCCCTGATCGGCACCGAAGCCATGGTCCACGAGATCGCCCGGACCTTCCCCGACCGCGAAGTCCGCGACACCTGGGTGTGGTTCCAGTCCGGCATCAACACCGACGGCGCCCACAACTGGGCCACCACCCGCAAGCTGCAGCAGGGCGACATCCTCTCCCTGAACTGCTTCCCCATGACCTCCGGCTACTACACGGCCCTGGAGCGCACGCTCTTCCTGGGCCAGCCGGACGAGCGGTCCCTGGAGCTGTGGAACATCAACGTGGAGGTGCACCGCCGCGGCCTGGAACTCATCAAGCCCGGCGCCGTCTGCAAGGACATCGCCGCCGAACTCAACGAGATCTACATCAGCCACGGCCTGCTGGCCAACCGCACCTTCGGCTACGGACACTCCTTCGGCGTCCTCAGCCACTACTACGGCCGGGAGGCCGGCCTGGAGCTGCGCGAGGACATCGACACCGTCCTGGAACCCGGAATGGTGGTCTCCATGGAACCCATGATCACGGTGGCGGACGGCCAGCCGGGCGCGGGCGGCTACCGCGAGCACGACATCCTGGTCATCGGCGAGGACAACACGGTGGAGAACATCACCAAGTTCCCCTTCGGCCCGGAACACAACATCGTCCAGGCCTAACCATCACCACAGCGAAGCGGCGCCATGCACGTGGCGCCGCTTCTGCCGTCCATGAGGAAAGATGGTGTCCACCATGACTCCTGCAACGACTTCCGACAGCAACGGCACAGGCACCAGCACCAACGGCGGGACGGACGCCAAGGGCGCTTCCGTCGTCGTCAATGCCATCGCCGTCCTGCGCACCTTTACCGCGGACGAACCCTTGCTAGGGGTTACGGAAATCGCCAACCGGGTGGGCATGCACAAAAGCAGTGTCTCCCGGATCCTGGCCACCTTCGAGCAGGAGAACCTGGTGGAACGGGACCCGGAAACCAAGCGGTTCCGGCTGGGCCTGGGGCTGATCGCCGTCGCCGGGCCGCTGCTGGCCGAGATGGAGGAACGGCGCGTTGCGTACCCCGTGCTGCGGCAACTGGCGGAGCAGACCGGCGAAACCAGTGCGCTCATGCTCTGGAACGGGGACGAAGCCATTTGCGTGGAGCAGATCGCCAGCCACCACCAGATCAAGCACACCACGCCGCTGGGCGCCCGGTACCGGGACGCCATGAGCGCTTCCGTCCAGGTATTCCTGTCCACGCTGCCGGCCGAGCGGGTGCGTGAATTGCTGCGGAGCGGAGCCATCACCTTTCCCGGAATGGACGACGCCGGCCTGGCGGCTTACGAGGCCCGGCTCCAGGACGTGGCGCGGCGGGGCTGGGCGGGCAACTACGGTGAATCGTCCATGGATGAAGTGGGCGTGGCGGCCCCGGTCCGCGACCATCGTGGCGACGTGGTAGCGGCCGTCCTGATTCCGGCCCCGCGCTTCCGGGTATCTAGAGAGCAATTCGAGAGGCTGGCTGAAGCCTGCGTTGCTGCCGCCGCCAAGGTGACCACCCGTCTGGGCGGCCGTCCGGCAAGCTGATCCGGCATGTTCAGGTGGCCGGATGTTCAGGTGGCCAGGATGAATACCTGGTTCACGCTGTGACCGCGCTGACTGCGACGACGCCACCCCACGGGTCGCTGATCACCGCGCTCCGGAATCCCGGGGTGTTCGAGGGTGCCATGAGGATGCCGCCCCCTAACGCAACGGCCCGGTCGGCAGTGGAGTCTGCACTGGCCACCGCGAAGTTCACACTCCAGTTCGGCGGAACGTCCACGCCCTCCGTTGAGGTGGCCACTGCCACCATTCGGTCTCGCAGAAGCCATAGTGAGAAGGCTGCGTCAGGCGATGGCTTCAGCTCCCACGCGAACATTGACCTGTAGAAATCCCCGGCTTTTCCAAGATCCGGGGTATGCAGGGAACTCATCGCCCAGCAGTTCGGCTGGTCGGCAAGCTCAACGCCGTCATTTTCGCCTGCCTGCCGCAGGCAGAACAGCACGCCGGAGGAGTCGGCAACCAGTGCCGTGGGGGCTTGGGCGTCCAGGAGCATCAGCCGCCGGCCCCCAACCTGTTCAGCTCGTGCCGATGCCTCGGCGACGTCCTCCACCCGGATGTGCGTCAGCCAGCCCGCAGGCGACTGTGGCGGGGCCTGTCCCACGCCGGCCACCAGGCGTCCGTTGAGGCGCGCCCGGTAGTAGTCACCGTCAATGCCGGACGTGGGAATTGCCTCGTCGAAGCTCCAGCCGAAAAGTTGGCCGTAGAACTCTTTGGCTGCCCGGGGGTCCGGTTGCCACGTGTCCACCCAGCAGGGTGCACCTACCGACGATGTATCCCGCTTGGCCATAGTGCGCCCCCTCGAATCCGGCTGGGCCGCCGGACGCGTGGCGCCGGCCCCCAAGAGCAATGCACGGCAAGCATACGTCCGAAGCCGGCGGCGTGGCGGGAGGTGGATGCGGGTCCGGTCGGGCATTGCCCCTTATCAGCCCGGCTCCGCTCGGCGGCCCGACCTCCGCGAGTGCGGCCCGGACCTCTGTGATGGGTCCAGGATCGCCGCCGGACAACCAGGCGTCCATGTCCACAAACAGTGCATCCGGAAGATGGCCGCTGTCGTATGCCGAATGTCTCATGATATGGACGCAAAGGAGCGCGGCCCCGGGCTTCTTCACGGCCTGTCCGGGCGCTCGTCGGAGCCGTGCCGGTCTGTACAACCAGCACCGGCCCGCGGGAAACTGGCGCCATGGGCAAACTAACCTTCGCCATGAACGTCAGCCTGGACGGCTATACCGCAGCTCGCGGGGACGACCTCGGCTGGAGCATCCCGGACGATGAACTGTTCCAATGGTGGTCCGACCGCGTGTCGGCGACGGGCCTGGCCCTGTACGGACGCAGGCTGTGGGAGGCGATGAGCTCCCACTGGCCCACCGCGGACCAGGAGCCTGGTGCCACGCCTGCGGAGATTGAGTTCGCGCAACGCTGGCGGGACATGCCGAAGGTGGTGTTCTCCTCCAAGCCCCGCCCGGTCAACTGGAATACCCGCCTTGTCACCGGCGATGCAGTTCCGGAGATCGCGCGGCTCAAGGCAGGGGAGGGCGGTCCGATTGATATCGTCGGTGCCACGCTCGCCGCGGCGACCATGCGGGCCGGACTGATCGACGAGTACGTGATGGTCACCCATCCGGTCCTGGTGGGCGGCGGGACGCCCTTCTTTACCTCCCTGGACCATTGGGTGCAGCTGAAGCTTGTGGAGACCAGGGCCTTTCCCGGTGGCGCGGTCCTGGCCCGGTACGACGTTCGTCGCTGAGCAGGCCAAGACTCAAAGCGGCCGACCTCCGCGCTTGGGGATGGGGAGGCCAATTTACCGGGACGGGCTTCTCAGGGGAGTCCCGCCATCCGGGCGGCGAGATGCAATGCCGCCAGCCGCCCCGTCCCGCGGGGATCGCCACCGCACAGCTCAAAGATCCGCTGCAGCCGGTGGTGCATGGACTGCCGTTCCAAGTGCAGTTCGCGCGCCGATTGCGCGGTGTTGCAGCCCGAGTCCAGCCATACCCGCAAAGTCTCCAGCAACTGGGACTGCCGCTGCGCGTCATGCTCCAGGACCGCCCGCAGCTGGCGGTTCACGAACGCCTCCCGCGCCGAGGCATCCAGGCAGGTCAGGGACAGGCTTTCAACCGCGGAATCCTCCGCGTCCACCACCACCAGGCCGCGGGCCGGATACTGCCGGCGTGCCGAGGCGTTCCGCCGCCGGATCTGGCGCACCTCCAAGGCCCGCCGCGCCTCTGCCAGCGACCAGGAAGCCCCAGCCACCCCGCCGGCCAGGGGCCCCACGGCAATCACCGCGTCAGGGTCCCCCGCCAGGCCCTGCAACGATCCCAACAGCCGCCGCCGCTCACCGGTGGCATCGGTGCAGGGGAGGCCGATCATCACCACAAGCTCGGCGTCGTCCAGGTAGGCGGCGCAGGGAATCCGGCGTGAGCTCAGGAAGGTTTCGACGGCGCCGCGCACCTCCTGCGGTGACGCCGCATGGATTGCCGCCACCACTGCCGGGGAATCCGTGGGAAAGCCGGCCCCCGGGGCCAGCTGCTCAAGCCGCCACTCCGGGGCGGAATTGAGCACTGCCCGCATCAGTTCTGCTCCGGCCAGGGCGTGCAGTCCGGGTGGAGTGTGCTGCAGCAGCGCCAGCCCGAGGATGTCCACGGAGCGTTCCCCGGCCACCTGCGCCAGCGCCACGTCTGCGGCCTCCGGTACCCGCACCTCAAGCCGCCCCATCAGGACGCCGCGCACGGGAATGTCCACGCTGACCACCGTTCCGCCGGGCAGCCCGGCCCCGCCGGCAAGGCTGCCGTGAGCGCCCGGTCCGGAGCCGTCGTCGTCCGCCGGCCCGTCTCCGGCGGCCACCCCGCTGCTCCACCCCTCGGGGACGGCGCTGCCCATGGTCACTCCCCACGGGGAGGTGAGGTGCACGGCGGAACCCGTGATGCCCGCCAGTACGGCCAGGATCTTGTCCAGCGAGGCCCCGTGGGCCAGCTCCGCCGCCATGGCGCGGGTGGCGGCGTCGGCCTGCTGCAGGTGCCCCACCGACTCGCTGACCAGCATGGAATTGATGGCCTGCATGACGCCCACAAAGGGCACCACCTTCCGCAGCTCGACCACCGGAAGGCCGTATGCCTCGGCCGTCCGCAGCATGTCCGCATGGATTTCCGGGAGGGCGCCCCCCGTCTCGATGGCGAGCGCCGCGATACCCCGCTGGGCCAGTTCGCGGACATAGTCCTCGCGTTTGGCGGGGGTGGCCGTGGCCAGGGTGATCCCGCCGCAGAGCAGCAGCTCGCCGCCACGGAGCAGGGGAGCGATGTCCAGGACTTCGCTGGAATGGACCCAGCGCACCGGCTGCGCATCGGCCACCACGCCCAGGGGATGGAGTACGGGATCGGCGGCGGCAAGGGCGGGGTGGGCGAGTATTTCGCCAAGAAACACTGACACGACATTCCGTAACGTGGTAGGGGAATCTGTTCGACAGATTGTATCTTGTTCCTTGTGATGGGGGCCACATAGCCTTTGAGTACTTATCCACCTCACGGAGGCCCCCATGCAAGAAAAGCTTTCACCAGCAACGCACGGGCACGCGGCCCCTGCCGGCCAGGACCACAACGTCGTGGACCACGAAGCCTGGCTGCAGCCCATCCCCGAATCAGCGCGCACACGCAAGGTATCCGGCCAGTTCTGGATCTGGGCGGGCGCCAACCTGGCTCCCATCAACTGGGTGCTGGGGGCACTCGGCATCCAGCTGGGACTCGGGCTGGCGGACACCGTCACCGTCCTGGTCCTGGGCAACCTGATCGGCATGCTCCTCTTTGGCTGCTTCGTCCTCCTGGGCCAAAAGACCGGAGCCACCGGCATGGTCCTGGCCCGGGCCGCTTTCGGCCGCCGCGGCAACTACCTGCCGGCCGCCATCCAGGCCCTGCTGGTCATCGGCTGGTGCGCGGTGAACACCTGGATCATCCTCGACCTGGTCATGGCACTCTTCGGAACCCTCGGCTGGGTTGACCCTGAAGCCCCCAACTACGCCTGGAAGATCGGCGTCGCCACCTTCATCATGGCCCTGCAGGTCGCCATCGCCTGGTTCGGCTACAAAGCCATCGCGGCCTTCGAAAAATGGACCGTACCGCCAACCATCCTCATCCTGGCCGTCATGTCCGCCGTCGCCTGGTTCGGCATGGACATCAACTGGGGCTACGCCGGACCGGCCGGCGCCATCCTGGAAGGCTCGGAACGGATCGCCGCCATGAGCGCCGTCATGACGGCCATCGGCATTGGCTGGGGCATCACCTGGTTCACCTACGCCGCGGACTACTCCCGGTTCGTCAGCACCAGCGTCCCCAAGAAGAAGGTCTACCTCGCCTCGGTCCTGGGCCAGTTCATCCCGGTGGTCTGGCTCGGCGTCCTTGGTGCCAGCCTTGCCACCAACTCCGGGGAGATCGATCCCGGCAAGCTGATCGTCCTCAACTTCGGCGCCATGGCGCTGCCCGTGCTGCTGATGGTGCTCCACGGCCCCATCGCCACCAACATCCTGAACATCTACACGTTCTCGGTCGCAACCCAGGCCCTGGACATCTCCATCAGCCGCCGCAAGCTCAACCTGTTCGTCGGCGTCTTCTCGCTCGCCGCCGTCGTCTTCTTCATCTTCCAGGAGGACTTCGCCGCGGTGCTCGACGCCTGGCTGATCGGCCTGGTGGCCTGGGTGGCCGCCTGGGGCGGCATCATGCTGGTGCACTACTTCTGGCTGGACAAGCGATGGCCGGGCGAGCCGGAGCGCCTGTTCGACGCCGTGGGCACCAAGCGGCTGCCCGGCGTCAACTGGGCCGGTGTCATCTCCCTGGTGGCCGGGATCGTCGCAACCTGGCTCTTCATGTACGGCCTGATCCCCATCATGCAGGGCCCCATCGCGGTGGCCCTGGGCGGCTGGGACCTGTCCTGGCTGGCCGGCGGACTGACCAGCGCCGGGGTGTACGCCATCCTCGGGCCGCGGCAGCACATCCGGTACCTCGCAGTGAAGCCCCGGACGGTCACCGCCGTGAGCCCCGCCCCCGGAGCAGGCGGCAAGGAAACGGACGCCGCCCCTGTCCTGCCCGCCCGCTAGGCCGCACAGCTTCCCATCCCCCAACACCTGGCGGGCGCCCTGCGCCCGCCGAAAGGATTTCCCGTGAACCAGCCCGCCATCGCGGACGCCCTGCATCCGGTCACCTGGCCCGACGGCGCCAAAGCCGCAGCCTCCTTCACCTTCGACGTGGACGCGGAGTCCTGCACGATCGCCCACGACCCCAGCTCCACCCGGCGCATGTCGCTGATGACCCACCAGTCGTACGGTCCCAAAGTCGCCGTACCGCGGCTCCTGAAAATCCTCGAGCGCCAGGACATCAAAGCCACCTTCTTCATCCCGGGCTTCACCGCCGAGTCCTACCCGGACGTGGTCCGGCGGATCGTCGACGGCGGGCATGAGGTGGGCCACCACGGCTACCTGCACGAACCGATGCAGGGCATCGACGCCGCCACCGAGGCCGGCTACCTTGACCGCGGCCTCGAAGCCCTGGCGAAGGTGGCCGGGGTCCGGCCGGTGGGGTACCGGGCACCGTGGTGGGAACTGAACTGGCACTCCCCGGGCCTCCTCGCGGACCGCGGCTTCCTCTACGATTCCAGCCTGCTCGACGGCGATGCCCCCTACCGTTTCGCCGTCGCCGCCGATGATCCCCGGGACATCGTGGAGATCCCCGTGGACTGGACCCTTGATGACTGGGAGCAGTACGCCTTCTACCCCGGTGTGACCGGCAGCGGCGTCATCGAAAGCCCGGCGAAGGTCCTGGAAATGTGGACCCTCGAGGCGCAGGCCCACCACTCCCAGGGCAGCTGCTTCGTCCTGACCAACCATCCATTCATTTCCGGCCGGCCGTCCAAGGCCGTGGCCCTTGAACAGCTGATCGAGCGGGTGAAGGCGATGGACGGCATGTGGGTCGCCACCATGGAACAGATTGCCCGGCACACCAAGGCCTCGGTCACGGAGGTCCACACGCACGCGCGGATTGACGTACCGGTCTTCCCGGGCGCGGGTGCGCAATTCCAGCCGGCCGTGGTGCGGCAGGGGGTCCTGGCCTAGAGTGGCCGAAAAAGGGCCGGCGCCGCCGGCCGGGAGGAGTGCCGGAATGGACCTCATGGCCAGCCTTCAGGACAGCATCGGGCAGGAACTTGCCTGGCAGATTCCGCTGTACGAGCAGTTCCACCGGCATCCGGAGCTGGGCCTCGCCGAACACGAAACGTCCGCCGCGGCAGCGGACAACCTGGCCCGGTCGGGCTTTGACGTCCGGCATTTCGGCGGGACCGGCGTCGTGGGCGTCCTCGCCAACGGCGCCGGTCCCTGCTTGCTGGCGCGGGCGGACATGGACGCCCTGCCGGTTGCTGAGGCCACCGGGGCGCCCTTCGCCTCCACCGTCCCGGGCGTCATGCATGCCTGCGGCCACGACATTCATGTGGTGGCCCTGCTCGGCGCGGCACGGTACCTTGCCGGCCACCGGGACGGATGGCGTGGCACCTACGTTGTCCTGTTCCAGCCGGCGGAGGAGACAGCGGCGGGGTCCCTGGCAATGCTCGACGACGGCCTGGCCGCCGGAATCCCGCGGCCGGACGTTGCGCTGGCCCAGCACGTCATGCCCACCGAGGCGGGAACCATCGGTACCACGCCGGGTCCCATCCTCTCGGCCGGAGATTCGGTGCGGATCACCATGCACGGCCGGGGCGCCCACGGATCCATGCCGCACAAGTCGGTCGATCCGGTGGTGCTGGCTGCCTCGATCGTCCTCCGCCTGCAGACCGCGGTGTCCCGTGAAACGCGCCCGGGGGAGTTCGCGGTGCTGACCATCGGCTCGGTGAACGCCGGTGCCACGGCCAACATCATCCCGGACCGGGCAGAACTGCTGCTCAACCTCCGTACCTACAACATGGCGGTCCGGAGCCAGATGCTCGCCGCCATCGAGCGGATCGTCCGCGGCGAGTGCGCGGCTGCCGGCTCGCCGCGGCAACCTGAGTTCGAGTACTACGACCAATACCCGCTGACCAGCAACGATCCGGAGGCCAACGCCAGGGTCACGGCGGCCTTCACCACGACGTTCGGTGCCGACGCCGTCTACCGCACCGCGCCGCAGACGGCGTCGGAGGATTTCAGCCGCATCCCCGACGCTTTCGGGGCCCCTTACGTGTACTGGGTTGTCGGGTCGGTGCCTCGGGAAACCTACCGGCAGGCGGTGGCAGCGGGCACCGTGGACACCGATATTCCAGCCAACCACTCACCGTTCTTCCTGCCCGCCGTGGATCCCACCCTGCGCGTGGCTACGCAGGCGCAGGCTGCTGCGGCCCTCGCGTACTTGGGCGCCGGGGCTTCCTAACCGTTTCGAGCCAGCAGGGACTTCATCTGCGCGGCCGCGTCGCTGCCCGGTGCAGGGGTATACACCACGATGTGGAGGTCCGGCCGGTCGGACGGGGACACCTGGTGGTGTTCCAACTGGAGCACACCCACGGCCGGGTGGTGGAAAAGGCGCTCGCGGGATTCGAAGCCCAGGATGTCGTACAGGTCCCAGCCCTGCCGGAATTCCGGGCTGGCTTCCTTCAGCCGTTCTACCTGGTACTGGATGTCCGGATCACCGAGCCGCTGCCCGGCTTCGGCGCGGAATTCGGCAAGGAACCGCTTGCTGGTGGTTTCCCAGTCCGGCAGGAGGTTGCGGACGTAGGGATCGGTGAACACCAGCCAGAGGAGGTTGCGGTCCGCCGGGGCCACCGTGGCGATGTTCGGAAACAGGGCGGCATAGGCCGTATTCCAGCCGGCCACGCCCCAGTCCGGAAACAGCGCGAAGCTCGGATTGGGGTCCAGTGCATCGAGCAGGCGCTGGATATGGGGCGGGGCGGAATCGGCTGCGGGGCCGGCAGGGGCCGCTGCTGCGTAACCGCCCAAGGACAGGACGTAGCCCACGCCGGTTGCCGAGAGATGCAGGGCCCGGCTGACCGCCTCCAGCACCTGCCGGGACGGGCTGATGTCCCTGCCCTGCTCCAGCCAGGTGTACCAGGTGACGCTGACGCCGGAAAGGAACGCCACCTCTTCGCGGCGCAGTCCCCGGTCGCGCGCCCGGCCGATCGGCGGCAGGCCGTAATCCGCCCGGAGCGCCTGGTCCCGGCGGGCGCGGAGGAAGAGGCCGAGTTCTTTGCGGCGCCCTGGTTCAGTCACCAGAAAATACTATTACTCTGGTACTCCTGCTACTAGTAGTAAGAGCGTCTTCCGCATGGAGGGCCATGCCCGCAGGATGGTAAGCATGCCTGCACTTCGCTCTAAAACTGTCACCCACGGCCGCAACATGGCCGGAGCCCGCGCACTGCTGCGCGCCTCCGGCGTCGCCAACGCGGACATCGGCAAGCCGATCATCGCCGTGGCCAACTCCTTCACCGAATTCGTCCCCGGCCACACCCACCTTGCCCCCGTGGGCAGGATCGTCTCCGATGCGATCCTCGCCGCCGGCGCCGTGCCGCGCGAGTTCAACACCATTGCCGTGGATGACGGCATCGCAATGGGCCACAGCGGCATGCTGTACTCGCTGCCGTCCCGCGACCTGATCGCCGACTCCGTGGAGTACATGGTCAACGCGCACTGCGCCGACGCCCTGGTCTGCATCTCCAACTGCGACAAGATCACCCCGGGCATGCTCATGGCGGCCCTGCGCCTGAACATCCCCGTGGTCTTCGTCTCGGGCGGCCCGATGGAAGCCGGCCGAGTCACCCTCACCGACGGGTCCGTCCGGTCACTGGACCTGGTGAACGCGATTGCCGACGCCGTGGACGAGTCCATCTCGGATGCCGACATCAACCTCATCGAAGAGAATGCCTGCCCCACCTGCGGTTCCTGCTCCGGCATGTTCACCGCCAACTCGATGAACTGCCTCACCGAGGCAATCGGCCTGTCCCTGCCGGGCAACGGCTCCGTACTGGCCACCCATACCGCCCGCAAGGCGCTATACGAGAAGGCCGGCGCCACCGTCGTCGAGCTGGTCAAGCGCTACTACGACGGCGACGACGAGTCCGTGCTGCCGCGCTCGATCGCCACCGCCAAGGCCTTCGACAACGCCATGGCCCTGGACATCTCCATGGGCGGCTCCACCAACACCATCCTGCACCTGCTGGCCGCCGCCCAGGAGGCGGGCGTGGACTACGGCCTGGCCGAGATGGACGCCAAATCCCGCCAGGTGCCCTGCCTGGCCAAGGTGGCACCCAACGTCGCCAAGGACAAGACCTACTACATGGAGGACGTGCACCGTGCCGGCGGCATCCCGGCCCTGCTGGGCGAGCTGAACCGCGGCGGACTCCTGCACAAGGACGTCCACTCCGTCCACTCCAATGACCTGGACGGCTGGCTGGATGACTGGGACATCCGCGGCGGCAAGGCCACCGAAGAAGCGAAGGCACTCTGGCACGCGGCCCCGGGCGGCGTCCGCTCCTCCACCGCGTTCTCGCAGTCGAACGAGTGGACTTCCCTGGACACGGACGCGGCGGAAGGCTGCATCCGCTCCGTGGAGCACGCGTACTCCAAGGACGGCGGCCTGGCCGTGCTCCGCGGCAATGTGGCCGTCGACGGCGCCGTGGTGAAGACCGCAGGCGTTGACGAGTCCATCTGGGTCTTCTCCGGCCCGGCCGTGGTGTGCGAATCCCAGGATGAAGCCGTGGAGAAGATCCTGAACAAGACCGTCAAGGAAGGCGACGTGGTGGTCATCCGCTACGAGGGCCCCCGCGGCGGTCCCGGCATGCAGGAAATGCTCTACCCGACGTCGTTCCTCAAGGGCCGCGGCCTGGGCAAGAAGTGCGCCCTCATCACCGACGGCCGTTTCTCCGGCGGCACGTCCGGCCTGTCGATCGGCCACATTTCGCCGGAGGCTGCCTCCGGCGGCGCCATCGCCCTGGTGGAGGACGGCGACATCATCAGCATCGACATCACGCAGCGCTCCATGCAGCTGGAGGTCTCTGACGAGGTCCTGGCCGAGCGCCGCGAGAAGCTGGAGGTCAACGGCGGTTACAAGCCCAAGGACCGGGACCGCCAGGTTTCCGCTGCCCTGCGCGCCTACGCCGCCATGGCCCTCTCGGCGGACAAGGGTGCCGTCCGGGACGTGTCGCTGCTGGAGCGGTAATGCTGGTTCCTGGCGGGGGAAGGGCAGGTCCATTGGCCCTCCTCCGCCAGGGAATTCGGCGCCACACTTGAAGGGTCATCGTCGGGCCCGGGGAGGTGTGGTGCGCAGGTTTGAACCGTTCCTCGCGGCAGCCGCCCTCGTGATGGTGCTGCTGGCGGGCTGCTCTCCGCAGCCGGCAAGTCCACAGCCCTCGCGGTCCTCCGCTGCTGCCTCCGCAGCGGCGACCGGAGCGCCCGCCCCGCCGACGCCGTCGGACGTTCCGTCCTCACCGCCCGCAGAAACAGCGCCCGGCGCTCCCGCGGTCAGTTCCGCCGCGGCGGCCTGGACCACGTTTACGACGGCGGATGGCAGCATGGCGTTCGACCTTCCCGCCGACTGGCGCGTCAAGGACCCTGCGGGTGAACTGGCCGAGGGTGGCGGGGCATTCGCCGAGGTCCGGAACCAGGCCGGAAAGATAATGGCCACGCTGAGGACCAACATGGCCACCGGATCCACCTGCACCGAAAGGTACCCCTACGAAATCCTGGACACGGTGGACGTCCCGGCGCTGGTCCAGGGCGGAGAGGTGCCGCAGTTCGTGTTCGAATCCCGTGCGAATGCCCCGACCCCCGGCCTGTACAGCACCCCGGCTGCCGGTTACGGCATCACCTCGGGCCCCGCGGCCAGCGGACCGGACGCGTGCCCCATCTTCCAGTTCTTCAGGTGGCCCCCAAACGCTGCCATGTTCGGGGCGTCCTACGACCCCAACAACAACGCGACGCCAGGGGACCCGTCGCTCCCGTACCTGGACCTCGCCCGGAAGTACCGGGGCACGTCCGAGTATTCGGACATCAGGAAGATGATCACCTCGCTGCGGCCGGTGCAGCACTAGCCGGACGCTGTTGGCAGGGGGGCGCCCGGCCAATGGGGGACCAACGCCCCGCCCTGCCGTCCTGCCTCTCCGGTACCCTTTTCACATGGTGCAGGAAGTGGCCGATTACCGGGCGGAAGGCATCCTGCTCGCCGGGGCGGGACGGGCCATCCTGCTGCAGCTTGCCAATCCCGCCATCGGCCGCGGGGTGGCGGCACACAGCACCTTCACCGAGCGTCCCGTCAACCGGCTCAAGGGCACGCTCACCTATGTTTACGCCGTCGTGTACGGAACCGATGAGCAGGTGCATGAGGTGCGCCGCAGGGTGAACCGGGCCCATGCCCCCGTGCGGCGCATTCCCGACGAATCGTCCGCCGGGTACAGCGCCTTCGATCCCGCGCTGCAGCTTTGGGTGGCGGCCACGCTCTACGACACAGCGCTCACCGTCATTGAGAAGATCTACGGCCCGCTCGATGAAGCCGCCGCGGACGCCATGTATCAGGACTATGCACGGCTCGGTACGGCGCTGCAGGTCCCGCCGGCCATGTGGCCCGCGGACCGGGCCGCGTTCGGCCGCTACTGGCAGGAGCAGCTCGCCGCCCTGCGGGTGGAAGCCGAAGGCGCCCAGGTTGGCCGTGGCCTGCTGTACCCGGAAAACACCGCCTTCTGGTACCGGGCCATGATGCCCTCGGCACGCTTCCTGACCGCCGGGCTGCTGCCAGGCCAGCTGCGGAAGGACTTCGGCCTCACCTGGAGCGACCGTCACGAGCGGCGCTTCAACCTGACCATGCGCGTCCTGGCGGTGGCTTACCCCAAACTTCCACGGGGAACCCGGCACTGGTTCAAGGACTACTGCCTGGGCGAGCTCGACAAGGACCTGCACGGGAACGGTCGGCTGCAGCAGCGCCAGGGGAGCCGTGCGTAGTTCCACCCCCGTCGAGCAGAGGATCGACGACTACGCCCGCCGCTTCCTGGCCACGGCCCCGGCCCGCGGCGCCAAGGCACGGCTCACCGAGTTCGCCGTTTTCGGCCTCAAGCAGGGCTGGGCCTGCATCTTCGGAGCCGCGCTCCTGGCCGTGCTCATGGCCGCCCGGCTGTGGTACCCGGACGATGCGGTGCTGGCGCGGAACGACTTCCTGACGCTCGCCGCCGTCGTCATCCAGGTCCTCATGGTCGCGTTCAAACTGGAAACCCTGAGGGAGCTGCGCGTCATCGTCCTGTTCCACCTGGTGGGGACCGTGATGGAACTGTTCAAGACGGACGTCGGCTCCTGGTCCTACGAGGCCGAGGGCGTCCTCCGGATCGGGGCTGTACCGCTCTTCAGCGGCTTCATGTATGCCGCCGTGGGCTCGTACATGGTGCGTGTCTACCGGCTCTTCGACCTCAGGTTCGCTGCCTACCCGAGGCGCTGGATCACTGCCATCCTCGCCGGCGCCATCTACGCCAACTTCTTCACCCACCACTACATCTGGGATCTGCGCTGGGTGCTGCTGGCCGCCGTCGTGGTTGTCTATGGCCGCTGCGTGATGCACTTCCGTGTCTTCCGCAAGGAGTTCCGCATGCCGCTGGTGGTTTCCTTCCTGCTGGTGGCACTGTTCATCTGGATCGCCGAGAACATTGCCACCTGGTCCGGGGCCTGGCTCTACCCCAGCCAGGCCGCAGGCTGGCATCCGGTGGGCCTGGAGAAACTCGTGGCCTGGTTCCTGCTGATGCTCATCTCCGTGGTGCTGGTGGCCTGGGTCTACAAGCCCCGGCCGCCGGAACCACGAGGCATACGACGCAGGGACATTCCGTCGGCTGCACTGCCGCGCTAAAGGGGGTCTGCCAAGACCCGTTTCAGCAGGGCCCTCGCTAGGGCTTCGGGACCACGCTTTGATGGACTGTATGCCTCCCGAAACCACAACCAGCAGTACCAGCGCGCCGCAACAAACCTCTGGCAGCGAGCATCGCCAGGCCCACTGGGGAGGCGTCTTTGCGATGTCGCTGTGCGTCTTCGCCCTGATCGCCTCGGAGTTCATGCCGGTCAGCCTGCTCACACCAATGGCAGCGGACCTCCAGGTCTCCGAAGGGATGGTGGGGCAGGGCATCGCGGTCTCCGGCCTGTTCGCGGTCCTCACCAGCCTGTCCGTCTCCCGCCTGGCCGGCAGCCTTAACCGCAAGGCCCTGCTGCTGGGCCTCACGGCGTTGATGGCGGTCTCCGGGGCACTGGTGGCCCTGGCGCCGGGATACCTGCTCTTCATGATCGGCCGCGCCCTCATCGGCGTGGTGATCGGGGGATTCTGGTCCCTTTCCGCGGCCACCGCCATGCGGCTGGTCCCGCCCCACCAGGTGCCGCGGGCCCTGGCGATCTTCAATGGCGGCAATGCCCTCGCCACCGTCCTGGCCGCCCCGCTGGGCAGCTGGCTGGGCGCCGTCATGGGCTGGCGGGCGGCCTTCTTCTGCCTGGTTCCACTGGCCGCCGTTGCCTTGGCCTGGCAGTGGTTCAGCCTTCCGTCCATGACGGTGGACAAGCCGCGGGAAGCCGGCAGCGTCCTGGCGATCTTCGCCGCGTTCCAGAACCGCCCGGTGGCCTGGGGCATGGCCGCATGCGGTTCCTTCTTCATGGGACAGTTCGTCCTGTTCACCTACATCCGCCCGTTCCTGGAACGGGTGACGCGGGTTGATGCGGCTACGGTGTCCCTGGTCCTGCTGGTGCTGGGCGTGGCAGGCTTTGCCGGCACTATGCTGATCGGCCGGTTCCTGGGGAAACGCCTGTACCGGACGCTCGCCACCATTCCCGCGCTCATGGCCGTCATTGCGGCGCTGCTCGTGCCGGCCGGCGGCTGGTTCGCCGCCGTCGTGGTTCTTTTGGGTTTGTGGGGCTTGCTGTCCACGGCCGCGCCGGTGGGCTGGTGGAGCTGGGTCGCCGAGGCCATGCCGCACGACGCCGAGGCAGGCGGCGGCTTGATGGTGGCCGTAGTCCAGACCTCGATCGCCATTGGCTCAACCCTGGGCGGCCTCCTGTTCGACTCCGCCGGTTACGGCGGCACCTTCGTTGCCAGCGCAACGGTCCTGTCCGCCGCCGGCGTCCTGGCCTTCGTGACTGCCAAGGCCACGCACCGGATGGCGTGACCAACAGATTTCCAGCCAACCGAATCAACAGGAGGAGACCATGAAGTTCACCAAGAGCGGCGGCCAGACCGGCGCCGGGCCAAAGGAATGGTTCACGGGGACGGTGCAGATCGACGGGATCCGCAATCCCGATGAACAGTCGGCCATCGGCTGCGCCCATGTCCGTTTCGCCCCGGGTGCCCGCACCGCGTGGCACCACCACCCGAAGGGCCAGACCCTCTACGTCACCGACGGCATCGGCCTGGTGGCCCGCCGCGGCGGCGAGGTCCAGGAAATCCGTCCGGGCGACGTCGTCTACATCGAGCCCGGCGAGGAGCACTGGCACGGGGCCACCCCCGAGCGGTTCATGGCGCACGTGGCCATGCAGGAAGCTGATGCGGACGGCCAGGTGGTCACCTGGCTCGACCACGTCACTGACGAGGAATACGGGGCCTAGCTCCCGTCCCGGACAGGAAAAAGAGCGGACGACGCCGGAAGAATCCGGCGCCGTCCGCTCTCCTCGTCACGGGGAAGGGTCAGTCGTCGTAGGTGTTGGCGATGTAGACATCGCACGGGGCGTTGTGCGCCACGCTGTTGGCGACACTGCCCAGGAGCCGGCCGATGCCGCGCATCCTGCGGTTACCCACCACGATCAACCGGGCGTCCAGGCGGATCGCTTCCTTGATCAGGGAATCGGCGGGCTTGCCCCGGGCAGCGAAGTGGGTGACCTCCACCCCGGGCCGGGAGTTGGCCAGGTCCTTCGCCACGATCTCCGAGCTGTCCGCATTGGAAATCCTGACCTTGTCCGAACCCACGCCGAAAGTTTCGGCGGTTTCGCTTTCAAACCCGGTCACCACGTGCAGGGATGCTCCCAGCGATTCCGCCAGGCCCAAGGCCACTTCCGCTGCCTTCCGTGCCGACGGGCTCGCGTCCACGCCTACAACCACTACTCCACTCATCCTGCACTCCTTCGTTAGTCCTGGCGCATTGTCCACCTGCCAGTCTAGGGAGTACCCCCGTCATGCTTCGGTATCACACAGTTGCTGCCGCAAACGCCGCCGCCGCCTGCCCATCAAAACGCCGAACCGATCGAGGCCAGTTCAGGGGCGGCAGCTCCGGCGTACCGGTTCTCCGGACGCGCCAACCCATAGTGCTCCCGCAGGGTCCGTCCGGTGTACTCGGTGCGGAACAGTCCGCGCTCCTGGAGGATGGGCACCACCTGGTCCACAAAGGTTTCCAGCCCGGAGGGGAGCACCGGCGGCATGATGTTGAAGCCGTCCGCCGCGCCGCCGTCGAACCATTCCTGGATGGCGTCTGCCACCTGCTCGGGCGTGCCGGTGAAGGTGCGGTGTCCGCGGCCGCCGCCCAGCCGGCCGATCAGCTGCCTCACCGTGAGCTGCTCGCGGCGGGCCAGTTGCACGATCAAGGTGTAGCGGCTCTTGGCCCCCTCGATCTCATCCTCGCTGGGCAGGTTGGCCGGCAGTTGGCGGTCCAGGGGCAGGTCCTCCGGGTCCACGCGGAGGGTTCTGGCCAGCTGGATCCGTGCGTACTCCGGTTTGATCAGCCGGTCCAGTTCGCGCTCCAGCTCCAGGGCCTGCTCCTCGGTGGCACCGATGACCGGGACAATGCCCGGCAGGATCTTGATGGTTTCCGGGTCGCGGCCGGCGGCTGCGGTGCGGGCCTTGAGGTTGCGGTAGAAGTCCTGCGCGTCGGCCAGGGTCTGGTGTGCGGTGAAGACGGCATCCGCATAACGGGCGGCGAGGTCCTTGCCGTCCTCGGACGAACCGGCCTGGACAACCAAGGGATGGCCCTGCGGCGACCGGGGAACATTGAGGGGACCGCGGACTTTGAAGTGCGTGCCCTGGTGGTCGATGGTGCGGATCTTGTCCGCGTCACCCCATACGCCGCCGGCCTTGTCTGCCAGCACAGCATCGTCCTGCCAGCTGTCCCAGAGTTTCCGCGCCACCTCGATGAATTCGGCGGCACGCTCGTACCGGACGGCGTGGGCGGGCTGATCGTCCACGCCGAAGTTCCGGGCGGCGTCGGGGCCGGCTGTGGTTACCACGTTCCAGCCGGCGCGGCCGCCGCTGGCCCAGTCCACCGAGGCGAAACGGCGGGCCAGGTTGAACGGCTCGTTGTAGGTGGTGGAGGCGGTGGCGATCAGCCCGATGCGTTCGGTGGCGCCCGCGATGGCCGTGAGCAGCACCGTGGGCTCCAGCTTGCCGCCCGGGCGGCGGCCCACCTCGCCGAACAGGACGGGGGAGTCGGCAAAGAAGATCGAATCGAGCTTGCCGCGCTCGGCTGTTTGGGCGAGCTTTTGGTAGTGCCCAATGTTCGTGCCCGCGTGCGGGTCGCTTTCCGGCAACCGCCAGGATGCTTCGTGGTGGCCAGTGCTCATCAGGAAGGCGTTGAGGTGAAGCTGGCGGTCGGTGGGCTGGTTGTTGGCAGTCATGGCTGTTTCCTTGCTGGATGGAGGGAAGGGGCGTGGGTTTCGGCAGGCGCAGCCACCGGGGTCAGTGGCCCGCCGTTGCTTCGACGCCGAGTGCGGCCAGGAGATCGCGGCGGAGGGCCTCGTGTCCGGCGGCGTCTGCGGAGGTGCGGATGGGTTCCGGCACGGGCCGGACCGTGGCGATCCGGCCCTGGTCCAGGACCACGATCCGGTCAGCAAGCGCAATGGCCTCGTCCACGTCGTGCGTGACCAGCAGGACGGCGGGACGATGTGCTGCCACCAGGTCCTGGAGCAGTCCGTGCATCCTGATCCGGGTCAGCGCGTCCAGGGCGCCGAACGGCTCGTCGGCCAGCAGCAGCTGGGGTTCGCGGACCAGTGAACGGGCCAGCGCCACACGCTGCTGTTCGCCGCCGGAGAGTTGGTGCGGCCATGCTTTTTCACGTCCGGCGAGCCCCACTTCCGCGAGGGCCTTGCGGGCCCGGGCCCCGGCGTCGTGCTCCCGGACGCCCAGGGTGACATTGCCCAGCACGCTGTCCCACGGCAGCAGCCGGGAGTCCTGGAAGACCACGGAGACGCGGTCCGGGACGCTGATCACGCCGCTGCCGCGGACGTCGTGGTCCAGCCCGGCGAGGGCGCGCAGCAGCGTGCTCTTGCCGCAGCCGCTGGGTCCGAGCAGGGCCACGAACTCGCCGGGCGCGATGTCCAGGTCCACACCGTCCAGGACACTCTTGGTACCGAAGCTGCGGATGAGCCCGCGGACTGAAACAGCGGCGCCGGACTTAGTGCCGGCGGGGGAGGGGGCGAGGGCGGTCAGCCCGCCAGGGTGCGCTGCCATGAGAGGGCCTTTCGTTCGATGAAACGGACAATGCCGTCGGAGAGGAGGCCAAGGATGCCGTAGACGGCAAGGCCCAGGATGATGATGTTGGTCTGGCCGTAGGTGCGGGCGAGCTCCATCATGTAGCCGATCCCGCTGGTGGCGTTGATCTGTTCCACCACCACCAGGGACACCCAGGCGCCGGTCACCGCGAAGCGCAGGCCCAGGAAGAAACCGGGCAGGGCTCCGGGGAGGACCACCTTGCGGATGAAGCCGGCCCGGCCCAGGCCCACCGTCTGGGCAAGTTCGACGAACCGCAGGTCGATGCCGCGCAGCCCGGCATGGGTCTGCAGGTAGACGGGGACAAAGACGCCCAGGGTGATGGTGAGGACCTTCATGGTCTCGTCGATGCCGAACCACAGGATGAGCAGTGGGATCAGGGCCAGGCCGGGGATGGCGCGCTTGATCTGCACCGGCCCGTCGATGAGTGCTTCACCGATCCGGCTCAGCCCGGACAGCAGGGCCAGCACCGCTCCCACCAGGATGCCGAAGAACAGTCCCAGGCCGGCGCGCTGGGCGGAGATCGCCAGGTTCTCCTGGAGCCGGCCGTCGGCGATGAGCTCACCGGCGGTGGCCACGACGGTCCAGGGTTCGGAGAGGATACGCGGGTCCAGAGCCCCGGTGGCGGAAGCAGCTGTCCACAGCAGCAGCAAAGCGGACGGGCCCACCCAGGCGAGCCGCCGTCGTCGTCCGGGCCCGAGCCTCCTGCCTGTGGGCCGCACGTCCGGCCGGCCAGCCTGCGCCGGGTCCTGGTGCGGTGCGACGACGGGACGGTCCAGGACCGCGCTCATGCCGCGCCAGCCTTGGCGGCGGAGGCGAACGCCGTGCCGGCGATGGCCTCGAAGCGGGTGTCGTAAAGATCTGCCGCCGTCAACTGCGGCTTCTTCTGCTCGCGCGCCAGCAGGTCGATGGTTTCCTGGTGCCGGGCGATCGCGTCGGTCCACGTGGTGGGCAGGTCGCGTTTGCCGGTGGCGTCGATCAGGTACTGGCCATCCTCACGGGACAGGCCCTGATCCTTGACGTAGTAGCCCTCCAGCCACTCGGCCGGGTGGTCCTCGATCCAGCGCTGCGCCTTGCCCCAGACCTTCGCGTAGCCAGCAAGGGCGGCAGCCTTGGCGGGATCGGCCAGGACTTTGGCGGGGGAGTAGAGGAGGCTGGGATCATCGCGCAGCCCGTGGCGGAGGGTGCTGGCGCCGTCGGCCTTGTACTTGGCCAGGTAGCGCTTGATCTGGACGCCGCCCAGCGGAGCCGCGTCCACCTGCTTGCTGGCCAGCGCCGTGGCGTAGGCGTCCCCGGTGCTGGGGAGCTCCACGAGCTTGACGTCTTCCTGCTTGAGGCCGGCTTTGTCCAGGATGCGCAGCACCAGGGCGCCCTGTGCCTGGCCCGGGGAGTAGGCCACTTTCTTCCCGCGCAGCTCCTCGAGCTTGCGGATGCCGGCTCCCGGCGCCACACCGAGCTCGTAGATGGGGTGGTTCACCGCGTCCTGCCGGTAGCCGGCGGCGATGATGCGGACGTCCAGCCCGGTCCAGGTGGCGTGGATGGGCGGAATGTCCGCCACTGACCCGACGTCCAGGGCGTTGGCGCGGAAGGCCTCGGTGGTCTGCGGACCGCCGGAGATGTTGGCGAATTCCACCGTAAAGCCGTCCAGGTCCTTGATCAGGCCGGACAGTTCCAGGGCCACTTTGATGCTGGGATCTCCCACCGTGATGGTGGTCCCGGCCGGGACGGAGGCGGCCAGCGGTCCAAGGGATGACTGGCTGATGCGTTCGCCGCCCGCGGTGGCGGCACCGCCGCAGGCTGAGAGCAGCCCCGCGGCAGGCAGGGCCAGGAGGGCGCCCAGGGCGCGGCGGCGGGTAAACGTCCGAGCGGGGCCGGGGCGGGGCGGGGATGCTGGGAAGGACATGGTGTTCCTTTCGGGAAGATTCCGGGTACGACGACGGCACCCGGGATGGGTGCCCGGGTGGGCGTGGGAGGTTGGTGGCGCCTGAACGGCGCTGGGTGCGTGTTTTTGCGCTGATGCCTCAGGTGGTGCGTACGGCTTGGCCGGTGCCGTGGAAACACCTAAACACGGCCTGTGGGATCTTGGCCAGCACCACGCAACGGACGCTCAACGCGGCGAAATGGCGCTACTTATGGCGCCATCCTGGAGACAAAGCAGGCAACCCGGCGCCATGAACCGCAACGGACGTTAATGTGACTGGACGTCCGCGAAGGCCCGTCGTCAGGCGCGGAAAAGCCTCCTGCCGAGGCCCTGGAAGAACCCCGGTTCCAGCGCAGGGTCGATGACGGCCGGCCGTGCACCGGGATCCGTCCCCCAACGTTCCACCGGCCGGCGCCTGTTGTTCCAGTCGACCGCCCCGAACTCCGGATTGTAGAGCGGCGGGTCTACCCCTTCCGCAGTGAAGATGGCCCACATCCAGTCAGGGATGCAGTCCGCCGTCCGGGGGTAGGCCAGGAGTTGGCGTGCCCAGATGGACGCACCAGCCGGTTCCGCGCCGGGGTGCCACCGGCCGTCGTCCGTCTTCTTGAGAAGTTCCTCATCAAAGAGCTCCACCACTCCGGGGCGGTCAGGGTAAACATGGACCTCCGCCGAGGTCCAGGTTCCGATACCCGGTTCGTAGGCCCGGCTGCGGTATTCGTCCAGCCATACGATCAGCGCCTCGTAGGAGAACTCTTCCTTGCCATCCACAAGGTCACGAAGTTTGCCGCCGGTACGGGCACAGCCGTGGCCCAGGGTACTGGAGCCCCGGTGGACCAGCACTTGCACCACTTCCTCAGTCCCGCGGGCAAACCCGGCGGGACCAAAGGCCTCACGGCTGAGCCGTTCAAGCCCTTCAATGACGAACGGATCCGCTCTTAGGTCACGCACGGACAGGTCACCGGCTTTCTGTTGACTGAGGATGGAACGGTGGCCCGGTGTCAGGCCCGATGTCAGGCCCGCACGCGGCCCTGGGCCAAGCCGGCAATATTCTCGGTGACCGCCCAGGACGCAAGGAGCTTGAGGGCTTCCTCGGAGGGGCTGCCGGGGGTGGCCGGATACACGGTGAGGGTATGTCCGGGGTCCTCCTCCAGCCCGAGGACTTGGTAGTTCAGCTCAAGGAGCCCCACCACCGGGTGCTGGAAGAACTTGGTGCCCGCGTAGTGGCGCCGGACGTTGTGCGCGGCCCACAGGCTGCGGAATTCGTCGCTGCGCATGGACAGTTCGCCGATGAGTTCCGCGATCCCCTTGTCATGCGGATTGCGGCCGGCCTCGCGGCGGAGGATGGCCACGTTGGTGTTCGCTGCCCGCTCCCAGTCCGTGTAGAAGTTGTGGGCTCGGGGGTCCAGGAAGATGAACCGCGAGTGGTTGGCCGGCCGCGACGGAGTGCGGTACATGTCCGAATAGAGCGCATAGCCCAGGGTGTTGGCAGCCACGATGTCCAAACGGTTGTTGCCAATAAAGGCCGGTGCCCCCGTGATGGTGTCCAGGAGGAACTGCAGCTCCGGCCGCACCGCCGTGGACGCCGAACCGCCGGCGCCCGCAGCCCGCTTGCGTCCCGAGGAGTTGGCTGCCCGGGCCAGGTCGTAGAGGTGGTCGTGCTCGGCCCGGTCCAGTTCCAGGGCGCCGGCAATGGCATCCAGGACGCTGTCCGAGACGCCATTGAGGTTGCCCCGTTCCAGGCGGGTGTAATAGTCCACGCTGACGCCCGCCAGCCGGGCTACCTCCTCGCGCCGCAGCCCCGGGACCCGGCGCCGGCCGCCGTACGGTTCAATGCCTGCCTGCTCGGGGGTGATGCGTCCACGGCGGGAGGAGAGGAACTGCCGTACCTCGGCTCGGTTATCCATAGGGACCACGTTACGACGATTCCGCGAACCGTAAGGAGGGTCTGCCAAAACCAGTTTCGGCAAGACCCTCGCCAACTGCCGGCGCTGCGGGTTTGATGTACTTGTCCGCTTTCAGCCGTTCAGCATTTGGAGGACCCAGCATGCGCGCAACCATCATGCACGCCCCCGGAGACGTCCGCGTCGAGGACCGTGACAAACCAGCCGTCCAGCGGCCCACGGACGCGGTCATCAAGCTCGTTGCCGCCTGCGTGTGCGGGTCCGATTTGTGGCCCTACCGAGGCGCCGACAAGCTGGCCCGGCCGCAGCCCATGGGCCACGAGTACGTGGGCATCGTCGAAGAAATCGGCGCCGACGTGAAGAACGTCCAACCGGGCCAATTCGTCGTGGGGTCCTTCTTCGCCTCGGACAACACCTGTGAGATCTGCCGTTCCGGCTACCAAAGCGGCTGCGTCCACCGCCAGGGCGTGGGCGGCGCCCAGGCCGAATACCTGCGCGTCCCGCTGGCGGACGGCACCCTGGTGGCTACCCCGGAAATGCCCGACGACGCACACATTCCATCCTTGCTTGCTGCCTCCGATGTGCTGGGCACCGGATGGTTCGCCGCCAAAGCAGCCGAGGTGGGCCCTGGCAAGACTGTAGCGGTCGTGGGCGACGGCGCGGTGGGGCTCTTGGGGATCCTGGCAGCCAAGCAGATGGGCGCCGGGAAGATCATCGCCATGTCCAGGCATGCGGACCGGCAGGCCCTGGCCCGCGAGTTCGGTGCCACCGACATTGTCGAAGAACGTGGTGACGCAGGCGTGAAAAAGATCAAGGAACTCACCGGCGGCCTTGGCGCGCATTCGGTGCTGGAGGCCGTGGGCACCCAGGAATCGATGCTGCAGGCCATCCACGCCACCCGCGCCGGAGGCCACGTAGGGTTCGTGGGCGTCTCCCATGATGTGGCGCTGCCCGGCCGGGACCTCTTCTACTCGCACGTCCACCTGCACGGCGGCCCTGCCCCGGTCAGGCAGTACCTGCCCGAGCTGATCGACCTGATCCTCCGCGGCGAGATCAATCCCGGCAAGGTGTTTGACCTTGAACTTCCCCTGGAAAAGGCAGCGGAGGCGTACAAGGCCATGGACGAACGCCGGGCCATCAAGGTGCTGCTGCGCCCGTGACCACGGTCCTGCCCCCGACTGGAGGCCGTCGAGGGTAGGACTCCCAAGACCAGTTTCAACAGGGCCACCCTGGCCGCCCCAACACACAGGGTTTCACCAGGGAAGCCCTTGTAGCATCGAGTTATCCCCAACAGATCAGAGGAGAACCATGACTACCGTCAAGGCTTATGCATCCCCGTCCGCAACGGAGGACCTGGTGGCCACCACCATTGAACGCCGCGAGGTGGGTCCGCACGATGTCATGATCGAAATCAAGTTCGCCGGCATCTGCCACTCGGACATCCACACCGTCCGCGGCGACTGGGGCCCGCAGCAGTACCCGCTGGTCCCCGGCCACGAAATCGCCGGCATCGTCACCGAGGTTGGCTCGGCCGTCACCAAGCACGCAGTCGGCGACCGCGTGGGTGTTGGCTGCATGGTCAACTCCTGCAAGGAGTGCGTCAACTGCCAGAAGGGCGAGGAGCAGTACTGCCTCAAGGGCAACGTGGGCACCTATGGCGCCGTTGACCGCGATGGCACCATCACCCAGGGCGGCTACTCCACCCACGTCGTGGTCACCGAGGACTTCGTGGTGACCATCCCTGAGGGCATCGACCTCGACGTTGCCGCGCCGCTGCTGTGCGCAGGCATCACCACCTACTCGCCCCTGCGCCACTGGGGTGCCGGCCCCGGCAAGAACGTTGCCGTCGTCGGCCTCGGCGGGCTGGGCCACATGGCCGTCAAGCTCGCCCACGCCATGGGCGCCGAAGTGACCGTCCTGTCGCAGTCGCTGAAGAAGCAGGAAGACGGCCTGAAGCTGGGCGCCGACCACTACTACGCGACCAGCGACGAGAACACCTTCTCCGAGCTCGCCGGATCCTTCGACCTGATCATCAACACGGTCAGTGCCTCGATCGACATCAGCTCCTACCTGGGCCTCCTGAAGCTGGACGGCGCGCTGGTGAACGTCGGTGCCCCGGCCGAGCCGCTTCCCGTCAACGCCTTCGCACTGATCGGCGGGCGCCGCTCCTTCGCCGGTTCCATGATCGGCGGCATCCGTGAAACCCAGGAGATGCTCAACTTCTGCGCCGAGCACCACCTGGGCGCCGAGATCGAGGTCATCCCGGCCGAGAAGATCAACGAGGCCTACGAGCGCGTCCTCGCCTCGGATGTCCGGTACCGGTTCGTGATCGATACCGCCACCCTCTAAGGCACCACCACGTGCGGCGGGCCGGCTCCGAAAGGGGCCGGCCCGCCGTCGTGCTTAACCCGTGGGTGAAGGACGAGGCCGGACCGGCCTCACGGCGCGAGGCTTCGCAGGATCGACGCGGCCGGGCCCGCCATGGTGGTCCGGTAGTTGATGCCTGCCCAGAGGTTCAGCCCTTCCGGATCCCCCGCGGCTGCCGCCGCGGCACGCAGGGGAGTGGTGAGGTGGTGGATTTCCGGGTACCCGTAGGGGGCATCGGCGTCGTGGCGGCCCATGAACGCGTTGTACAGCCCGCGGGCATTGCGGCCGGAAAACGCACGGGTAACGGCGGTGGTGGTGAAATGCTCCGGGGACGCCAGTGCCGCCCGGTGCGCCGGCTTGGTTCCGGCTTCGTCGGCGCGGAGGAAAGCCGTGCCGGCCTGGACTGCTGCTGCACCGATGCTGAGGGCGGCCCGCGTTTCGTCCGCAGTGGTGATCCCGCCGGCCGCGACCAGGGGCACGTCGAGGTCGGACAGCTCCTCGAGGATCCCGTGCAGGGGCACCTCCGGCGGGGCGCCGGCGGAGTCGAAGGTGCCGCGGTGGCCGCCGGCCTCGGGCCCTTGGACGCAGAGGGCATCCGCACCCCGGGTAAGTGCCTGGAGTGCCTCGTCCCGGCCGGTCACCGTGGCCATGACGTACACGCCGCGTTTCTTCAGGGATTCCACAACGTCTGCACCGGGAAAATCGAAGGTAAAGGACACCACCGCCGGTGCCAGGTCCAGCAGGACCTCGAGCTTCCTGTCCCAGCCGTCATCGTCGTGCCGTGGATCCCCCAGTTCGACGCCGAAGCGTTCGGCGTCGGGGGCGAGCGAGGCGGCATAGCGCTGCAGGGCGTCGGGAGTGATGACGGAGGGCTGGGGGACAAAGAGGTTGACACCGAAGGGTGCGCCCGTGTGTTCCCTGACGGCTTCAATGTCGGCGCGCATCGCGTCCGCCGTCTTATAGCCGGCGGCCAGGAAACCCAGGCCGCCGCCGGCGCTGACCGCAACCGCCAGCTCCGGAGTGGACGGCCCGCCCGCCATGGGCGCCTGGATGACGGGCAGTTCCAGGGACCTGGGACTGAACCGACGTGGTTTCCGCTCGCTGTTCAACTCATGCCTCCCGGGCCGGCTGCGCCTACCTGACGAATGCTACGCCGGTCCTGCTCCGGCACGAAGCGGCGGGGATGGAGCCGCCGGTATGGAGCCGCCGGTATGGACCGGCCGTGACAGGGCCGGGGCGTGCGGGGGAACGTCCCTAGGCGTCGTGGCTTCCTGCCGCCACCGGGCCTGCGGGCGCAATCCGCGCCACCGTGACCTTCACGGAAACGTCCGCCGGGGCAAAGTGCTTCCGGACCGCGGCGGCAACACCACGGACCACATCCGGGGTACGGGCCTCCGAGCTGACGCCTACCCGCACGGTCACCTCGGTGCGGCCGTCCTGGTCACGGACGTCCACGAGGGCGTCGTTTTCCGGCTCCGCGGCCCGCGGGTTCAGTACGGACGCGGCCCGGGCCGGCAGGCGCTGCCACAGGCTCCGTGCGGGAAATACTTCCGTGACGCCGTCGACCGCCATGACGACGTTCTTCAAGGGTGTGGTCACTGTTCCTCCCGGGGGGCGTCGATGACGTCGGTGATGGTGATGTCGATGGCCGCAATGGTCAATTCCGTGTGCCTCGCCAACGCCTCGGCCAGATCCTGCCGCAGCGATGCCGCACTGTCCATGAGGTGTTGGCCGAACAGCACGGCGAGGTCCACACGGACCGTCACCGGCTCTCCGGGGAGGGTGACGTCGCCGTCGAGCTTTACGCGTCCGGCTACTGTCCCTGGCAGGTTGTCAGCCACGGACCGGACCAGCGCAAGCACGGCCCCTTCCGTTTCGGACAGCGTGTCGGCGGGGTCGTCGGACCGCAGCGGGATGGTCCTGCCGGGCCGCAGTTCCAAGGCCAGGTTCGCCAGGATGTCCTTCATCCACTCGTCCGTGCCACTGCCGGCCGCGGCAACGTCGCTGGCAAAGAGCTCGTTGCCGGCGGCGGAAAGCCGGCGGAGGGAGTCGAGCCCGTTGCGGCATTCCGGGCAGGATTCCAGGTGGTGCGGGTCGGCGAATTCACCCGTGTCCAGGTAGATGCTGAGTTCCTCAAGTGTGTGGCCGCACTCGAATGTGTCGTGGGGCATGCTCATCGCCAATCCTCCATTTCGCGGACCAAGGCAGTCCTGGCACGGGCAAGCCGCCCCCGGACACTGGCTGGGCTGATGTTCAGGGTTTGCGCAATTTCTTCGTAGCTCTGTCCGTTGATCTCTTTCAGGATCCAGCAGCGCCGCTGCTCTTCGGGCAGGGTGGCCAGGGCCGCCTTCAGCGATTCGATGCCGGCGCCGGCCACCGCTGTCGTCTCGGGCCCGGCTCCGGGCGAGACAGTGTCCGGCGGCGCGTCGTCCTCCCCGCCGGCCAGGCTGGTGTGGTTCCTGCGGCGGCGCAGCAAATCGATGCTCCGGCTGCCGGTCAGCCGCAGCAGCCACCCTTTGACGGCCGCCGGGTCGCGCAGGGTGTCCAGTTGCTTCCACGCTTGGACCAGCGCTTCCTGCACGGCGTCGTCGGCGTCCGCGTAGGAACCTGTCAGCCTGCGCGCGGAGGCCCGCATGTGTGGGCCGTAGCGCCGGGCGAGGGCTTCAAAGGCCGCCGTGTCGCCGTCGGCCGCCCTGCCCACCAAAATGGCATCGGGGACCAGATCCAACTGGTCCCGCATCAAGGGTGAACCTGTCACCGAACCCTGCTTTCACTATCGGCGCGAACGCCTGACGCGCGGCAGGCAGGTCCGCGGACCGCCGTGGCGGTGCCGCGGGCCTGCCGCCGGGATTGGCTAGTCTTTGCGGAAACCTTCTTTGACCTTGGCGGCAGCGTCCTTGAGGTTGCTGCCGATGCTCTTGGCTGCGTCCTTGACCTTCTCGCCCGCTTCCTGGAGTTTCGCCTGCGCCTGGTCCCGCTGGCCTTCACGTTCCAGCTCCTCGTTGCCGGTCAGCTTGCCGGCACCTTCCTTGGCGGCGCCGAGGTGGTTGGTTGCCGCGTTGTTGAGCTTGTCGTCGAGTCCCATGATGGTGTGCCTTTCTATCGTGTTCGGTTTCGTGCTAGCCCGCGCGCAGTGCCCGGGCCAGTTTGGTCCTGGTTCCAGTTCCTATTCGGACCAGGACGTCGGTGTGATGGCCCAGCAGTGCATCAATGCTGCGGACCAGTTCCTCGGCCACGTCCGCCACCTCCCGCGGCGAGGCGCCGCGGCGTGCCTGGAGGGTCAGGCGCAGGGAGGTGCGCGCGGCGTTTTTGGAGCCGCGCCGGCGCCACGCGGTCAGGGAACTGCCGACGACGGACCGGTTGCCTTCCAGCGCCGCCTCCACGGCGGCTGCCAGGTAGGAGACCTCCACTGCGGTAGCCCCCAGTTCCGGGTCGTCTTCCCGCGCCGCCGTCCTGGTCCGGCCGCCGCCTTGGCGGGCCAGCCAGAGAATCGTGGTGAGCGCCGCCAGCAGCAGTACCGCTGGCACGGCCAAGGACCACCAGCTGCCCAGCGGTTCCGGCGACGGCGCGGTGTCCCGGAGGGCCTGCCACGCCGTCAAGGCGCTGCCGGCGACGGCGGTCCAGCCCGTGCGTACGTCCGCGCTCAGCCCGGCGGCCGCCACCAGGATTCCAGCGCCGATCAGGATCACTCCGGCAAGGGCCAGAAAGGTCCTGTTCATTGCCCTGTTCGTGTTGTTCATCGTCCTACTGCCCCTTCCGCGGCAATGGCCACATCCGCTGCCAGGTTCCTGGCCAGCCGGCAGGAAGCAACTTCCCGGGCTGCCGCTTCGGTGAGCGCGTCCCGGTCAAGGGGCTGGCCCGACGTCGGCCGGACCGACACGTGCGCGCGGCGCCGTCCCACCGTTGTGCTCACCTGCTCCGGCGCCAGGTTGGCGGCCAGGCGCACTTGGCGTGAAACGGCGGCGGCAATGGCTTCGTCATCCACCACCAACGCCAGGCGCTCGCTGTGCATGGCCCGCCGGCCCCGGCGGCCGCCCTTGAGCGCAGCCACGAGAAGCACTGCCCCAAGTACCGCCGCCGCGGTACCGGCTGCTGTCAGCCCGGCCGGTTGCACCGCCTGTGGCAGGTCCCTTATGGCATTCGCCATGGCATCGGGGCCGGCCACGAGCGGACCGCGGCCCAGGAGTGCGAGGACGCACTCGGCCCCCAGCCACACGAAGCCGGCGAGCAGCAGCACGGCCGTGGCCACGGACAGTCCGGTGCGCGATGAGTGCGTCTCCCTCCGGAGCATCCGCTTTTGCATGCGGCCCTGGTTCATGGCTGCCTCCCGTCCTGTTTCCGTGCCCGGTCCGTGCGGGCTGCTTTGGCCGCCCGTGGGGCCGCGGTGAGCCGGATGTTGATCCGGCCAATGTCCATCCCGGTGATCCGCCGCCCGGCGAAGGCGATCCTCAGCCGGGCAATGTTTGCCTGCTCGAAGGTGGAGTGTTGCTCCCTTCCCGCCGGGGCCGCGGCCAGGAGCGGGGGAACAGGGAGCCGCATCTGGAGATCGACCCCGAGTTTTCCGGCATCGTCCCGGAGGGCGGCGGAAACGTCATCCCGCGGGACGCCGTACGCGCCGGCTGCCACGGCTTCCAAGGTGTGCCGCAGGGCAGCCGGGGCGATCCGGGTATGGCCCCGGCGGGTCACGACGACGAGCGCCGGCCGCGCAGGGCGTCCAGCACGGCGCCGAGGTCCAGTTGCCCCTCGGCCGCCCGGCCCAGGACCGCGCCGATGGCCATGAAGATGGCCGTCAGCAGGAAGCCCCAGAAGCCGAAGGCGAGGGCGGCCAGAGCCAGCACGGCCCCTGCGGCCGTGCCGGCGACGACGGGGGTCATGCGACCCTCGGTTCGCGCTCGGCGTCGTCCGCGTCATCGCCCTCGGACGGGACGTGGATATCGGTGATGGTGATGTTGACCTCGGTGACTTCCATGCCCACCAGGTCTTCCACTGCCGTGTAGACGGCATCGCGGGCCCGGTCCGCCACCTGCTGCAGGGGGTGCGGGTACTCGACCACCAGGGTGACATCCACGGCCACCTGGGTCTGGCCGACCTCCACGCTGACACCCTGGGTGAGGTCCTTCTGGCCCACCTTCTCGCGGAGGGTGCCAATGGCGCGGGCTGCCCCACCGCCCAGCGCGTACACGCCGTCAATCTCCTGGATGGCGATGCCGGCGATTTTTGCCACTACGCCGTCGGCCACCGTGGTGCGTCCGCGGCCGTCCGCGCCATTGGCGGGGGACAGTTCATGGCCGGGTGCGGTGGCTGCCTTCTTCTGCTGGACTGCTGCGGGGTTCTGCGCCTGGGTAGTCATTGCGTCACTCCTTGTTTGCTCTGGAAAGGGTTCCAAGGGCGCGTTCTGCGCCTTCACAAGTAAGGACGGGGCCAGGGCGGAAAACGTCACGCAGTTTCTTGAGTGACCCCTGTCACACCTGACTGAGGGCGTGAAAAAGGGGAGTGGACCACGACGGGAGGTCCCGTCGTCGTCCGCTCCCCGTGGGGCGCTGCTTAGACGGCCGCCAGGGCCGCTTCGTCGCCTCGAACGCTCAGCGTGAAGGTGTTGGGGCCGCTGCACGTGACGGCGATGCGGCAGGTGGTGGTGTTGTGCCGGGCGGAAAGGTCCGTTACCGCGGAGTCGAGGGTCTCGTGGAAAGACGCCCGGTCCCAGATCTTCAGCGTCACGGATTTGGCAGCGTTAAACGTCATTGTTCAGTACTTTCCTTCGTCAGTGCGGCCCCTTTCGGGCCGCTGGAGTGGCCTGTCCACGCTTCGGGGATCGGTGGCCTGCGCTCACCGGTGGGCCTCGTTGCGTCACCAGGATTTCGGAGCGGGAGCTTGCCCGCCCTCCATATCCATAGTGCCCAAGCCGGAACGGCGCTCGAAACCAAAAAGCGCTTTATTGCGGGTGTTTCTCGTCACGTTTAGCGAGGCGCGGCGTCTATTCGTCGAAGTGCGCCGGGATCGTTTGCTCTCCGGAAATGGATGCAATGACGGCGGTGGCCACCTGCCGGAGCTTGATGTTGCGGGTATTCGAGGCGCGGGTGAGGATGCCGAACGCCGTGTCCCGGGTGCAGCGGTTTTGGGCCATGACCGCTCCCACCGCCATATCGATGACTGTCCGGGACTGCATGGCCGCGGAGAGGTCGTTCCTGGTTTCACGCAAGCGGGCAATCCGCAAGACCAGGCGCAGCGAGTTTGCCGCGTGCCGGGCGAAAGTCTCCACGGTTGCGATGTCCTCGACCGAGAAGCCGTTGGTGCGGCCGGAATAGAGGTTCAGCACTGCCTCGCCATCTCCACCGAGGTCCAACGGGACGGCGAGGATGGAGGAGACCCCTTGATGCAAGGCAGTCCGGACGTAGTCCTGCCAGCGGGTTTCGGCGGCAAGGTCGGGAACCAGGAGGGTGCGTTCCTCCCGCAGCGCTGTCAGGCAGGGGCCTTCGCCAAAGCCGTTCTGCAATTCATCCAACACGCTCGCGGCGGCGTCACTGGCGGCAACGGCTTCGGGTTTCTTTTGCCGGATAACCGTGACGCCGCTGTGGATGGTGTTGCCGGGGATGCTCAGCCGGGAAGACACCAGGACGGCCAATTCCGTCATGAATGCCCTGATGTCGCTGCTCTCAAGGACGAGTTCCTGCAGCGACAAATCGGCATCCCATCCACTCTTGAATCCGGTGGGAAGGGAACCTTCGTTGTCGGTCATGCGCCGTCGCCTCCAATGAATTCGTTCATAGCCAGCGTGACGAGTCCCACCTGTGCTGCGGGCAGGTGCAGGGCTTCATTGAGGTAGGCATCCAGAGCCAGTTCGTCAACGTCCCCGCCGATGCCGTAGTAGTACGTCCAGAGTTCAACCAGCGTCACCTTGGAGGCCTGGAACCGCTTCGCTGCAATCCGGCGGTGCGCATCTGCCTCGTTCAGTTGGTCCGGGCCACCCATCCAGTCCGCGTTCATCATTGCCGTCCATCCGGCGATCCCGGGATGTAGCCCCCATCAACGATCTCGGCAGCAATTTCCCGGATCCGCTTGTTGTTTGATGCAGCAGCGGCCTGCAGCACCGTGAGGGCGCCGTTCCTGCCGCCGCGGGTCTGGAGCATGACCAGGGCGACGGCCGCGTCCACAACGGCGCGGGATTTGAGCGCAGATCGGAAATCGTCTCCAGGGGCCTCCGGCGCATGCAGCCGCAGCGCCAGGCGGAGGATGCGGGACATCGAGGCCGCGTGGTCCTCCACGAAGGCAATGGCGGCCGGATTGAAGGCGTGTGTGGTGTAGGCGTAGGAGTTCAGCGCTGCACGTGCGGAGGAGTCTGTGTGGATGGGGACCGCCAGTACGGAGCGGACATTGTCTTCAGCGATGCTGTCCAAGTACCGGCTCCAGCGCAGATCATTGGCCAGGTCGCCAATCAGTACCGTTCTTTGCTGCCGGAGGGCCGTAAGGCAGGGGCCAATGTCGAAACCATACTGCGTCTCGTCGAGCCGGTACCCTTCCTGGCTGCTCGCGGCCACGGTGGCGAGTCCGCCGTTCCGCTCCACCGTGATGGTGCACTCCATGGTGCGGCCGTCCGCGCCCAGCTGCGCAGCGGAGATAGTTGCCAGGCCAAGGAGGAAGTCCGGGAAGCCGGGGCTGTCCAGGAGCAGGTCCTGCAGCCTGTCTGACAGGGAGATGATATTTTCCTTGGCCATCGGGCCTCGATCCTCAGTACGCCAGGGTTGCTGCTCCCGGCTTGCGACCCCCGCTCTCTGCGCGGCTGGCCCGTGTGGCAACCCCTGGATCTGCTGGCTATCCGGAAATCTCCTATATCCGACACTACGCCTCCGCACCTGCATTTGGTACGCGGGCGCCGGCACGCGCTACCCGTCGGAACCTGCACGGTGGCCACCGTCCTGGTCGCCTCCGTCCTTTTCGCCGCTGTCTTCCGTTTCGGAGTGGTGGGAGCCGTTGAAATCGTCGGAGTAGGGCGCCCGGGGCCGGGGAAGGTCGTCGATCAGCTCGTTCGCCGCCAAGGCAAGCAGGTCCCGTTGGATCGGTGGGAGGGAAAGAAGCCCTTGCAGGTAGGCCTCCACTTCGTACTCGCCGGCGTCTCCGGAGAGGCCAAAGTACTTCAGCCAGAGGTCGGGGACCGAGATGTCGGCAGCCTTCATCGCGGCTCTGAGTTGGCGTCGCTGTTCTGGTTCGTTGGGGTCGAAGCCCATGGCGAACCTAGGTTCCGGAGGCCGGCGTCCCGGCCACGACGCGTTCGCTGACCTGCTGCAGCGATGTTTTTTCCTCCGGGGCCTGCCTGATGAGGAACCGCACGGCGTCTTCCTGCCGCAAACCCATCCGTTCCATGACGACCCCGGTGGCACGGTTGACCAGGTCGCGGGTATACAGCGACGCCTGGAGTTCCGCCGTCATCCGATGCGGAGCCTCATTGGCCTGGATATGGGAGATCAGCGTGGCGGCCGGCGCTGCGAAGAGCTGGAGCAGTGCAGCGCTCCCGTGGTCGTAGGTGTCGGGGGCTGCGGCGTACAACTTCAGGGCACCCAGGGATACCTTCCCCGCCAACAGCGGCGCGCTGACTACTGCGAGTACGGGCAGCCCGGCGATGCCGTTGCGCCACCGGGGCCACCGCTGTTCCACGTTGAGGTCGGTGACCAGCGCGGGTCGCTCTGACGCCCACGCCGTAAGGCAAGGTCCTTCGCCATATTCATATTGAACCGTGTCCGCCTGGGAAACGATCGTGTCGGTGTATCCACTGCTGGTACGGCGTCCCCGGCCGTCGATGAGTGAGACGCCTGCCCCGATGGTGCCGGGGACTGATTCCTTGGCGGCCCGGGCCAACAAACGGATGGCGGTTGTGACCTTTTCTTCCGTTGGCAGTAATCCCTGGATGCGAGCGATCACCGCGGTTAGCTCGTCAAGGGGAAGTTGCGCCATGGTCCCAGCATAGATCCACACCCGCACCGGGCTCCGCACGGCCCGGACCGTCCGAAACCCGCCCAGGCAGGGAGGGCTTGACTGGATGGGTGGGTGGCGGTTCGCTGGAGGACATGTTGAGTTCATCCGACCCTGAATCTGCCCAAGACCTCCAGAGCATCCTGGTGGGCTCAGAGAATGGCATCGAGTTCCTTTCCGGGTTGTCACGCCTTGCCGCCGCCGCCGTTTCAGAGGCAGGCGGGGGTGTGGTGGAGTGTGCCGTCACCCTGAAGATGAAGCGACGGCCCACCACGGCTGCGGCCAGCAGTGCACGTGCCCTGGAGCTGGACCAGCTGGAACAGGCGTTGGGTGATGGTCCCTGCGTGAAGGCGTTGCGTGAGATGTCATTGGTGTTGATCGACGACGTCGAGTCCGATTCGCGATGGCCTGAATACAACCGGGCGCTCCTGGCGGCCAACGTCCACAGCTCGCTCGGTGTTCCCTTGGAGATCACTGGCGAGACCGCCGCGGCATTGAATTTCTTCGCCTCGCGGCCCGGCGTATTCACAGCGGACGTCCTCGAAAAGGCACTCGGCTTTGCGGCCGCAGCCCAGAACACACTGCATTTGTCGGTGCGCATCGATACCGCCCGGAACCGTGCTGACAACTTGGAGGCTGCCCTGGAGAGCAGAACCGCCATCAACCTTGCCTGTGGGGTGATCATGGCGCAGAACCGCTGCTCACAGCAGGAGGCGATGGATATCCTCGCCCGGGTCTCCAGCAACCGCAACCGGAAACTCCGGGATGTCGCCAACGAACTCATCGAGCAGTTGACCGGGAATGGCGTCAGGACCCATTTCGAGGCGTAACTGTATGCCGGCCGTTCCGGCGTCCAAGGCTGTTTGGAAACCCATTGACACCTCCATACTGGCGGACTAACGTACAACCAAATGGTTGTAGATCAGCTCCGTGAGTCCGAACGTGACCGCCTCTTCCAGGCGTTCGCCGATCCCACCCGGCGTGACATCGTCCGCCGGGTCACGGTGGGCGAGTACAGCGTGTCCGGGCTCGCGGCCTTCTATTCCATGAGTTTCGCCGCCGTCCAGAAGCATGTGGCGCTGCTGGAACGCGCATCGCTGGTCACGAAGGAAAAACGCGGAAGGGAGCAGGTTGTCCGGGGCAACCACGAAGGGCTCCAGGAAGCCCGGCGGCTGCTCGACGAATACGAACAGATCTGGCGGCAGCGGGCCGCCAGGATGGCAGACATTCTTGCTGAAGGTTAGGAAGGCACGGCCATGGCAGTCATCAGTATGGACAAGGACCCCGAGGCGCTCTCCCTCACGCTGGTCGCCGAGTTCGACGCCGGCGTCGAACGCGTCTGGCAGCTCTGGGAAGATCCCCGCCAGCTCGAGCGTTGGTGGGGACCACCCACCTGGCCGGCTACGTTCCACCGGCACGACTTCGTCCCCGGCGGGCGCGCAAACTACTACATGACCGGCCCGGAGGGCGAGAAGGCCCATGGCTGGTGGGAGTTTACGGCCATCGAGGCACCCCGGCAGCTTCAGTTCGACGACGGGTCCGCGGACAGCGACGGAAACCCCACGGGCGACCTGGGCGTCACCCATGCGACGGTCACGCTCGAGCCGCTGGGGGAGCGGACGCGCATGACCATCCATTCCGCGTTCGAGTCCGAAGAGCAGCTGGAGAAGATGGTTGCCATGGGGATGGAGGAAGGGATGATGCTGGCCGCCGGCCAGATCGACGGCATCCTCGCAGAGCCCGCCAACATCTGAACCTGCATCTGAACCCGGCAACCGGCGGGAACCTTGCGGCGGCGCCAGGTGGGCGGACGACGGCGGGACGTCCCGCCGTCGTCCGCCCACCTGCGGGCGTTGAACGCGCAGGCCGGCGCCGCAATACTGGAAGGCGGACCAACCTGAGGTGAGGCGGTGGCGGCAATGAGTGGCGGGTCGGCGGGGTTCCGGAGGCGGCTGGAGCGGGCGGCCGAAGTGCGTTCATACCGCGGTGCGGGCATCAGCGCCGAGGAAGAAGCCACGTTGGATGCCCTGGACGCTCAGGAGCGCGACAAGCGCCGGAAGGTCAGCGACGCCGCCCGCGCGGAATACCTGGTCCGCGATGCCATGGCGCAGGGCAAGTTCGACAACCTCAAGTACGCCGGCAAACCGATTCCCGGCCTTGGCGATTCCTATGATCCGGACTGGTGGGTCAAGGGGCTGATCCAGCGGGAGAATATCAGCGGCCTGGGGCCGGCAGCCATCCTGCTCCGCGCTGAGGATGCCCACCTTGATGCGACTCTCGACGCCCTGTCCACGGAGCAGCAGGTGCGGGACCTCCTGCAGGACTTCAACAAACGGGTTGTCGATGCACGCCGGCAATTGCAGGGCGGTCCGCCGGTCATCACGAAGACGCGGGACGTAGAAGTGGAACTGGACCGCTGGCGGAACCGCCGGGCAGCGCGCGTTGTGGAACTACCCGCGGAGCCGGAGCCTGTGCGTTCCTGGTGGCAGCGGCTGTGGAAAGGGCCCGGCCGGGGCTAGCGCAATTTGCGGCGCAGGCCGATCCCGCGCTGGTATCAGGGCTTTCGGCACCAGGGCTTCGGGTATTAAGGCTTCGGTGTCGGATTTGGGCCGATCATCGATGCTGGCGGCGGAGCGAACGGTGCTGCGGGATACAGGGCCGCCACCTTGAGCATGTAGTTGGCCCACTGCGGCCCGGCAATCATGTAACCGTCCAGGCTGGGATAGAACGTGCCGTTGATGGTGACGTTCTCGCCGGCACGCGTCTGGCCTCCCAGGGCATCCCCAAAGAAGGACGCGGTGACCAGGCCGGTGGTGTAGCCCACCACCCAGGTGGAGCCGTTATTGTTCGACGTTCCGGTCTTGGCTGCGGTGGGGAACTTGTCCTGCACCTTCGGGGTGATCCACACGCCTGATCCCCGTTTCAAAACGTCCTGCAGCACCGAGTTCACGCCACGGGCCACATCAGGCTTGACGGCGTCACGGCAGTCCGGGGCCGGCACGGGAAGTTTCGCGCCCGCGCCATCAGTGACCTCCACCAGGGCGATGGGCGTGCAATAGCGGCCCTCGGTGGCGAAGGTGGCAAAAGCGTTCGCAAGGGTCAGGGGTGCGACTCCTGTGCCGCCCAGCAAGTTGCCCAGCTGGTGCATGTTGACCGGCGTGCTGTCCAGTCCGCTATGCAGGCCCACCGAGTCCACCATCTTCTGGATGCCACAGAAATCGAGCTGTGCTGCCGAGGCGAACGTGGCGGTGTTGATCGAGTTGTAGAGGCCGAAATTGACAGGCATTGGCCGGTAGAAGCCGTCCTCGGCGTTCTGCAGGTCGTCCGCCGCGCCGAGCGTGGGATTGTTCTGCGCTGTGTCATAGGCGCCCAGTACTTTGCCGCAGCTGTCCTTCCACGGGAAGTCGAGGGGATAGACCCGGCGTGACGCGTCCACCACCGCGGTAAGGGCCTTCCCCTCGTTCAGCCACTCGGCAAACGTGAACGGCTTCATGGTCGATCCCGGCTGGAACCCGCCTGCCCCGTTGAGGTCGTTCCCCTGCGCGTCCTTGGCGTCCACGTTGAAATTCAGGTTCGTGTCGAACTTGCCCGGTTGTGGAAGGAACACCGTGTTCTGGGCCATCGCCAGGATCTTGCCGGTGCCCGGCTGGATGCTCACCAGGGATGCGGCCCAGCGGTCCGGGTTGGCGCCTGCCGTCCCGTCCACCTGTGCCTGGGCCGCAGCTTGGAGCCTGCTGTCCAGGGTGGTCACGATCGTGAGTCCGCCCCGGTACAACCGCCGCTCCCGCTCGGCCTCGCTTTGCCCGAACGCGGGATTGTCCAGGATCAGGTGGGAAATGTAATCGCAGAAGTACGGCGCCATGGCGGCATTGGCGCACCCCTGTTCCGGGGGCGTGATCTTCAATTCGATGGGAGCGGCCACCGCCTCGTCATGCTGGGCCCGGGTGATATTGCCCAGGCGCAGCATTTCGGACAGGACCTGGTTCCGGCGTACTGCCGAGTTGTCCGGATGGATGGCCGGATTGTAGAACGTGGGGCTGTTCACCAGCCCGGCCAGCAGGGCCGCCTGCGGCAGGGTAAGGTCCTTTGCCGTGGTGCTGAAGAAGTAGCGGGCCGCCGCCTCGATCCCGTACGCGTTGCTGCTGAAGAAGACGATGTTCAGGTAGCCCTCAAGGATCTGGTTCTTGGTGTACTTCTTCTCGAGGGCGATGGCCAGCTTCATCTCCCGCAGCTTGTCGCCCAGGTTCTTCTGCCCGCTCAGGACCACCGCATCCGGCCTGTCCTGTGAAAGCTGGGCTTCATTGAGGACATTCGTGACGTACTGCTGGGTGATGGTTGACGCCCCTTGCTCGCCGCCTTTGGTCAGGTTGGAAAACAGTGCGCGGAGGATGCCCTGCGGATCCACCCCGGCATGCTCATAGAACCTGCTGTCCTCGATCGAAACAATGGCGTCCTTGATGAAGGGTGACATCTGGTCCAGTGGCACCCGAACGCGGTTCTCCGCATAGAGGGTCGCGATCGGCTGGCCGTCGGCGCTCAGGACCCTGGTGGCTTGTGACGGCGGCTGCACCGTCAGTTCCGCAGGCAGGTTGTCAAAGAATCCAATGGAGGAGCTGACGCCGAGGCCCGCGGCTGCCACTGCTGGGACCACCAGGCTGGCAGCCAGTACGCCACACAGGATGCTGGCTGCAATGAACCCCACGAGCCGTCCCACGGCTGCGCCAAATCCATGCCTGCGCTTCCGCTTCTTCGCCATTCCTCAGCCCTCGTGCTCCAGGGTGTGATCAGGATACGCCGCCGGCCAACGGCGTAACAGAGGCTTGACGGTCAGGATTTGGTCACGTCAAAGGTCTTGACCAGCGATAGTTACCGACATATCGTTAACTATCGCTGAAGTAATCAGCGAGATACCTGAAGTGAAAGGACGATGCCGCTATGAAAGGCATATTCGACGACAAGCACCCCGGCCCGGAGTTCGCCAAAGGCCGCTTCGAGCGGGGGAGGGCCCACAGGGGGCCGCACGGGCACCGTGGGCCGGGGTTTGGGCCCGGCTTCGGACCCGGTTTTGGACCCGGTTTTGGCCCGGGCTTTGGTCCCGGGTTCGGTCCCGGTTTTGGCCGCGGCGGCCGGCGGGCCAGCCGGGGGGATGTCCGCGCGGCCATCCTCTCCCTCCTGGCCGAGGCGCCATCCAACGGTTACGGACTGATCAAGACCATTGCCACGAAGACCGGTGGCATGTGGCGGCCCAGCCCCGGATCGATCTACCCCACCCTCCAGCAACTGGTGGACGAAGGCCTGATCGAGGCGCTCAGCGAAGGCCGGGGAACAGAGTTCGCGCTCACCGATGCGGGCAGGGCCTATGTGGCAGAGCATGCAGAGGAGATGGAAAACGCCTGGAATGCAGAGCCCGACAGTGCAGACCGGGACTTCCACGAGAGCATTGGAAAGCTAATGGGTGCCATCCATCAATTCCGCGCGGGTGTGACCGGGGAACAGCGCGCTGCAGCTGTCGCAAAGATGGATGAAACGCGCCGGGCCCTCTACAAGATCCTTGCTGACTAGCAGCTCCAGGCGGTCCGGGCCGGCAGGCGCCGGCTGCGCCCGGCCGCAGGTCCCGGGAAGAGAGTTCCCGGGCGGAGAAGCTAAGCGAACGCGTCTTCCTTGGCGGGCACCCCGGCCTCGGCTGGTGCAGCGGCTTTGGCCGGGCCCGCGGCGGCGTGGGCTGCGTGGTGGTTCAGCATGTGGCCCAGGGCGCTGAAGCCCGAGCCCATTTCTCCGAAGGCGTAGGCCGTTTCCGCATGCTCGGACAGGTCCACGCCGGCGGTCTCAGCTTCATGGCTGACACGGAACCCCACCGTCTTGTTGATGACCAGGCCAATGATTGCCGTCCCGATTCCGGACAGCAGCAGGGTGATGACGACGGCAGCCGCCTGGGCCACCAGCTGCTGGATGCCGCCGCCGTAGAAGAGTCCGCCTCCTTGGCCGTTTACGGGCAGGGCAACGAATCCCAGCGCCAAGGTGCCGATGAGGCCCGCTCCCAGGTGGACTCCCACGACGTCCAGCGAATCATCGAGGCCGAAGCGGTACTTGAGGTCCACGAACACGCAGCAGGCAACCCCGGCAACGAGGCCCAGTCCTACGGCCGCGAGCGGGCTGATGTTTGCGCAGGACGGCGTGATGGCGACCAGGCCGGCAACCACGCCGGAGGCGGCGCCCAGGGAGGTCGGGTGCCCGTGGCGCACCTTCTCGGTCACCAGCCAGCTCAGCATCGCCGCGGCGGGGGCTATCAGGGTGTTGACCCAGATCAGCCCGGCCTGCTCCACGCTGGTTGCGGCGCCGCCATTGAAGCCAAACCAGCCGAACCACAGGATTGCTGCGCCCAGCATGATGAACGGGATGTTGTGCGGTCGGTGGTTGGGGTCCTTCGCGAAGCCGTGCCGCTGGCCAACGATGATGGCGAGCACCAGGGCGGCCGTGCCGGAGCTGATTTCCACCACCGCGCCGCCGGCGAAGTCGATGACCTGGCCGAAGATTGCCGTGACGGCGCCGCCTGCACTCATCAGGCCGCCGCCCCAGATCATGTAGGCGAGGGGGCAGTAGATCACCGTGATCCAGACGGGCACGAAGAGGGCCCAGGCACTGAATTTGGCGCGGTCGGCGATGGCACCGCTGATCAAAGCCACGGTGATGATGGCAAAAGTGGCGCTGTACCCGGCCTTGAGCAGGTCCGGGGATCCAATGAGGTTCTGCAGGCCGAAGCTGGTGAAGGGGTTGCCGAAGACTCCCAGCACACCGTCGCCGGTGGTCATGGAGTAACCCCACAGGACCCAGACCACGCCGACGATGCCGGCAGAGATGAAGCTCATCATGATCATGTTCAGGGCGGCCTTGGCGCGGGTCATGCCGCCGTAGAAGAGGCCAAGGCCAGGAGTCATCAGCAGTACCATCGCGGCTGAAATCATCAGCCAGACGTGTTGGGCAGTGATTTCCACTGGTGGGTCCCTTCGCAGCGTGAACGTTGTGCGGGGCCCTTTTGGCCCCGTGGCATTTCCCCCGCGGTCCATTTTTCGTGCCGCGTGTTTCAGCCAGTGCCGCTTAAAGTTGCGGCCGCGTTACACAAATCGCTCCTGCGTGAAGTTCACGTATCAGCCATGTTTCAGAAATGTAAACGCGCCCCCACCGTGAGGAATCGTCCTGGCCGCCGGGCCCCGCGATGCTGCGGACTTCGCGGGGTTTCCGGCTGTTTCAGGGGTGAGAATCCGCCGTCGTGCGTCTTTTCGCCTTATGTTTCGGCGCCGTGAACGGCGATTCGCCCGTTCAGAAGCTGCGGGCGTTGGCCAGGACCGGCAGCGTGGCGCGCACGGAGTCCACGGACGCCGGATCGATGTCGACGACGGCGAGTTCGGGATTTCCGCCTAGTGACACCACGGCGGTACCCAGGGGAGTGACGACGGCGCTGTGCCCGATTCCGGTGGGCGCCGCACCTGCGGGGCCTGCGCCGATGGTTTCGGGATCGCCCTGGCCGCACGCAACCACGAACGTGGTGCTGTCCAGTGCCCGGGCACGCACCAGCAGGTCCCACTGCTCGGCCTTGCCCTCGCCGGCTCCCCAGGAAGCGCACACAATGTTGACGTGTGCTCCCGCGTTGGCGTTGGCCGTGAACAGGGCCGGGAAACGGACGTCGTAGCAGGTGGCCAGGCCGAACACGGTGCCGTCGAGCTCGAACGTTACCGGCGCCTGCCCGGCGTCCACCGTCTTGGATTCGGTGAAGCCGAATGCGTCAAAAAGGTGGACCTTGTCGTAGGACGCCTCCACGGAGGGGCCGGTGACCAGCAGCGTGTTGCGGACGCGCCCTTCCGCGCCGGGGGTGAACATGCCTGCCACGATGGTGATGTCCAGGTCTTTGGCGACGCGGCGCACCTCGCCTGCCCAAGGGCCGTCAAGTGGTTCGGCAATGTCTTTCAACGAGTTCCCAAAGGCCCGCATGGCCGCCTCCGGGAAGACCACCAACTGTGCGCCGGCGTTTTTCGCCTGGGCCGCGTAGTCCCTGATGATGCCGAGGTTGGCCGCGGTGTCGGCGCTGCTGATGATTTGGGCGATGGCGATACGCATGGAAGATCTCCGATCTGTTGTATACATAATGTATGGTAAAAATTTCGGGTTCGGCCGCCTCGGGCCGCGAAAAGGCGTACGCCTACCTGCGCGAGAACGTCCTGACGGACCCGGAACTGCAAGGCCGCTTCCTCAACGAACAGGAGCTTGCGGCGGACATCGGGGTGTCCCGCACTCCGGTGCGCGAGGCGCTGTTGCTTCTGGTTTCCGACGGGCTGGTGGAGCTTATTCCGCAACGGGGCGCCTACGTTCCGGTGGTCACCGGCCGGGAGATTTCCGAGCTGATGGAACTTCGCGGCGTGCTGGAAAGCCATGCGGCCAAGCTTGTCATTGACGAACACCGGGTGCCCGCCAAGCAAATGCAGGACACCCTGCGGCAGCAGGCGCAGATTCCGGACAACGATGAACCGGACGATGCCCGCGAATTCATCCGCCTGGACACGCTCTTCCATCAGCAGCTCATCGACGCCGCCGGAAACGAACTCATTTCCCGAACGTACAGCAAGCTGCATGTCCGCCAGGTCCTGGTGGGCGTTGCCGCACTGTTCCGCACCGGAGGCAGGCGCGAGGCGGTGTGCGCCGAACACCAGGACATCCTCGATGCCCTGGTGGCCGGCGATTCCGCACGTGCCAAAGAGGCTATCGACCATCACCTCGCGGTGACGCGGGACATCCTCCTGCGGAGCTGATCACAGGGTTTCGCCTGCGCCGGACACGCGAGCCGCTTCGCCGGCCGCCCTGGATTCAGCACTGCCTTCCAGCAGCAGGCGGTAGTCCTGGTCCTCCACGGTGTTGCTGTCGCGGCCCAGGGCAAGCCCCACGAGGGTTACGGCCGCTGCGACCGCAACGTAGATGGCCACCGGAATCCAGGTGCCAAACTGCGACAGCAGCACGGTGAACAACAAGGGGGCGATGGCGCCGCCGATGACGCCTGCGAAGGTGTAGGCCAGTGAACTGCCCGTGGACCGGAGCCGGGGTGAGAACTGCTCCACGATGAAGGCGGCCTGCGGCCCGTACATGAAGGAGTGCGCCGCCAGGCCCAGGACAATGCCCACGATCAGCATCGGCTCATTGTTGCCGCCAAGGACGCCAAAGAAGACAAAGGTCCACACGGCGCCGGCCACTGCGCCCACGCCGTAGACCAGACGCCGGTTGAAACGGTCCGAGACTGCGCCGGCCAGGGGAATCATGAACAGCTGGAAGGCCGAGCCCACCAGGACGGCGGTGAGCACCTGGTTGCGTTCGTAGCCGAGCGCCTGGATGCCGTAGGTGAGGGTGAAGACGGTGAAGAGCGCGTACAGCACGTCCGGGCCCACCCGGCACAGGATGGCGGCAACGAGTGGCCGCAGTTCCGTACTGAACACTTCCCGGATGGGCGCGGCGGGCTGTTCTCCATGGGCTTCGATCGCCTTGAAGATGGGGGTGTCCTCCAGCTTGAGCCGGATCCACAGGCCGAAACCGACCAGGAGTGCGGAGACCAGGAACGCGATGCGCCACCCGAAGCTGATGAACTGCTGTTCGGTGAGCATCAGGGTCAGGACCGCCAGCGCACCGTTGGCCAGCAGGTTCCCGGCGGGCGGACCCACCTGCGCGGCCGAGGCCCAGAAACCCCGCCGCTGCGGGTCGCCGTATTCGCTGGAGAGCAGCACTGCGCCGCCCCATTCACCGCCCACGCCCACGCCCTGGGCGAAGCGCAGGAGCACCAGGATGATCGGCGCGGCAATGCCAATGCTGTCGTAGCCCGGAAGGACGCCGATCAGCACCGTTGCCACGCCGATGATCATCAAAGTGGTGACCAGGACCTTCTTGCGTCCGATCCGGTCACCGAGCCGTCCGAAGACCACACCGCCCACGGGCCGTGACACATAGCCGACCGCGTAGGTGGAGAAGGCGAGGATGGTGCCGGTCAGGGGATCGGAGGACGGAAAGAAAACGATGGGGAAAACGACAGCGGCCGCCGCGGAATAGACGGCAAAGTCATACCACTCCAGTGCCGTGCCGGTCAGGCTCGCCGCAAATGCCTTGACAAGGCCCTTTGGGCGGATTGGCGGGCCTGACTGCGGCGCTGCGCCCGCACCGGAAACCGGAGAATTGCTCATTGTGTCCTCCACAGTGGATTTTGAGGTGACGCCTGTCACGCTGGCGTTAAATGTATACATTACGCATACTGGATGTACATTGGCGACTGTTTCCGGTTTCCGGTTTGTTAATTTTCCCGCGGTGCACCGGCTCCGCGGCCTTCGAAAAGGACGGCACCATGACGGCTCTCAGCTTTGAACTTCCCGACGGCAGCATCAAGAACGTGCAGGTCCGGCACCTCCTCAACGCCGGCTACGCGGGGCGTGAGCAGGATGAGGTGCAGGCCCACATCGCAGAACTTGCCGAGCTCGGGGTCCCCGGCCCCACCACCACTCCGGCCATGTACCCCGTCTCGCCCTACCTCGCGCAGCAGGTATCCGAGGTCCGCGTCCAGCATGGACGCACGTCCGGTGAGGCGGAATGGGCGCTGGTCATCACCGACGACGGCGTCCTGCTCACCGTCGCCTGCGATCACACGGACCGTGAGCTCGAAGTGCATGGTGTGGCGTGGAGCAAGAATGCCAGCCCTGACGTCCTTGGCCGCAAGGCGTGGCGGCTTGACGATGTGCGGGACCACCTGGACCGCATCACGCTGCGCGGCTGGGTAGGGGAGGGGGAGACCCCGGACACCCTCATCCAGGACAGTTCCCTCGAGGCCCTGCTGACCCCGGACTACTGGCTGGAGGTGCTGGCCGCGCGCGGGCTCAACCAGCCGGGCACCGTGCTGATTTCCGGCACCGTGGCGATGACGGGCGGCGTCAACCAGTTCGCCCGCAGCTGGAAGGTGGAGATGGCGGATCCGGAGACGGGAGAATCGCTGGACGTCCAGTACGTCGTGGAGCAAATGCCGCAGCCCATCGGCTAAGCGCTGCACCGGGGCAATAACGGCATAAAAAAGGTTCCGCCGCCCCACCAGGGGCGGCGGAACCCTTCCGCGCCGCGAAGCTACTGCCTGTAGCCCTCCACTTCACTGACGGGACGGGCCTGGGCCTCGTTGGGGTTTTCCCCGGATTCCTTCTTGGCCCGCCTTTGTCGCAACAGGTCCCAGTATTGGTCCAGGCTTTCCTCCACGTACTCCAGGCGCGCCTGGTCCGGGGCCTGGCCTCCGGCGGACCCCTCGCGCAGCGCATGCTCCTCTTCCACGAGGGCCTGGATGTGCGTCAAAATATCCTGATCATTCATTGGGCTTCCCCTCACTCCGGTCCGGTCACCTTCAGCCTACGTAGCTGGTGCTGAAGCCACCAGTCCCGCGCTGTACCATCGATTTCATGTCCACTGCGCTCGATATGGCAGGTCCCATCCTGGAAGTACTGACCTGGTTGTGCCTGCCCGCCGGGCTGGGACTGCTGTTCTACACCGGGTTCCTCCGCCGCTTCATCCACCCGTGGGACGTGGCAGAAGCCGTGGTGTATTCGGACTCCACCGGCGTAGGGTTCCGCTGGTACGACCGGAAGCACCAGGTGCACAACGCCCCCATGTCCCCGTACGACATCAGGGACATGGCCGTGGGGGACACGTTGCCGATCTACTACCACCCCAAACGCCCAACCCAGTGGCAGTCCACCGTACCGGAAGAGGCGGGCAGGACGGCGTCAGTCCTGGGCCGCTGCCTGACGGCCATCGGCACCGTGGCCCTGTTGGGCGGCTTCGTCCTGCCGATGTTCTAGCTTCGGCTGCTAACCCGTCACCACCACCACAACGCCGAGGGCGCCCAGGACCACGCCCGCGAAGGCGGTCCAGAGCACAGCCGAAAGGTCCGCTTCGATGCTCTCCCCGGCCAGGCCGTGGGACCTCGCCCGGTAGCGGCGGCGCTGGGTGAGGTAGATGGCCAAGGCGGCGGCTCCGGACACCGCCGGGAGCATCAGGATGGGCGGCCCGTACGTGGGAAGCCAGCGAAGGAAGAAGGCGCTCGCCGTCACCAGCGCCAACATGGTCCGGCCCCAGGCCAGCGCCGTCCGTTCGGGTTGGAGACCCGGATCACCGTGCGGCCGGGGTGCGCCGGATGCCATCAGCGCAGAAGGACAAAAACGAGGACGACGGCGGCCGCCAGCGCGCCTGCCCCGGCCAGCAGGGGGACGAAGAAAGGCAGCGGAAGCGGTGCTTTGTTGCGCATGCTGCGCTCCACGCGAAGCCACCGCATGGCAGCGCCGCCGCTGAGCATCATGCCCATGAGAAGGAGGATGATGGCCAGGCCTTTGCGGACCGGTTCGATGAAAAGGCCTGAGGTAAAGGCTTCGAGGGCAATGCCACCGGCGAGCAGCGCAAGGGAGGTGCGGATCCATGCGAGGAAGGTGCGTTCGTTCGCGAGGGTGAACCGCGGATCCGGTTCCTCGCCGCCCGGCAACAGGCGTTCGGCGAGCCGTCCGCGCGGCGGCGGGGCTGCGGTCCCGGGCGGATGCTCACTGTTGGTCACGGGCCCAGTGTAGCCGCGCCGTCAAAGCACGGACTCCGGTCAGGCCGCCCGGCGGAGTGCCGCCTTGCCGGCCAGATGCTCACCGATGGGGAGCGCGGCAGTGGCTGCGGGGGACGGGGCGTTCAATACGTGGAGCATCCGGTCGGTCCCTGCCAGCAGGAAATCGTGGAGGAGCGTGCCGTCCCGGCGTACCGCCTGCGCCCTGATGCCTGCCTCGCGGGGCAGCAGGTCGCCTTTGGCCAGGCCAGGCGCGTATTTTCGGCATTCCTGCAGGTAGCTTCCCTTGAACAGGGAGTTCCGGACCTCCCGCACGGCGGTGGCGGCATTGGACCTCGCCACGTGCCACAAGCCCGGAAAGCGCAGGTAGCGGGCCACGTCCTTCGGATGGACCGAGAACTTGGCGTACCCCTCCCGGGACAGGCCCAGCACCGCGTTGGGTCCTACGGTGATACCGCCGTCGATGGTGGGCGTCAGGTGCACGCCCAGGAAGGGCAAGTCCGGGTCGGGCACCGGGTAGATCAAGTGTTTGACGTAGTGCGATTTTGCGGCCGGCAGCTCAAAATACTCGCCCCGGAAGGGAACAATTTGGACGTCGATTTTCATACCCGCCAATTCGGCGAGCCGGTCCGACTGCAGCCCGGCGCAGGCCACCAGGCGGCGGCAGGCGTAGGTGTCCCGGTCGGTCCCAACCTCCACGTGGCCGGCGTGCTCCACAATGGAGGTGACCCGGGCTCCGGTGTAGACGCGTCCGCCGGCGGCCGTGATGAGTTCGGCCAGCTTGCGCGCCACCTCCTGGTAGTCAACGATGCCGGTGCTTGGGATGAACAGGGCACCCAGCCCCGCAACATTGGGTTCGCGCCGGTTGAGCTCTGCGCCGTCGATCCGCTCGCAGTCCAGGCCGTGGATGGCGGCACGCTCCTCAAGCCGGTCCAGCCGTTCCCGTTCCACCGCCGAGGTTGCCACCAGAAGTTTGCCCGGCTCGGCATACCTGATGCCGTGGTCCCGGCAGAATTCCCTGGTCTGGCGGGCTCCGGCCTTGCAGAATTGGGCCTTGAGGCTGTCCGGGGCGTAGTAGATGCCGGAGTGGATGACGCCGCTGTTGTGCCCCGTCTGGTGCGAAGCCAGTGCGGGGGCCGCCTCCAGCAGGACCAATGATGCGTCGGGCTCTTTCCGCAGGAGCTGGTAGGCGGTGGCAAGGCCCACGATTCCGCCACCAATGATGCAGTAGTCCGTCCGTTCCACGGCTCTCCGCCTTTCGTTGTGGCTAGAGTCTAGCTACCCGTCACGCTCCGCTCCGCGGTGCGAACATGATCAGTGCTACGCCCAGCAGGCACACCACGGACCCCGCAATGTCCCACCGGTCAGGACGGAAACCGTCGAACGCCATGCCCCAGGCCAGGGAACCGGCCACGAACACTCCGCCGTACGCCGCCAGGATCCGGCCGAAGTGCGCGTCGGGCTGGAGGGTGGCCACAAAGCCGTAGGCGCCCAGGGCGATCACGCCCAGTCCGGCCCACCACCAGTCCCTGCCCTCGCGGACGGACTGCCATACCAGCCATGCGCCCCCGATTTCGGCTGCGGCGGCGAGGACGAACAGCACAATCGTCTTGAAGACACTGACGGTTCCTTCAGGAATATCCACGCAGCCATCATGCCAGCCGGGAATTCGGCAGGCTGCCGCGCGGTTGGGGGAAAGTATGGAGCGCATCGGATTTCTTTCCTTCGGCCACTGGGGTCCCGGACAGGGTTCCCGTACCCGGACAGCGGCCGACGCCCTGCTCCAGGGGATTGATCTTGCGGTAGCCGCCGAAGAACTCGGAGTTGACGGCGCATTTTTCCGTGTCCATCACTTCGCCCGCCAGCAGGCCTCCCCGTTCCCACTTCTTTCTGCCATAGCCGCGCGCACCAGCAAGCTGGAAATCGGCACAGGCGTTATTGACATGCGCTACGAGAATCCGCTGTACATGGCGGAGGAAGCGGCTGCGGCAGACCTGATCAGTGGCGGCAGGCTGCAGCTGGGAATCAGCCGCGGCTCACCCGAACCTGCCCGGAACGGCGCTTCGGCTTTCGGATACCGGCCGGAGCCCGGGGAGACCGACGCGGACATGGCCCGGCGCCATACGGCGGCTTTCCGCCAGGCCATCACGGGTGCGGGCGTGGCCCAGGCAGACCCCCGGTACGCCGGCGGTGCCACCGGACTCCTGCCCGTCCAGCCCCAGTCGCCCGGTTTGGCGGACCGGATCTGGTGGGGCGCAGGCAGCCGTAAGACCGCGGTGTGGGCTGCTGAACTCGGCATGAACCTGATGAGCTCCACCCTGCTCACGGAGGACACCGGCGTTCCGTTCCATGAACTCCAGGCTGAACAGATCCAGCTGTTCAGGGAGGCGTGGGCCGCGGCAGGACACACACGCCCTCCACGGGTGTCGGTCAGCCGCAGCGTCCTTCCCATCGTGGATGACGAGGACAGCTACTACTTTGCGGGCAGCGCGCTCCGCGACGGCCGCGACCAGGTGGGTGTGATTGACGGCTTCACCGCAAGGTTCGGCAAGAGCTATGTTGGCGCACCTGACCTCTTGGCGGAGCAGCTGGCGGCAGACACGGCAGTGCAGGCGGCCGATACGCTGCTGCTGACCGTCCCCAACCAGCTGGGCGTGGAGTACAACTCCAAGCTCCTGGGCACCATCGTGGAACACGTTGCGCCGGCCCTGGGATGGCGCCGCCGCTGACGCCGGGGAACTTTCCGTGAGACCTAACCGTTACTCTTGAAGAGCGTGGTGGGGGCTTCGCGCCCCTACTACTGTGTGACTGCGGAACGGTCATATGACGGAGAGAGAGAAATATGGCTCACACCGCCTTAGGCTTGATCGCATGATCCGGCTACGACAGCTGGCCCAAGCGGCCTCTGTGCTGACCACGCCTCTGGCGCCAGAGGACATTCTGTCCCTGTTCAACCCTGTCTACTCGGCCCGGCAGCTTCGGGGCGTCGTGACCCGCGTGGTCCAGGAGACGGCCCAGTCGGCCACGATCTTTTTCCGTCCCGGGCGCGGCTGGAAGGCGCACCTTGCCGGGCAGTGGGCGCGCATCGGCGTCGAACTTGATGGCGTACGCCACTGGCGCTCATACTCCCTCAGCGCCCCGGCGGGCAAGGACCCCGCCATCACCGTTACCGATGTCGGAGCCGTTTCCGGCACATTGGTGCGCACCACCAAGCCGGGCGACGTCTTGTTCCTTGCCCCGCCGCAGGGTGATTTTGTTCTTCCTGAGCATCCCAGGCCCCTGCTCATGGTCACGGCCGGCAGTGGCATCACCCCGGTAATGTCCATGATCCGCACCCTTGTCCCGCGGCGGCCTGATGCCGACGTCGTCCTGGTCCATTCCGCCCGCACCCCGGGTGACAGCCTCTTCCGCGAGGAACTGGCCGAGTTGGCGGACCAGTTTCCGAATTTCCGGCTGGCGCACTGGTACACGGGCGAACAGGGCCGGATGGACTTCTCCAGCACCCGGGAGCTGGACGAGATCTGTCCCGACTGGAAGGAACGGTCAGCCTACGCCTGCGGCCCGGACAGCTTCCTGGACGACGCCGAAGCGCTGTGGAAGCGGGCAGCCCTGACCACCGGCGCGCCCGGGACCGACGTCGCAGTGGCCGGAGACGCCGGCAACCTGATGATCGAACGCTTCAACACCACCTTCAACGCCGGTGTAGGCCACGACGGCGGCCTGGTCACCTTTGAGGCCTCCGACCGGGAGGTGGAGGCCGACGGCGACACCCCCATCCTGGACATCGGCGAGGACGCCGGGGTCCTGATGCCCAGCGGCTGCCGGATGGGTATCTGCCACAGCTGCCTCACTCCGCTCCTGGCCGGCCAGGTCCGCGACCTCCGCACCGGGGAAGTCCATGGCGAACCCGGCGAACTTATCCAAACGTGTGTCTCGGCAGCCGCCGGACCCGTCAACCTCGAAATCTGAGGAGCACCACGGTATGTCAGTAATCTCACCCGCCAAGGCCACGGCCACGGGAAGCTCAAGAACGCGCCCCGGCAAGCTCGCAGAATCCGGCAGCCCCACGGTCCGGCCCCCGGCGGCAGCGCACCTCAGCGACGAACAAGTGGCGGAGCTCGGCCGTGAGCTCGACGCCATCCGGGACGAAATCCTGGGAAAGCGCGGTGCGGAAGACGCCGCTTACATCCGCCGCATGATCAAGATCCAGCGGGGGCTTGAAATCTCCGGCCGGGCCGCCCTGCTGGTCAGCAAGAACAAAGCAGCCTGGGTTACCGGCACCACGCTCCTGAGCCTGGCCAAGATCCTGGAAAACATGGAGCTCGGCCACAACATCCTGCACGGACAGTGGGACTGGATGCGGGATCCGGATATCCACTCCACCACGTGGGAGTGGGACTTCGTTACCCCGTCGCGCTCCTGGCAGCACACGCACAATGACCTCCACCACCGCTGGACCAACGTGGTGGGCAAGGACAACGACGTCGGATACAACCTCCTCCGGATGGATGAGAACCAGCCGTGGAAGCCCATCAACCTGGCCAACCCGCTGTTCAATGCGATCCTTGCGCCGGTGTTCGAGTGGGGGATCGCCGTCTACGATCTCGAGCTGACCGAATACAAGGAAGGCACCAAGTCCAAAGAGGCCCTGCTCAAGGACCTCAAGGCCCTCGGCCGCAAGGTGATCACCCAGTTCACCAAGGACTACGCTGCCACCCCTGCGCTCGCGATGCTCACCGGCTCCGCCAAGCAGGCCCTGTTCGGCACGATCGCCGCGAACGCCATCCGCAACGTGTGGGCCCACGCCGTCATCTTCTGCGGCCACTTCCCGGAAGGCACCGACACCTTCACCGAAGAAATGGTGGAGGGTGAAACCCGGGGCGACTGGTACGTTCGCCAGATGATCGGCTCCGCCAACATTTCGGGGTCCCGGTTCATGCACCTCATGACCGGCAACCTGTCGCACCAGATCGAGCACCACCTCTTTCCGGACCTGCCCTCCAACCGGTACGCGGAGGTGGCCCCCAGGGTCCGCGAGATCTGCCAGCGCTATGGCCTGAAATACACCACCGGTCCGCTGCTCAAGCAGGTGGGTTCGTCTTGGGCGAAGGTGTTCAAGCTGGCGCTGCCCGGCAAGGCTGCCCGGGCCTAGGAACCACACACACGACGCAAAAAGTGACCCTGCCGGCGACATCCGGCGGGGTCACTTCCTGCGTTTGGGCCCTAGCGCCGGGCTTCAGGCGCCAGGAGCATGTGGTCCAGTTTCGGCAGGGCGTGCCGGAGCCGGTGCTCGGCGCGGTCCAGGGTCTCTGCCGCCTGCGACAACCCGGTTTCGGCCAGTTCCAGTCGGGCAGACCCCTGCAGCCGGTGGCCGGACCACCGCAGCTGCAGCTGCCGGACCGCGAGGACCCCGGGAGTCCCTCCGAGTGCGGCTTGGGCGAGTTCCACCAGTTCCGGCTCGATGCCGTCCATGAGCCGCCGCCCGATGCTGCGGACCGTTCCCCACAGGAGCACCATGATCGCGGCGGAAATGGCCAATCCCACGATCGGGTCCGCCAAGGGGAAACCAAGCATGACGCCAACGGCGCCGATCACCACGGCCAGCGACGTGAAGCCGTCCGTCCTGGCGTGCACACCGTCCGCCACGAGTGCCGCAGAACCGATCCTGCGGCCCACCCGGATGCGGTAGATTGCCACCGCCTCGTTGCCGGCGAAGCCAATAAGGCCCGCCGCCATGACCCACCCCAGGTTTTGCAGGGCCTGCGGATGGATGAGCCGGTCAACGGACTGCCAGGCCGCCACGATGGCGGAAAGGGCCACTACAGCCACGATGAACAGGCCGGCGAGGTCTTCTGCCCGGCCGTACCCGTATGTGTACCGGCGGGTCGCGGCCCTGCGCCCCAGGATGAAGGCGATCCACAGTGGCACTGCGGTCAGGGCGTCGGAGAAGTTGTGGATGGTGTCCGCGAGCAGGGCCACGGAACTGCTGAACAGGACCACCAGGAACTGCAGCAGCGTGGTGGCCAGCAGGACGAACATGCTGATCTTCAGCGCCCGGATGCCCTCCGTGCTGGCCTCCATGGCGTCATCGATGGAATCCGCGGCATCGTGGGTGTGCGGCACGAACAGCTCGAAAAGCCATCCTTTGAAACCGGAATGGTGATGGTGCCCGTGGTCGTGGTCGTGGTCGTGGTCGTGCCCGTGCCCGTGCCCGTGGTGGTGGTCGTGATTGTGCGCATCGTCGTCGTGGTGGTGATGGTGGCCGGCGTGGACGTTGTCGTGATGGCTGTGCGCATGCGTTGATTCCTGGTGCGGCCCGGTCATGAGGCGCTCCCTTGTGCGTGGTGGGCGGGTGCGCGGTGGTGCGCCGGTTCGCCGCCGAGTGCGTGTTCGGCCTGGAAAATGGCGTCAGCCACCAATTGCCGGGCGTGTTCGTTCTCCAGCCGGTACAGCACCCGCGTCCCGTCCTGCCGGGTGGATACCATCCTGGCCAGCCGCATTTTGGCCAGGTGCTGGGACACGGCAGCGGGGGATTTGCCTACCGTGTCGGCCAAGGCGCCCACTGCCATTTCGCCGTCGCGAAGGGCAAGGATGATCCGCACCCTCGTGGCGTCAGCCAGCATCGAGAAGACCTCCACGGCCAACTCCACGTACTGGCTGTCCGTCCCCAGCGAGCAAGCATTCTTATCTGCATTCATGCGCATATAGTGTCACAACGCGGACCCGGACGCACTGCACGCCTGTCTGTCGGACGGCCATCGCGGGCGAGCCAGCACGGCCACCTACAGTAGGAGGGGTACGGGCACGGCGTGACGCCGGCCGCTTCGGCCAGTCTCGAAAGGAATTTACCCCGATGGCTTTCATTACCGTTGGTACGGAGAACAGCACCGACATCGAGCTCTACTACGAGGATCACGGTTCGGGCCAGCCCGTGGTGCTTATCCACGGCTACCCGCTGGACGGATCGTCCTGGGAAAAACAGACTGCCGCGCTCCTTGGCGCGGGCTACCGGGTCATCACCTACGACCGCCGCGGCTTTGGCAAGTCCAGCAAGCCTGCCGACGGCTACGACTACGACACCTTCGCGGCAGACCTCAACATCCTGCTGACCACCCTGGACCTGGACAACGTGGTGCTGGTGGGCTTCTCCATGGGCACCGGCGAGGTGGGCCGCTACCTTGGCACCTATGGCTCGGCGCGGGTGGCCCGCGCCGCATTCCTCGGATCCCTGGAGCCCTACCTGCTCAAGACCGACGACAATCCTGACGGCGTTCCGCAGGACGTTTTTGACGGCCTCAAGGCCGCGGTTACTGCCGACCGGTATGCGTTCTTCACCGAATTCTTCAAGAATTTCTACAACTCGGACACCTTCCTGGGCACTCCGCGCCTCAGCCAGGAAGCCGTCGACGCCAGCTGGAACCTCGCCGCCGGTGCCGGTGCCACCGCGTCCGTTGCCGCCCAGCCCACGTGGCTGACGGACTTCCGGCAGGACATCCCCAAGATCGATGTTCCCGCCCTTATCGTCCACGGCACCGCCGACAACATCCTGCCCATCGACTCGACCGGGCGGCAGTTCGCCAAGGCGTTGCCCACGGCGGAATACGTCGAGATCGAAGGCGCGCCGCACGGCCTGCTCTGGACGCACGCCGCAGAGGTCAACGAGGCATTGCTCGGGTTCCTTTCCAAGTAAGGAATCCTCGGGGCGGCGGCGGGAGTCCCGTCGTCGCCCTATGCCGCTCCGCTCAGCAGAGGGAGGTGCCGGTGGTGCTGGGCTCCTCTGCCAATGGTGTGGGGCACAACCGCCGTGCCAGCGCTTCAAGTTCCCTGGGGTGGAATGGCTTGGTGAGGTAGGCGGCGGCCCCGGACGCCATGCCTGCCAGGACGTCATCCCCCTCCGAGCGGGCCGTGAGGAAGAGTAACGGGGCAGAGCTCCTGGCGCGGATGGCACGGGCAACCACGTGCCCGTCCATGTCCGGGAGTCCCAGGTCCAAGGTGACCAGGGCGATGCCTGGGTCGGACGCCGCGGCGATGGCTTCCGACCCGGTGCCAACGGCTTTCACTACGAAGCCCGCACGTGAAAGGACTATTGAAATCAGTCCGCGGATGTCGTCGTTGTCTTCAACGACAAGACAGGTGCGCTGCTGTTCCATCCAAGCCCCCCGGCGAAAAAGTTGGCAACAGTCTATCGCCCCTGTGCCGGGTTTCCGGGGCCCTGGCCCTATCCGTCGTAATGTGTCCGCGCGGGTCCCTGGCCCAGGGAGTGGACCACGGCGGCGGCCACATCGTGAAGCTTGGAATTGCGGGTGCTTGACGCCGTCTTCAGGATGTCGAAGGCGTCCTGCTGGCTGCACCGGTTCTGGGCCATGATGATCCCGACGGCCATGTCAATGACGGTCCGGCTTTCCAGGGTGGCGCGGAGGTTCGCCGCCGTTTCGCTGAAGTGCGCAAAGCGGATCGCCAGCCGCAGGGCCAGCGAGGTCTGGCTGACAAAATCCTCGGCGCATTTCATGATGCGGCCCTCGAAACGGTGCGCACGGCCGGAGTAGAGCAGCAAGGCTGCCTTGGTGTCGCCCTCCAGCCGGAACGGGAGCGCCGCGACGGACCGGATCCCCTCTGCCTGCACAGCTGAGGAGTAGTCGGGCCAGCGGCCATCAGCGTTGAGATCCGGGACGTGGACAGTTTCCTGGGCAGTTGCTGCAGTCATGCCCGGTGTCTCGGTGAACCGGTGCTCAAACCGTCCAATGACCCGTGCCTCATCGCTGCTGCTGGCTACCGTGGTGCCCTTCCGCTGCCTGAGCAGGGTGACGGCGCACAGCATCTCATCGCCGGGTTCGGAGAGGTTGCGCGCGGAGACCTGCGCCAACTCATTGAGGAAGTCCTCGACGTCGGAGCTGTCCAGGACAATTTCATGCAGGTACTCGGTTATGGATGTATCGGGTTTAGCTGTTGACTCGCTGGCCACTGTTTCTTGGTGCCATTCGCTCAGGTCAAAACGAGCCGGCAACACACAAACGCCCCGCAATGTGGGCGGGGAGTCGGTGATGGTCGCTGGATCGAAGAACTTTCCAACGGCCCGCTGCTAAACCGATAACCAGAGTATATACATCCGCAAGGAAGGCGAAACGTCATGCCCGCTGCGCCGTCACAGCCCGGACGCTGGCGCCATGCAGGGGGTAACCGGCACAATGAAGCGGGAGCCGGCCACCGGATGCGGCGCCAACCCAAAGGCAGCCCGCCGGGGAGGACAGGAACATGACCAGGCTTCTTATCATCGGCCCGCCGGGCTCCGGCAAGGGAACCCAGGCTGAACACCTGGCCAGGCACTTCGGGGTCCCGGCGGTGTCCACAGGGGATATCTTCCGCAGCAACGTCAGCCGGAAGACGGAGCTGGGGAACCAGGCTGCCGAATACCTCGACGGCGGCCATTTCGTTCCCGACCACCTCACCAATGCCCTCGTGAAGGACCGCCTCCTTGATGGCGACGTCAGCCACGGTTTCCTGCTCGATGGTTACCCGCGCACGGCACCGCAGGCAACGGAACTGGACAGTATGCTCGCCGCCCAGGGGCACGGGCTGGACGCTGTCATCGAGTTGCGCGCTCCCGACGCCGAACTGGAAGAGCGCATGCACCGGCGGGCGCAGGAACAAGGCCGCACCGACGACACCATCGACGTCTTCCGACGCAGGTTGGACCTCTACCACCGCCAGACGCATGAAGTAGTCTCGGTGTACGCGGGCCGGGGAATCCTGGTATCCGTCAACGGCAGCGGGGATCCGGGGGAGATTACCGCATTGGCGATTGCCGCCGTCGAACAATTCCTGGCAGCACCGCGACGGCCATCCTGACCGGAGCAAAGCATGGTGGACTCGAACAGAAGGAAACACTGATGAGAATTGCGGTTACAGGCGGAAGCGGAAAACTTGGCCGGCACGTGGTGCGCCGGCTTACCGACGACGGCCACCAGGTCCTCAACCTGGACCGCGCGGGTAGCCGGAGCCCGGGCCTGCTGGTGGTGGACCTGCGCAACTACGGCCAGGTGGTGGATGCGCTCCTGGGCGTGGATGACCGCCACGACGGATTCGACGCCGTGGTGCACCTTGGTGCCATCCCCGCCCCTGGCATCCTTCCGGACGCCGCGACGTTCGAGAACAACATGCTCTCCACCTACAACGTCTTCCAAGCAGCGCGACGGGCCGGCATCAAGAAGGTGGTGTACGCCTCCAGCGAGACCGTGCTCGGCCTGCCGTTCGACGTCGACCCGCCCTACATTCCGGTGGACGAGGAATACCCTCCCCGGCCGGAGAGCACCTATTCCCTGGTGAAGACGCTGGAGGAACGGATGGCCGTGGAACTGACCCGCTGGGACCCGGAGCTGAGCATCACCGGACTGCGTTTCTCCAACGTCATGGACGAGTCTGACTACGAGCGGTTCCCCTCGTTCGATGAGGACGCAACGCTGCGCAAGTGGAACCTATGGGGCTACATCGACGGCAGGGACGGTGCGCAGGCAGTGGCCCGGGCACTGGAGAACGCAAAGCCCGGCTTTGAAGCCTTCATCATTGCCAACGCAGACACCGTTATGAGCCGCTCGAGCGCCAGCCTCGCCGCGGAGGTCTTCCCCGGCGTCAAGGTCACCAAGGAACTGGGCGAACACGAAACCATGCTCTCCATCGACAAAGCCCGGCGCATGCTTGGCTTCGAACCCGAGCACAGTTGGCGGAACCACGCAGCCGCTCCCTCCGGCACGGCGGGCGGCATCGGGTAGCGCCTGCGTTTTTCCCGCGGCCGCCGCGATTGCCGGGCGCATGATGGAGTGAATGGGCCCTCACCGGGATAGTGTTCAGCCCTAAGCATTTATCACGGCGCAGGGACAAGGCAGCACATTGGTACAGAGATCATCAGGGTCCGGGGTTGCGGAGCACAAGGCCGGCAAGTGGCATACCTTCAACGAGAAGTTCGTCGTGGAGGAGCGCTACGTGGACGTGGCGGACCGGCGCGGGCTGTACCGGGCGTCGGTCATCCTCTCCGTAGTGGGGCTGGCGCTCTTTATCGCCATCCTTGTCAGCGTGGTGCAGTCCACTGGATTGACGGCGGCCGACGAACCCGTGCATGACTGGCTGCTGACCACGCGTTCGGGCACCGTCACCGCCATCATGATTTTCCTGGCGGTGTTCTTTGGACCCATCGCCCTGCCCATCATTGTGCTGGTGGTGATCCTCGTCTGGGGCTTCGCGGCCAAACATGCCTGGCGGCCCATCCTGCTGGCGTCCGCGATGCTGGCGGGGGTGATCGTTTCGCAGATCATCCTCCACATCGTGCAGCGCTCTCGGCCGCCGGTGGACCAGATGTTGTTCGGTGCGGACCAAACGTTCTCGTTCCCATCCGGGCATGTCCTGGGTGCCTGCGACTTCCTGCTGGTGGGCGCGTACCTGATCGTGTCCCGGCGCCGCAGCCGGCGGGCAGCCCTTTTCGGATTTATTGGAGCCGGCATCGGAATTGTCCTGGCAATCGCCAGCCGCCTTTACCTGGGCTACCACTGGCCCACTGACACCTTGGCGTCGTTCTCCCTCTCGCTGATGATCCTCGGCGGAGTCATCGCCCTCGACACCTGGCGGACAGCCAGGATCGAAGGTGAACCGATCACCGGGGAGCTCTCCAAGGCGGAATCGCCGCAGGAGTGAACCGGCGCGACGAGCCGGTTGGCTTCCTGCCCCGCTAAGGCCTTGACCGCGCCCGTTTCAGCGCCCGGTGCAGTTTCAGGTTTGCTGCCTCCAGCTCCAGGACCTTGGCGACACCGGCGAGGTTCAATCCCTCCTGGAGGAGTTCGCCAATCCGAAGCAGCACGGCGATGTCCTCCTCGCTGTATTGCCGCGTGCCGCCTGCGGTCCGGGCAGGCGTCAGCAACCCTTTCGCCTCGTACAGCCTGATGTTCTGCTGTCCGGTGCCTGCCAGTTCCGCCGCTACCGAGATCGCGTACAGGGCGCGTGGGCCGGGGGAGCGGCCGGGCCGGCCGCCTGCAGGTTCCGTCATGGGTTCTCCCAAAAATCCGCGCAACAGGGTCTTGCCCGATTTTCCCACTGGTGCTATAAAAAATCTACATTCACCACCATAGATAAGTAGGTGGTGGGTGGCCGGATATCCGACACCTTGAAGCTGAAGGAGTGGGAAATGATGTTGATGCGTACGGACCCGTTCCGTGAGCTGGACCGGCTCGCGCAGCAGGTTTTGGGAACCGCCGCCCGCCCGGCAGCCATGCCGATGGACGCCTGGCAGGAAGACGGCGAATTCGTGGTGGCGTTCGACCTTCCCGGCGTGGACGTGGACTCCGTGGACCTGAACGTGGAACGGAACGTCCTGACGGTGCGGGCCGAACGCAAGGACCCCATGCAGCCGAACGTGGAACTGGTTGCGTCCGAGCGTCCACGCGGCGTGTTCAGCCGCCAACTGATCCTGGGCGACACCCTGGATACCGACAGGATCAAGGCCGCCTACGACCAAGGCGTGCTCACCCTGCGGATCCCGGTTGCCCAGCAAGCCAAGCCGCGAAAGATCGAGATCCAGACCCAACAAGGCGGCATGCAGCAGATCGACGCCTAGGATCCGTGGCGCTGCGCCGGCGTCCCTGCCTCCGGGTGGGGACGCCGGCAGCCATTGGCGGGCACAGAGGACTTCATCCAAGGAGGCGGAAACCCCATGAGTGAGTGGCGGCGCTACGATTCACCGCTGATTCCTGCATTCCATGAGCGCTTCGAGCAGCGGTGGGGCCCGGGAACTGCGCCGTTTTTGGACCCGGAAGCACATGAGCAGCCCATGCCGCGGGCGCAATGGATCAACCCGGCCACCGGTGCTGCCTTGGCAGTGGTCCCCATCTGGACGGCCGATGAGGCGCAGCAACGGTCCTTCGGCGTGTTCTACCTTCCACCTGCCGGCGATATCTGGGTCCTGCGGCCCGGCTACACCGGGTACCTGGAACCGTCCGACGGCGACGCAGAGCATCTGGTGACCCTGCGCAATGACGCCTTCCGCAAGGCAGTGGCGCACGCCAAGGAGTTCCTCTTCGGCTCGCAGTAGCCAACGTGGCGGCCAAGGGAGTTGCTGTTCGTCAGCCTGTCCCTGCTGTGTAATCCTGAGACGTACCCGAACCACTGCAACAAAGGCTGGCCTCCATGCACAAATCCGCCAAGGACCTCGCAGCGCTTATCCCCCCGGGGTTCACGCTTGGCGTCGCCACCGCAGCATTCCAGATTGAAGGGGCGCTGGACGAAGACGGCCGCGGCAAGTCCGGCTGGGAAGTGTTTGCCGCCAAGCCCGGGGCTATCGTGGGGGACCACAGCCCGGCCATAGCCACCGACCACTACCACCGCATGCCGCAGGACGTGGCCCTGCTGAAGCAGCTGGGCGTGGACTCGTACCGCTTCTCGTTCTCCTGGCCCCGCATCCAGCCCGGCGGAACCGGGCCGGTAAACCGTGCGGGCCTGGCGTTCTACGACCGGCTCCTGGATGAACTCCTGGCCAACGGGATCTCACCCATGGCCACCATCTACCACTGGGACACGCCGCTGGAGCTGGACGAGGCGGGCGGCTGGATGAACCGGGACATGGCCTACCGGCTGGGGGAGTATGCGGGCCTCGTAGCCGATGCGTTCGGCGACCGGGTGGCCCGCTGGGTCACCATCAACGAACCGGCAACGGTGAGCGCCAACGGCTACTCGCTGGGAGTGCATTCACCCGGCAAGGAGCTGGCCCTGGGTGCATTCCCCACCGTCCACCACCAGCTGCTCGGCCACGGCCTTGCGGTCCAGGCACTCCGTGCCGCTGGGGTGCCGGGAGAGATCGGCATGACCAACGTCTATTCCCCCATGGTGCCGAACTCCATCAACCCGCTGGACAAGCTCAGCGCCGGCCTGATGGACCTGGGCCAGAACCGGCTGTACGCGGACCCGGTCCTGACCGGCAAGTATCCGGACGTGATCCGGGCGGCCAAGTTCTTCAGCTCCTTCGAGCATCCCGAGGAGGACATGCAGATCATTTCGCAGCCCCTGGATTTCTACGGGTTGAACTATTACATGCCCACCAAGGTCGCCGTGGGGCCCGGCAGCGGCGCGGTGCCGCCGAGCATGGCGGAGGCGATGGGGAGCGACCTCAACGCAGCAGGCGGCGGTGCCACACCGTTCCACGTCGAGGCGTGGCCTGAAGCGGACATCACCGCCTACGGGTGGCCGGTCAAGCCCGAGTACATGGCGGTCGCGCTGAAGGAGATGGCGGAGCGGTACCCCAACCTGCCTCCGGTGATCATTACCGAGGGTGGAGCGAGCTTTGAGGACATCATTGTCCGGGACAAGTCCACCAATACCAGGTTCATTCCCGACGAGCGCCGGCTGAAGTACATTTCCGACCATCTTGAGGCCGCCTTGAAGGCCACGGCCCCCGGCGGCGAAGCCGAATCGGTTGACCTCCGCGGCTACTACGTATGGTCCTTCCTGGACAACTTCGAATGGTCCGCCGGATACAAGCAGCCGTTCGGCCTCCTGCACGTGGATTTCGAGACCCTGGAGCGGACGCCCAAGGCCTCCTACTTCTGGTTCCAGGAGCTCATCGAGGAACGCGACCTCGCCTTGGCCGCGGATGCCGCCATCGCCCAGGCCGTTGTTCCGGAGGCCTTGGACGGCAGTGAAGCGCCCGACGACGGCGCGGCGCTGGGTGCCAGCGCCTAGACCGTGCGGGGCCGGGCCGGTTCGGGGTCAGCCCCGGAGCAGGTCCAGCATGGCCAGTTGCTTGGCGATGCCTGCCCCGTCCGGGGAGTAGATCCACGGAACTTTTGATGAGGTGTGGTCACCGTCTTCGGAGTGGCCGCCGGCGAACACCGATTCGCTGACGGACAGCTGCCGGATGGCGATGGCCGCCACCTTGTCGGCGTTTTCCGCGGCGAACGCCGAATAGATTGCTTCATCGTGCTGTCCGTTGTCACCGATCAGGAGCCACCGCATGTCCGGGAATTCCTGCGCCAGGCGATCCAGGTTCCGCCGCTTGTGTTCCTGGCCGCTCCGGAACCATCGGTCCTGGGTCAAGCCCCAGTCCGTCAGGAGCAGCGCGCCCTTGGGGTACATGTTGCGGGTCAGGAAGCGTCCCAGGGTGGGGGCCGCATTCCAAGGGCCCGTCGACAGGTAAATGACGGGGGCATCGGGATGCTCGATGGTCAGCCGGTCCAGCAGCACCGCCATGCCCGGAGTGGCCATCCGTGCCCGTTCGCTGAGCACGAAGGTGTTCCACAGCGCCAGGAAGGGCCGGGGCAGCGCGGTCACCATGACGGTGTCGTCGATGTCCGAGACGATTCCGAACTTCACCTCCGGTGCGATCACCTGGATCAGCGCCTCGGCCGGTTCGGTTCCCTCAGCGCGCAGGACCGCCGTGTGCCAGCCGGGGGGAAGCTGGACGTCCACTTCGGTGTCGATCAGTCCGCCCCGGTCCGCGGTCATGTGGGTGACGACGTCGCCGATGGTGATCTCGACGTCGGAAAACTGCAGCGGCACGCCGGTGAAGGCACGCCAGCCGCGGATGTTCTGGTTGCCGATTTTCGCTTCCCGCTCCGCCCGGCTTCCCGGCAGCGGCTTCTGCGTCAGCAGCACGCGGCCCAGCACACGTACCCGGGTCGTGGAACCGTACCCCTGGTAGGCGATGGTCTGCGGCACGAAATTCCAGCGCTTCGCCAGCCGGATCCGCAGGCTGTTGACCGCGTCCGAGACCCGGTGGGCCAGCCGGAAGGCCTGGTTCCCGGAGAGGGCGTACTGGGCCAGCACCGCCTGCGTGGGCTTGCGTGCCGTCTTCCGGGCCGGATGCTGGGGAGCCGTGTCCATGCCACCACTCTGCCACAGGGTGGAGTTCGGATCAGCCGGCGCCGAGGATCCCACGCAGTGTTTCGGCGTTTCGCACGGCGTTCCCGCCGCCGTCGTTGTTGAAGTACGCGTAGACGTCCAGGCCGCCGCTGTCCCATTCGCGGATCCGGTCCGCCCACCAGTGCAGGTCGGCCTCCGAGTAGGAGCCGCCGTACAAGTGCTCGTGGTCGGGACCATGCAGGCGGACATAGGTAAATGGCGCGGTGGCGCGCAGGATGCACGGCAGGTTGGCGCCGCTCATGATGCAATAGGCCGCCTGGTGCCGCTCCAACAGGGAAAACACCTCCGGGCAGTCCCAGCTGGGGTGCCTGAACTCAACGGCAACCCGGATCCATTCCGGAACCGCTGCCAGGAAGTACTCCAGCCGGGCGTCGTCGCGGCCCAACTGCGGCGGCAGCTGGACCAGGAGCACAGCCCGTTTGTCCCCCAGTTCATGCCAGCACCGGGCGATGCGTTCCACCCAGACTTCGGGTGCGTACAGCTTGCGGGCGTGGGTAAGGCCGCGGGGAGCCTTGACGGACATGCTGAAACCGGGTGGCAGCCGCCTGTTCCAGCCGGCGAAGGTGGTGTCGCGGGGCCAGCGGTAGAAGCTGGCATTCAGCTCAACTGTGCTGAACCTGGCGGCATAGCGTTGGAGCCGGTCCCGGACCGGCAGGCCGGGCGGGTACAGGACGTTCTCCCAATGGTCGTAGCTCCAGCCGGAGGTACCGATGTGGACTGCCATTCTTCGATGTTCCTACAGTGTTGTGTGGCAGGGTAATGCCATGGCGCGAATTGAGGATTATGCGGTCGTTGGCGACCTTCACACAGGTGCCCTCATCAGCAAGGAGGGTTCGATCGACTGGCTCTGCCTGCCGCGGTTCGATTCCCCTGCGTGTTTCAACGCCTTGCTGGACTCACCGGACGCCGGGCGCTGGCTGCTGGCTCCGGAAGGCGGTGGTACCTGCACCCGCCGAAGCTACCGCGACGGAAGCCTGATCCTGGATACCGAGTGGGAAACGCCGGACGGAACGGTTCGCGTCACAGACTTCATGCCGCCCCGCGACTCCGTTGCCGACATCGTCCGGATCGTCGAGGGTGTCAGCGGCAGCGTAAAGATGCACGGCGAGTTGGTGCTTCGCTTCGACTATGGGCATATCGTGCCCTGGGTGCGCAAGGACAAGCGCGGCCTGCACGCCATCGCCGGCCCGGACGCCGTCTACCTGGTGACCCCCGCACCCTTGCACGGCGAGAACATGCATACCGTCAGCGACTTCACGGTCAATGCGGGCGAGAAAGTGCCGTTCGTGCTGACGTGGGCTCCCAGCCATGTGGGCCGGCCGGTTTCGGTCGAGGCGGAAAAAGTCCTGCACAGCACGTTCGAGTTCTGGCAGGGCTGGTCCTCGCAATGCACGGTCCAAGGGAAGTACCAGGATGCCGTGGTGCGCTCCCTGGTAACCCTCAAGGCCCTTACCTACGCGCCCACCGGGGGAATCGTCGCCGCTGTCACAACATCGCTGCCGGAACAGCCGGGCGGCCAACGCAACTGGGACTACCGCTATTGCTGGCTGCGGGATGCCACCATGACCCTCCAGGCGCTGCTGGCTGCCGGGTACAAGGCCGAAGCGGCCGCCTGGCGGGACTGGTTGCTCCGTGCTGTGGCAGGAGACCCCGCGGACCTGCAGATCATGTATGGGATCCACGGCGAGCGGCGGCTGCCGGAGATGGAACTGCCCTGGTTGAAGGGCTACGAGAATTCCGCTCCGGTGCGGATCGGAAATGCGGCGGCCGAGCAATTCCAGTTGGACGTATGGGGTGAGGTCCTTGACTGCCTGGCGCTGACCCGGAACTCGCTGCTCAAGCACACGGACGAGGCCTGGGACGTCCAGATTGCCCTGATGGAGCACCTGGAGACCATCTGGGACCAGCCGGACAACGGGCTCTGGGAAATGCGGGGGCCGCGCCGGCACTTTACGCACTCCAAGGTCATGGCATGGGTGGCCGCGGACCGGATGGTGAAGGGAGTGCGGGACTCCGGGCTGCCTGGGCCGGTGGTGCGCTGGGAGGCGTTGCGGGACCGGATCCGGCAGGACATCCTGGCCAACGGCTACGACGCGGAGCGCAACACGTTCGTCCAGTCCTATGGCCGGCCTGAGCTGGACGCCAGCCTGCTGTTGATTCCCAGGGTGGGCTTCCTGCCCCCGGACGATCCCAAAGTGGTGGGGACCATCGAGGCCATCCAACAGGAGCTGACCCAGGACGGGTTCGTGCTCCGGTACCGGCCGGAACAAAGCGACGACGGCTTGCCTGGGGATGAGGGCGTCTTCCTGGCCTGCTCATTCTGGTTGGTGGAGGCGCTCCTCGGCGCCGGACGACACGAAGAGTCACGGGAACTGTTCGAACGGTTGCTGGAACTGCGCAACGATGTGGGGCTGCTGAGCGAAGAATGGGCGGTCAAAGCCGGCCGCCAGTTGGGTAACACGCCACAGGCGTTCAGCCACTTCGCCCTTGTGACTAGCGCCCTGGAGCTGCATCAGGATACGGTTCGGCGCAGTGACGCTCCCATTCCGCCGGAAGGGGCGGACTCGCGCTGAGGCGGCGCGGGCCGGGGCCGCAACTTCTCCTTCGCGGGATAGATAAGTATACTTACTAACACCTCATGGAGTGCTCCCCAGCACAATGCCGTGATTGACGGAGGAGTGATAGTTGTGGCCGGATTTTTTGAACTCGTGGATGCCCCTGACGGCGGATACCGGATCAGGATGATGGACGGAAGCGGGAACCTGATGGCCATTTCAGTGACTTTCCCGACTAAACGGGCGGCCGTCGCAGGCATTGCCATGGCCAGGGAGATCGCGGGCACGGGACTCATTCGGGACAAGAGCCTGGATGGCGCGGGTTCGGTGATACGGGAGCGGGTGCGGCCCGTCAGCTCCCCGAAGGAAGACGCGGCGAAACGGAAAAAAGCGCCGGATGTGCGGCGGACGGCCGTCGGCTGATGCCCGGAGCCTCTTCGCCGCCTGACAATGGACGCCACGGAGTCCTTTTTGACGTTGACGGGACGCTGATCGACTCGTCCTATATCCATACGCTCGCCTGGTGGGGCGCGTTCCGCCAGTACGGACACGATGTTCCGATGGCGGCCATCCACCACTTTGTCGGCATGGGCGGCGCCCGCCTGGTGGACAACCTCCTGCCGCCGGACCGGGACCGCTCCGAAGACGACGACGTCATGGCCAGCCACGGCGCCCTGTATGCCTCGCACTGGCCCTCGCTGCGTGCTTTTGCAGGGGCAAAGGAGCTCCTGGAGCAATGCCACTCGGACGGCTTGGCGGTGGCTCTGGCGTCCTCGGCCCGGGAAAGGGACTTGCAGGTGATGCGCTCCGTGCTGGACGCGGACGCCTTTATCGATGCCGCCACGAGTTCCAAGGACGCTGAGGAAAGCAAGCCTGCGCCGGACATCCTCGCGGCGGCCCTGAAAGCGCTCGGAATCGACGCCGCGAACGCCGTGTATGTCGGTGACGCCGTGTGGGACATGAAGGCTGCTGCTGCGCTGGATATTCCCGCCATTGGCGTCACCTGCGGCGGAATCAGCGCGACGGAACTCAGGGCCGCGGGCGCTGTCGAGGTCTATGAAAGCCCCCGTCACCTGCTGGAAAACCTTGGCTCAAGCGCCATTGGCCGGCTGCTGGCGCGCGGGAGCAACTGATCCACCCGAACTGCACCAGGGAAAGCAGCGCGAAAGGGAAACTGTGAAAGCACTGACGTGGCAAGGCAAGCGTTCTGTAAGTGTGGAGGAAGTTCCTGATCCGGTGATCCAGGAACCGACGGACGCGATCGTCCGCATCACGTCCACGGCCATTTGCGGCAGCGACCTGCACCTGTACGAGGTACTGGGCCCCTACATGCACAAGGGCGATGTCATTGGACATGAGCCGATGGGCATCGTGGAGGAGGTGGGCCGCGGGGTCACCAACCTCCGCAAAGGCGACCGCGTCGTGGTCCCTTTCAATATCTCGTGCGGCACGTGCTTCATGTGCAGGCAGGGCTTGCAGTCTCAATGCGAAACCACACAGGTCACGGAGCAGGGCTCCGGCGCGGCGCTGTTTGGGTATTCCGAGCTTTACGGCTCCGTTCCGGGTGGCCAGGCCGAATACCTGCGTGTGCCGCACGCGGATTACGGTCCTGTGAAGGTTGGCAAGGAGCTTCCGGATGAGCGGTACCTGTTCCTCTCCGACATCCTGCCCACCGCCTGGCAGGCCGTGGAGTACGCGGATGTCCCGGCCGGCGGCACCCTTGCCGTGTTCGGGCTGGGACCCGTGGGCCAGTTCGCCGGCCGCATTGGCGTACATCGTGGTTTCCGGGTGATCGGTATTGATCCCGTCCCCGAACGGCGCGCAATGGCGGCGCGGCACGGCGTGGAAACGCTCGACTACGGCAAGACCATTGGGGACGAACTCCGGGAGATGACCGCTGGGCGCGGCCCGGACGCGGTGGTGGACGCCGTCGGCATGGAAGCCCACGGTTCCCCCCTGGCAGGATTTGCACACCAGGCGCTTGGGCTGCTGCCGGACAAACTGGCGCAGAAAGCCATGGAGACAGGCGGCGTGGACCGTTTGGCCGCCCTGCATGCGTCCATCGACGCGGTCCGCCGCGGCGGCACCCTGTCGCTGAGCGGCGTCTACGGCGGCCAGGCCAGCCCGCTGCCCATGCTGACCATGTTCGATAAGCAACTTCAGGTCCGGATGGGGCAGTGCAACGTGCGTAACTGGACGGACCGCTTGCTCCCCCTGGTGGAGGACGACGACGATCCTCTGGGCGTAATGGACCTGGTCACCCACCGTGCGGGCTTGGATGGCGCGCCCGCCCTGTATGAAAAGTTCCAGAAAAAAGAAGACGGCTGTATCAAAGTGGTCCTTAACCCGGGCGCCTGAGCCCGGGTACCTGGATACCAAAGCAGGGGCTGTTACGGATCTTCCGTAACAGCCCCTGCTTTGTCTTTGCAGGCCCGGAGTGCGCGCCTAGGTGAGCTTCACCTGTCGGTTCATGTCCTTGTACAGCAGGTACCGGAACTCGCCGGGCCCGCCGGCGTAGCAGGCCTGCGGGCAGAAGGCGCGCAGCCACATGAAGTCACCCGCTTCCACCTCCACCCAGTCGTTGTTCAGCAGGTACATGGCCTTGCCCTCCAGGACGTACAGGCCGTGCTCCATGACATGGGTTTCCGGGAACGGGATCACGCCGCCGGGCTGGAACGTCACGATGTTCACCTGCATATCGTGGGCGAGGTCGTTGGAGTCCGTGAACCGGGTGGTCTTCCAGACGTCGTCCGTGTCCGGCATGGACGTGGGCTCCACGTCCTTCTCGTTGGTGACGAAGGACTTCGCCTCGTATCCTTCAAGCCGTTCGTAGGCCTTGCGGATCCAGTGGAAGGACACGACGTCGTCCGAAACGTTCTCCAGGCCCCACTCCGAACCAGCGGCCAGGTAGGCATAGCCGCCTTCCTCCAGCGGGTGCAGTTCGCCGTCCAGGGTGAGGTTGACCTTGCCGCGGGTTACGAAGATGACGCCTTCGACGCCGGCCTCGAACTCGGCCTTGGGAGCCCCGCCGCCCGGGCCGATTTCCACGATCAGCTGGGAGAACGTGGTGGCAAAGCCGGAGATGGGACGGGCGATGATCCAGGACCGGGTGTTCGAAAAGCCGGGCAGGTTGGACGTGACGATGTCCGTCATGACGCCCTTGGGGATCACCGTATACGCCTCGGTCACGATGGCACGCTCGGTGGTCAGGTGGGTCTGCGGCGGGAGTCCGCCGGTGGGGGAGTAGTACTTGCCCATGAGAGGGATCCTTTGCCTAGGAGTTGGAAGTGGTGGCGAGCCGAGGATGCGCCAGGCCGGTCAGCTGCGGAATTCCGACGCCGGCAAGCGCCTGGACTTCCTCGGCACCGACGGCGCCGCACTGGACTCCGCGGAGTACGAATGCGGCCAGGGCCCGGGCGGTGGCGGGCTCGTCCATGACCCCGCCTTCGGTCCGTTCCACGTAGTTGCGCAGCCTGCCCGCCGCGGCAGGCAGGCCCTCACGGTAGAAGGCATAGGTGGCTGCGAAGCGGCTGGCCAGCTGGGCGGGGTGCAGGTCCCAGCCCTGGTAGTAGCCGCGCTCCAGCGACCGCCGGACCAGCCGGCCGTGCAGCTGCCAGGCGTTCTCCACGTTGTCGCCCACCGGAATGATGTTGGTGGAACCGTCGGAGAGCCTGATGCCGGTGCCGGCGACGGCCAGCTGCATGACTTCCTTGGCGAAGTCGGCCACCGGGTGCTCCATGGACTGGTACTCGGCAGAGATCTGCAGCGATGCCGAGTAGTCGTAGGTGCCGTAGTGCAGCCCGCTGATCCTGCCGGGCACGGCATGCGGCAGCTGTGCTACCGGGGAGGTGCCGTCAGGGCCGAGGATCAGCTGCGGCGTCTCCACCTGGACCTCGAAGCGGAGCCGTCCGGCGGGCAGGGAGTGGATATTCTCCAGCCTGGACACCGCGTAGTCCATCGCCTGGACCTGGGCCACGGTGGTGACCTTGGGCAGGGTCAGGACCAGGCCTTCCGGGAGTTCGCCGGCCGCGGCGAGGCCGGAGACAAACAGGTCCAGGGTGCGGAGGCCGCGGGCACGGGTGGGCGCCTCGAAGCACTTGAAGCGGATGCCGATGAACGGGGGAGCGGACCCGGCCTGGACGGCGGCGGCCACCGCGGCCGCTGCGGCAACCGCGGCGGCGTCCTCGGCGTCATCGCCCCGGTCCCCGAAGCCGTCTTCGAAGTCCAGCCGCAAGTCCTCGATCGGCTCGGCAGCCAGTTTGGCCGCCACCCGGGTGGCTACCGCCCCCGCAAGGCCTTCGTTGTGGCCCAGGAGCCGCCCCAGCTTTTCGAAGCCGCCGTGCGCATCCGCCGTCGCAGTTGCCTGGGCGCCCCAGTCCGCGGCGAGCGACGGCGTGAAACGGTCAGCGGGCACGTACACCGTGTGCACGGGCTGGCGTGAGCCGTCGCCGCCGGGGTAGTTCTGCTCCAGCAGCCGGTCCGTGGCGGCCAGCTGTCCGTCGATGTGGGCCAGGTCCGCAGCCGAAAGGGAGGGTTTGGGTGCTGCCATCTCAGCCCACCAGTTCGTACGCGGGGGTGGTGAGGAAGTCCGTGTAGCCGTCCGAGAGGCAGATGTCCGCGATCAGGTCGCTGGCAGGCTGGTAGTAGCGGCGGAAGGCTTCGTCACCGAACTCGGTCCGGAGCCGCTCGGTTTCCTCGCCCAGGATCCGTTCCACCAGCTCCTTGGTCACCGTGTTGCCCGTGTCCGCCAGGATGGACTTGTTGCGGATTTGCTGCCACACCTGCGAGCGGGAGATCTCCGCAGTGGCGGCATCCTCCATCAGGTTGTGGATGGCCACGGCGCCGTTTCCGGACAGCCACACTGCCGTGTAGGCCACGGCCACATAGAGGTTCAGGCGCAGCCCGGCCTCGGTGACCTGGCCGTCGGCGGAGGAGACGTCGAGCAGCTGCTCCGCCGTGACCGACACTTCCGGGCGCTGCTTGTCCACCTGGTTCGGCTTGTCCCCCAGCACGGAGTCGAAGACCTCCCGGCAGGTGGAGACCAGGTCCGGGTGCGCAACCCAGGAGCCGTCGAAGCCGTCGTTGGCCTCGCGCGTCTTGTCCGCCCGCACCTTCTCGAACGCGGCTTCGGTTACTTCCGGGTGGCGCCGGTTGGGGATGACCGCGGCCATGCCGCCCATGGCGAAGGCGCCGCGCCGGTGGCAGGTCTTGACCAGGAGCTCGGTGTAGGCGCGCATGAACGGGGCGGTCATCGCCACGGAGGCGCGGTCCGGGAGGACGAATTCCTCGCCGGCATCGCGGAAGTACTTGATAATGCTGAACAGGTAGTCCCAGCGGCCTGCGTTCAGGCCCGAGGCGTGGTCCCGCAGTTCGTAGAGGATTTCGTCCATCTCGAAGGCTGCCGGGATGGTCTCGATCAGGACCGTTGCCCGGATGGTGCCCTGGTGGAGGCCAAGGTAGTCCTGGGCGAACACGAAGACGTCATTCCACAGCCTGGCCTCAAGGTGGCTCTCCATCTTGGGCAGGTAGTAGTAGGGGCCCTGGCCGTTGAGCACCAGCTGCTTGGCGATGTGGAAGAAGTGCAGCCCGAAGTCCACCAGGGCACCCACTGCGGGTTCGCCGTTGAGCAGCAGGTGTTTTTCCTGCATGTGCCAGCCGCGGGGCCGGGCCACCACCACGGCCAGCGGCGCGTCGGTGCGGAGCCGGTACTCCTTGCCTTCCTCCGACGTGTAGCTCAGTGTGCCTTGCGCGGCGTCCCGGAGATTGAGGATGGCGTCAATGACGTTGGCCCAGGTGGGGGTGCTGGCATCCTCGAGGTCCGCCAGCCACACCTTGGCTCCGGAGTTCAGGGCGTTGATGGCCATCTTCGCCGGTGAGGCAGGCCCGGTCATTTCCACCCGGCGGTCCTGCAGGGCGGCGGGTGCGGGCGCAACTTTCCAGTCGCCGTCGCGCACGTCCTGCGTCTCCGGCAGGAAGTCCAGCTTGCCGGTCTCTGCCACCCGCTGCCGCTTGGCGGCACGGGCCGCCAGGAGCTCGTTGCGGGTGCCGGCGAACCGGTTGTGGAGCTCCTCCACGAAGGCCAGTGCCTTGGGGGTGAGGATCTCCTCAGCGCGGTTGATCGGCCGGGGATCTGTGACGGTGATGGCCATTTCTGGTCCTTTCCTTGTGCGGGAAGTCGGGCGGTCAGGCGGAGGCCAGTGCTGCCACCGGCTCCTTGGCGGAATCGGCGGGAACGGCAGCCGTTGCCACTTGTGAGGCGTGGGCCGCGGCCGCGACGGCCGCCGCGACGTTGGCGGTCACGTGCGGGTCAAAGATGCTCGGGATGATGTAGCTGGCATTGAGCTCATTATCATTCACCCGGTTGGCGATTGCCTCCGCGGCGGCCACCAGCATTTCCGGGGTGATGTCGCTCGCTCCGACGTCCAGGAGCCCACGGAAGAGGCCCGGGAAGGCGAGGACGTTGTTGATTTGGTTGGGGAAGTCGCTGCGGCCGGTGGCCACGACGGCGGCGTGCCGGGACGCGATGGCAGGGTCCACTTCGGGGGTGGGGTTGGCCATGGCGAAAACGATGGAGTCCTTTGCCATGGAGGCCACGTGCTCTTCGTCGAGGATGTTCGGGGCGGACACGCCGATGAAGACGTCCGCGCCTGCGAGGGCCTGGTGCAGGCTGCCGGAGAAACCCTCCTGGTTGGTGTTCTCAGCGACCCAGGTGCGGTGCGGATCGTTGTAGGTCTCGCCCTGGTGGATGGCGCCCGAGCGTCCTGCCGCCACGATGTGGCGGGCACCCTGGGCCTTGAGCAGCTGGATAATCGCTGAGCCTGCGGCGCCGACGCCGGAAACCACGATTTTCACGTCCTCGATCTTCTTGTCCACCACGCGCAGCGCGTTGACCAGTGCCGCGAGGGTCACGATGGCGGTGCCGTGCTGGTCGTCGTGGAACACCGGGATGTCCAGTTCCTCGCGCAGGCGGGCTTCGATTTCGAAGCAGCGCGGCGCGGCGATGTCCTCCAGGTTCACGCCGCCGAAGACGGGGGCCAGGAGCTTGACGGTGCGGATGATTTCCTCGGTGTCCTGGGTATCGAGGCAGACCGGCCACGCGTCCACGTTGGCGAACTGCTTGAAGAGGGCGGCCTTGCCTTCCATGACCGGGAGGGCGGCGGCGGGGCCGATGTTGCCCAGGCCCAGCACTGCGGAGCCATCGGTGACGACGGCGACGGTGTTGCGCTTGACGGTCAGGTTGCGGGCGGCGGCGGGGTCTTCGGCAATGGCCAGGCAGACGCGGGCCACGCCGGGGGTGTAGGCGCGCGACAGGTCGTCGCGGTTGCGCAGCGGGACCTTGGGGACCACTTCAAGCTTGCCGCCGAGGTGCATCAGGAAAGTGCGGTCCGAGACGTGCTGGACGGTGACCCCGTCGAGGGCGTTGAGGGCGTCCTTGACCCGCGCGGCGTGGGCGTCGTCGGTGGTGTTGCAGGTGACGTCGACGACGAGGGTTTCGTGGTGGGACTCGGTGACGTCCAGTGCGGTGATTGCGGCGCCGGCTGCTCCGACGGCTGCCGCGAGTTCGCTTGTGGCGCTGAAGCTCGACGGTGCTTCCACGCGCAGGGTGATCGAATTTCCGGGGCTGGGGTTCGCCATTGAATGTCCTCCTGTTAGGCCTTGTCCGGCTTCTGCTCTGATCCGAATATTTTCGTATTATGGATATTATTATCTACTTTATGGAAACACAACCCCTTCGCGATGTGACTGCCGAGGGACATCGCCGCGCGTCCTGCCGTGCTGTATGTTGGGTGGTCTAAGCAACTCTTTTCACGATGCGGATAAGAGTTGTCGGATTCCGAGCCATAGGAGACAACGGAATGGCAGAAAAAGCCTCCGGCGGAGTGCAGTCGGTGGAGCGCGTCTTCGAGCTGCTGGAGCTCATCACGGATGCCGGCGGCGACGTCACGCTCAGTGAACTGTCCTCGTCGACCGATTTGCCGCTTCCCACCATCCACCGCCTGCTCCGCACGCTGGTATCGCTCGGCTACATCCGCCAGCTGCCCAACCGGCGCTATGCCCTGGGTCCCCGGCTGATCCGGTTGGGCGAGGGCGCCAACAAGCAGCTCGGCGCCCTGGCCCGCCCGCAGCTCAAAACCCTGGTGGACCGCCTCGGGGAGACCTCCAATATGGCCGTGCTTGATTCGGACATGGTGATCTACGTGGCCCAGGTCCCTTCGCTGCACTCCATGCGCATGTTCACGGAGGTGGGCCGGCGCGCCCACACCCACGCCACCGGCGTCGGCAAGGCCATCCTGGCCCAGCTTGACGACGACACCGTCCGCGGCATCGTGGCCCGCGCCGGAATGCCTACCCCCACCGCCAAGAGCATTGGCGACGTCGAAGAACTCCTGGCCGACCTCAAGCTCATCCGCGAACGGGGCTACTCCATCGACGAGGAGGAGCAGGAGCTCGGTGTCCGCTGCTTTGCGATGGCGGTGCCCAACGCCCCCACGCCCACCGCGATCTCAGTGTCCGGCCCGGTGTCCCGGGTGGACGAAAACTTTGCCGACAAGGCCGTCCCCGTCCTCCGCGAGGCCGCCGAGGCCATCTCCCGCGAGCTCAACCGCACCTGATACTGCGGAACTGCTGACGACGACGGCCCGCACCTTCGCTGGAAGGTGCGGGCCGTCGTCGTTCGCTGTGTCCTTGCTAATGCTCCGATGCCTTTTCGGCTGAGTCGATCCGGACTTCCTTCCCGTCGCAGTCGATGAGCTTGCCGTTCTCGAACCTGTCGCCGTCCGCCAGGGAACGGAGGGCCTCCGCCTTGACCAGCCGCTCGGTGCCAGCGACGAAGACGGACTGGTTGTCCGAATTTCCAGCCCGGAAGTGGTTGAAGAGAAGGTTCAGCAGGATGGCCATGACGGCCGCGGAGCTGATGCCGGAGTGGAAGATGGTGCCGAACCAGGACGGGAACTGGTCGTAGAACGTGGGTGCGGCGATGGGGATCATCCCGAAGCCGATGGATGCGGCCACCACGATCAGGTTCATGTTGTTCTTGTAGTCCACTTTGGACAGGGTCCGGATGCCGCTGGCTGCAACCGTGCCGAAGAGCACCACGCCGGCACCGCCCAGGACGGGCGTCGGCACCGCGGCCACCACCCGGCCAAGGACGGGAAGCAGCCCGAGGACCACCAGGATTACGCCGCCGGCGCTGACCACGAACCTGCTCTTGACGCCGGTGATGGCCACCAGGCCCACGTTTTGGGCGAAGGCGCTCTGGGTGAAGGAGTTGAAGAGGGGCGAGACGGCGCTGGACAGCATATCCGCGCGCAGGCCGTTGCCGATCCTCTTGGAGTCCACCTTGGTGCCCACGATCTCGCCCACCGCGATGATGTCCGCGGACGTCTCCGTGAGGGTCACCAGGATGACGATCAGCATGGAGACGATGGCTGCGATCTCGAATGTGGGGGGTCCGAAGGCGAAGGGGGTGGGAAAGGCGACAATCTCGCCCTGGCCCACCTTGGAGAAGTCGGCCATGCCGAAAACCAGGGCGATGAGGGTGCCCAGGACCATGGCAAGGAGGATGGAGAGCCGGGAGATGGCCGCACTGCCCACCTTGCTCAGGAGCAGGACGATGCCCATGGTGCCGGCGGCGAGGCCGATGTTGGCCACGCTGCCGTAGTTCGGAGCCTTGTTGTTGCCGCCCATGGCCCAGTTGGCAGCCACCGGCATCAGCGTCAGGCCGATGGTGGTGATCACGGTTCCGGTCACCACCGGCGGGAAGAATCGGATGATCTTCGAGAACAGCGGGGTGATCAGCAGGCCGATCAGGGAGGCTGCGATGACGGATCCGAACACCGCCTGGATCCCGCCGCCGCCGTGCACGATGGCCACCATGGTGGAGACACCGGCGAAAGACACGCCCTGCACCAGCGGCAGCTGCGAGCCGAAGAACGGAATGCCGACGGTTTGCAGGATGGTGGCGAGGCCGCCGACGAACAGGCAGGCGGCGATGAGCAGGCCGATGTCCTGGGAGTTCATTCCCGCGGCGGCACCGATGATCAGGGGAGGGGCAATGATGCCGCCATACATGGTCAGGACGTGCTGGAAGCCGTAGGCAAACATGCTTCCAACGGGGAGCCGCTGGTCCTCGGGGCGGCCAGGCCGTGCGCCTTTTCCAGTGGCTGCGGCGGCAAGTTTCTTCTTGGTGTTCATGGCAGACTTTCTTGGTTCATGGCAGACGTCATCGTCTGGCTAACTGGTGTCTGGCTAACAGGTGTTGTGAAGATGTGGGAGTGGTGCCGGGTGTGGCGTCGACAGGCTCAACCACCGATGGCTGAGCCTGTCGAAACCATGGGCGTGGCCCTTTAGCAGAAGCCGGCGATGCCCGACCACGCCGCCGGTGCGGCAGCTGCGTCATCACGCTGGACGGTGGCCTCGATCAGGCCGTACGGCCGGTCGGCGGCGAAGAAAACCTCGTTGGGGTTGTCCAGGCCGAACGGCGAGAGATCCACCAGGAAGTGGTGTTTGTTGGGCATGGAGAACTTGATCTCGTCGATTTCGCTGTGCGCCTCCAGCACCTTTGCGCCCATGTCGAACAGGGTCTGCTGCAGTGCGTGGGAGTACTTCTCAGTGAAGCCTTCGAGCAGGAGGCCCTTGACGTCGTCGTAGCTCTTGTTGAAGTCCAGGCTGCTGAAGTCGGTGCCGGCCTTGAAGCGCCAGCGTGCTGAAACGTCCGTGGCGAGGATGCGGTCGGTGGTCTCCGGAAGCGTCGTGTAGCGGTCGCGGGGGTAGCCCACGAAGCCGGACTCCGTGGACTTGAGGACGGTCAGGTCCTTCAGTCCGGAGATCAGGTGGGTGGCGGCGCCGTCGCGGACCAGGACCGCGGTTCGCACTTCCTGGCCGTTGCGGACGAATGAGTGGTCGTGTTCGCTGCCGTGCGCCTGGATGCGGCTCCAGGCGTAGGATTCCGCTTCCCAGCGGCCGCCGGTGACCCAGTCGAAGCTGGAGGTGAAGTGCTCGCCGAGGCGCAGCAGGAACGCCTCGGGCGAACCGATGCCGTCCCGGGCGAAGGCGTAGATGGTGTTCTTCTGGGTGTCCGTGGCCACCACGTGGGCGTTGTCACCTTCAAGGTGGGCCGCGGCGAAGTCGCCCCGCAGCTGCGAGGTGACGTTCAGGTCTTCGATCTCGTGGCGGTTGGTGTCCCTGGTGATCTTGACGACGCGGACTTCGGCCTTGCCGTACTGGTTTTCGCCGAGAATGATCTTGCTGCTCATGGTCTTTTCCCAATCTCCGGTAAGTGGAACCAAGGTTCCATCACTGAAATTAAGCGCGCGTTTCAAGCGCGTTTCCGGTGGAGCCGACCCAACAAAAAAGAGCCGGCATCCATTGATGCCAGCTCATTACGACCCTGCCTGCTGCTCCCAGGTTACGTGACGTGCGCCACGAGTTGCCTACCAGCGTACCCCCGCCGGCCGGTGGTGTACATCACAACCCCAAAAATCAGTTTGTGACCGGATCGCCCGGGAAGGGCCAGGCGGCCGACTGTTGACGCCCCGCAGTGTTGCTTCTAAACTTTCACAAAGCAGAATTTGCTTTCCGCAATATGAAATTAGGAGGTTTCGATGTACCAGCAGGACACCCCTTCCGTGCCGGCCGCCCCGGCCGCGGGAACCGGCGCACAGGAGTTCTACCTCCCCATCGGCGGCGGGATTGACCCGGACTTGTTCGTTCCGGAAGAACGGCACCACGAACGCGGGCTGTTCTCGCGCTGGGTCCACGCGTTGCCGGTATTCGGCCGGCGGATGTGAGTACCGCCCCTGCCTACCTGCGGAACCACGCCGGCCAAACACAAGTAGTCGCTACTGGCGACCCCGGCAGCGAACTCCCATAGCCTGAGGCGGTAAGTCGTTGCCCGGAGTTGGGCTTGCGTGCCTGCCCGGGCCGGATTTCCGTTGAGCGCCGGGGAGGCGAGGATGCAGGAACGTGTGAAGCAGCCCGATTCCCGACGTGGGACGTGCGGGGCATGTCCATGAAGACCCGCCTCCTGCAATGCGTATGCTGCCTCCTGGTGGTTGGCGGCCTTTCGGCCAGTGCGGTCCTCGCCCCGGCGGAGTCCGGACTGCCCGCGGATCCCGCGGAGGCGGCTTCCGGGTCGTCCGGAGTCATTATCCCTGCACCCTCTGGAAGTCCCTGGCCTACCGGCTCCGCCGCACCGGCAGCACCGCCGGAGGCCCCGGAAGTACCCGGATTGGATGCCTCAACCGGGGCTGCAGCGCCGGCCGACGCCGCCCCCTCGGAGGCCGTTCCTCCCGCTGCGCCACCCGCCGATGACACAGCCCAGGGCGACCCGCTGGAAGGCAAACCCGTCGTTTCCAGCCAGGGACTGGGCCCCGCCGGGGTTCCCGGCGCCTGGCACTTGGTGTTCGATGAGGAATTCAACACCCTGAACCCCGGTGTCTGGACCCCTTACTGGTTCAACGACTGTGATCCCAAGTCCAAGATGAACGGTGTCAAAACCTGCTCCAGCAACATTACGGTTGCCAACGGCGAGGCCGTCCTCCAGCTCTCCGACTCCGATTCCGGGGCGCTGCTGTCCACCAATCCCAAGGATGGGGTCTCCGGCCACGTGGGCTTCCAATACACCACGGGATACGTCGAAGCCCGCATCTATTTTCCGGGTACCTGCTCGGGCGGCATCTACAACTGGCCAGCCTGGTGGACCACCGGACAGTCCTATCCGAAAACCGGTGAGATTGACATAGCGGAGCCCTTGGCGGGGAACATGAGCACCGTGTATCACTCTGCGAGTGGCGGCGAGTTGGGAAGTGCCATCGTGGGGTGCTGGGCCGGTGGGTACCATACGTACGGCGTGCATCGGATGGCGGGTGTCAACGACATCTATTTCGACGGCCGCAAGGTCTATTCATATTCGTCTCAGGACGGCAACGCGCCGCACTACTTGCTCCTGAACGTGGGACTCAACCCCAACCAGAGGACGTTCGGACCGGCCGGAGCCATCAAAGTCGACTGGGTGCGGGTCTGGCAGTAGCGGCAAGGCTCAGGAACCGGGGCGTCCCGGCCACTGCTTGCCTGCCCAGGGGTCGTAGTCCGCGATGAGGTCCTCCTGCGGCGGGCGTTTGTCCTCGGGGACATGCTGGAGGTTGACGCGGACCCGGTACCAGAGCGAGCTGGACCCGCGCATCCCGTCGACAAGGACGTCGGCCGGCTGGAGGCCGCCAACGGCTGCGGGATGCCGGGCCTTCCACTGGTCAAGGGCTGCCAGCGCCTCGGGCTTTGTCTTGGTCCGGGCAACTTCGATAAGCGGCATCAGCGACTGCCGGCGGCCGGTTCCATTGCCGCTGCGGGGCGCTTTCTCTGCCGGGCCGAGTTTTTCGGCCAAGGCAAGGAGCCCGCCGAGTGTGCCCACCGCGTCATCGATGCCGGCATGCGGGTCGCCGATGTCCGCAAAGCGCTGCGGTACCGTCTGCACTGTGAACTGCTCCGGCCGTGCGGTGCGGACTTCCTCCCACGTGAGCGGCGCAGACACCCGGGCGTCAGGCAGGGGCCTGACCGAGTAGGCGGAGGCCACGGTGCGGTCCTTGGCGTTCTGGTTGAAGTCCACAAACACGCTTTCACCGCGCTCCTCCTTCCACCACCGTGCCGTGGCGAGGCCGGGCGCGCGGTTTTCCACCTCCCGTGCAAGGGTTTCGGCGGCGAGCCGGACATCGCGGTACGACCACTGCGGGGTGATGCGCACCAGGATATGCAGCCCCCGCGACCCGCTCGTCTTCGGCCAGCCCACCAGCCCCGCGTCGGCCAGGACCTCCCGGGCCACGTAGGCGACGTCCACGATCTGCGACCAGTCCACGCCAGGCATCGGATCGAGGTCCACCCGGAGTTCGTCCGGGTGCTCCAGGTCTTCGGCCCTGACGGGATGCGGATTCAGGTCCAGGCAGCCAAGGTTGATGACCCAGGCCAGGCCCGCCGCATCCCGGATGACAGCTTCTTCCGCCGACGTTCCGGACGCGTAATGCAGTGTGGTGGTGTCGACGAAGGGTGGATGGTTCTCCGGCACGCGCTTTTGGAAGAAGGGCTCGGCGTTGATGCCCTTGGGAAACCGCTTGAGCACCATCGGCCTTCCACCCGCGCCGCGCAGCGCCCCGTCCGCCACGGCCAGGTAGTACCGCACCAGGTCCAGCTTGGTCAGCCCGGGGTCCGGGAACACCACCTTGTCCGGGCTCGAGATCCGGACCTCAACACCTTCGATATCCAGGACTTCGGCCGGCGTCTTTGACGGAGTCATGCCGCCACGGTAGCAGTGGCCCGGTTCCGTGTCAGCCGTTCACCGGACCCCATTTACCAGGCGCTTGGCCGCCGCTGAGTGCTCAGCGATGAGCCCGGCGATGTCCAGGCCGGGGATTTGTCCATCCACGACGCGCCACTGGCCGCCCACCATCACCCGGTCGGCGCGGTCGGCGGCGCACAACAACAAGGCGGCGACGGGGTCATGGCTGCCTGAGAAGCGCAGGTCTTCGAGCGTGAACAGGGCAAGGTCGGCCTGCATCCCTGGCGCCAGCTGGCCCAGCCCGGGCCGTCCCAGCACTGCGGCCGAACCACGGGTGGCCCAGCCGAGTGCCCGCTCCACGGGGACATCAGCGCCATAGCGGAGGCGCTGGAGGTACAGCGCCTGCCGCGCCTCCAGGATCATGTTGGAAGCATCGTTCGACGCCGAGCCGTCCACTCCCAGCCCCACCGGAACGCCCGCATCCTCAAGTTCCAGGACCCGGGCCGTGCCCGAGGCGAGCCGCATGTTGGAGGTGGCGCAGTGGGCGACGGCGGTCCCCGCCGAACCGAGGCGGCCGATTTCTTCGTCGCTGAAGTGGATGCCGTGCCCCAGCCAGGTGCGGTCCGTCAGCCAGCCCACGCTCTCCAGGTAGTCCACGGTCCGCAGCCCGAACATCTCGCGACAGAAGTCCTCCTCGTCAAGGGTTTCGGCCAGGTGGGTGTGCAGCCGGACGTCCAGCCGTTCGGCGAGCGCGGCACTCTCGGCCATGATTTCCTTCGTGACGGAGAACGGCGAGCACGGCGCCAGGGCGATCTGGATGACGGCGTCCTCCCCGCGCTCGTGGTACGCGCCGATCAGCCGCTCGCTGTCCGCCAGCACCACCTCCGGTGCCTGGACCGTTGACTGCGGCGGCAGGCCGCCGTCGTCCGTTCCCAGCGTCATGGAGCCGCGGGTGAGTGTTGCCCGCATGCCCAGCCGGCGCACGGCCGCCACCTCGATGTCGATGGCGTTTTCCAGGCCGGCGGGGAAGAGGTAGTGGTGGTCGGCGGCGGTGGTGCAGCCGCTGAGCAGCAGCTCAGCGAGGGCGGCGGTGGCGGCGAGCTCCACATCCTTGGGTGTGAGCCGGGCCCAGACCGGATAGAGGTTCTGCAGCCAGGGGAACAGCGGGGCGTTGGCCACCGGACCCCAGGCGCGGGTGAGCGTTTGGTAGAAGTGGTGGTGCGTGTTGATCAGTCCCGGCAGCAGCACGTGGCTGCCGGCGTCGAATGTCTCGGCGCAGGGTTCGGACGGTATCTGTCCGGCCGCCAGGACCTCGGTGATGACGCCGCCGCTGATGACAACCCCGCCCGAGGCGTCAAGGTTGTTGGCGGTGAATGCGGCCTGCGGATTCCGGATCCAGAGCCGGGGTGCGGGTGCGGGAAGGGGCTGGTGCATGGGATGTTCCTGTCCTGAGCGCGGTGGCAATTTTTCCAGCTCAGTGAGGCCCTGTCTGCTGATCCAGGTGGCCGCGGCGGACCGCGGATCCGATGAGATTAGCCAGCCCGGGCGCGGGGCGTCAACACCGGCGGGATGTGACTGGAGGGGGTTAGCGGACCGAAACATGGATTTCACATAGCGAAAATAAATTTCCAGAAAACTATGGCGCGGGCCACAAAGCGGTGCTAATCTCGATTCTGCCAAAGGCGGGCACCCGAACCCGGGAAGCTATCTACCAGGCGCAACTTAACCTTCACAGCACATGCTGAAGCCTGGTAACCGTCGCACCTGGTTCTACTGGTCCTTGCACGGCAACAGGCTTCCCGGCAAAAGGAAGTCGCATCATGAGTACCACCGTCACGGCCGAGCAGTTCCTGGCCAGATCCATCCGGCTGGCAACAGCCAACGTCCTGAACAGCGGCGGCCCTTTCGGCGCCATGATCGTCACCGCGGACGGTAAAACGTTCGACGGCGTCAACCGCGTCACCGCGGACAACGATCCCACGGCCCACGCCGAAGTCACCGCGATCCGCACCGCCTGCCGTGAACTCGGCACCTTCGACCTCAGCGGCGCGGTCCTCTACACCAGCTGCGAGCCATGCCCCATGTGCCTGGCTTCCGCCCTCTGGGCCCGGGTTGACCGCGTGGTCTACGCCGCCGACCGGCACGATGCCGCCTCCGTGGGCTTCGACGACGCCGTCTTCTACGAATACTTCGAAAACCAGGACAGGGACTCCCTGATGCCGGTCTCCAAGCTGGAACTGGGCGATCCCCAGGCCCCTGCGCCGTTGCAGCCGTTCAATACCTGGAACACGCTCGAATCCAGGATCGACTACTAGGCCGGGCGGCTGAGATGACCATCCTGGACCATTCCCACGAGGAGCATCCGGCTCCAACCACCAGCACCTCGCGGCGGTCGCCGCGTACCCCCTCCGTACCCGGCCCGCCGGCGTCGGGATCCTTCCTGGACCGCTTCTTCCAGATCACCCGCCGTGGCTCAACCGTTGCCCGGGAATTCCGGGGCGGCCTGGTCACCTTCTTCACCATGGCGTACATCGTCATCCTGAACCCCCTCATCCTCGGCGGTTTCAGCGCCGACAACGCCCCCACCGACGTTGCCGGGGGCTGGTTGTCCGCATCCCAGGTGGGTGCCGTCACCGGCCTCACCGCCGGCGTCATGACCATCCTGTTCGGCCTCATCGCCAACCTGCCGTTCGGGCTCGCCGCCGGACTGGGCATCAACTCCTTCCTGGCCGTCTCGGTGATCCACGAAGTCACCTGGCCCGAGGCCATGGGGCTGGTGGTCATCAACGGCATCCTGATCGTCCTGTTCGGCGTCACCGGCGCCCGGACCGCCATCTTCAGGGCCGTTCCCAAGGAACTCAAGGCCGCCATCACCGTGGGCATCGGCCTGTTCATCGCCTTCATCGGCTTCGTCGACTCCGGCTTCGTCCGGCCCACCACCGGCGGGCCGCCCGTCCAGCTGGGCGACGGCGGCTCCATCACCTCCGTGCCAACGCTGGTGTTCGTCGTCGGCCTCCTGGCCATGGGGATCCTCGTGGCGCGCAAGGTACAGGGCGGGCTGCTCATCGGCATCGTTGGCACCACCGTGCTGGCCGCCGTCGTGGAAGCCATCATGAAACTGGGTCCTGCCGGCACCACCAACCCCGGCGGCTGGCACCTGAACACCCCTGTCCTGTCCGGCCAGCTGGTCTCCGCACCCGACCTGGGCCTGGTGGGCCACTTCGACCTCTTTGGTTCGTTCAGCCGGATCGGCGGACTTGCGGCCACCATGCTGGTGTTCACGCTCGTGTTCACCAACTTCTTCGACGCCATGGGGACCATGACCGGTTTGGCCAAGAGCGCAGGCGTCGCACACAAGGACGGCACGTTCCCGCGGCTGAAATCCGCCTTCATCGTCGAAGGCTTCGGCGCCGTGGCCGGCGGGGCAACCTCAGGTTCCTCCAACACGGTGTACATCGACTCCGCGGCAGGGATCGGCGAAGGCGCCCGGACCGGCCTGGCATCAGTGGTCACCGGGCTGCTGTTCCTCGGCTCAATGTTCCTCACCCCGCTCACCAGCGTGGTCCCGCTGGAAGTCGCCGCCGCCGCCCTGGTGGTGGTGGGTGCCATGATGATGGCGCAGATCCGCGAGATCAAGTTCACCAAGTTCACCGTGGCGCTGCCTGCCTTCCTCACCATCGTGACCATGCCGCTGAGCTATTCGATCGCCAACGGCATTGGCGTCGGCTTCGTGAGCTGGGCGGTCATCGGGGCGGCATCAGGCAAGGCGAAAAAGATCCACCCGCTGATGTGGGTGGTGAGCGCCGGGTTCCTGGTGTACTTCGCCCGCGGGCCGATCAACCTCCTGCTGGGCGGCTGATCGTTGCCCCAGCCGCACAGGGGGCCGGGCCAACCCTTGGCCCGGCCCCTGACAGGACAGACAATGGACACCACCGCCGCGCGGAAGAAGGAGTGCCGCCATGCTTGACCTGATCCCTTCGCTCGGCCCCTGGCTGCCCCGACTCTCGGACAAGCGGTTCGCAGTGGCCACCATCGTTGCCGCCTCGGGTTCGGTGCCCCGCCCTGTGGGGACCTCCATGCTCGTCACGGAGTCCGGTGAGGTGCTCGGCAGCCTCTCCGGCGGTTGCGTGGAAGGCGCCGTGGTGGCGCTCGCCCGGGAGGCAATGGACGACGGCGGCCCGCGCCACCAGGTCTTCGGCTTCAGTTCCGCCGATGCCTTCGCCGCCGGGCTCACCTGCGGGGGACAGCTGGAGATCCACATCCAGCCGGTTCCTGCAGCCGTTACCGGTGAACCGGAGCAACCGCTCCGGGCCGCCGTCCGGCAACTCGCCGGCCTCCGCCACGACGAACCCGTGGCGCTGGTACGGCTGCTGGGAGCATCGGGCGGTGCCGCCGTCGTACTCCCGGACCCGGCCAAGCACCACGGACCGGCATCCCCGGAACTGGCCCCGCTGCTGCACGGAGAGTCAGAGCTTCGGGTGGAATCCATCCTGCGCAGCGGCGGCGCCGGTCTGGTCCCGCTGGTCCAGGCAGGGGACTGCCTGCCGGACCGCGACGGCCACAGCAGGCATCCCGGGGGGCCCGCCGTCCTGGTGGAGTCCCGGCTCGCCCCGCCACGCATGCTGGTGTTCGGTGCCAACGACTTCGGGGCGGCCCTGGTGCCGGCGGCCAAGCTGCTCGGCTACCACGTGACCCTGGTGGATGCCCGGCCCGCTTTTGCCGGCCAGCCACGGTTCGCCGTCGCAGACCAGGTGGTGACGGACTGGCCGCACCGTTACCTCGCGGCGGAAGCAGCCGCCGGCCGCCTGGACAGCCGCGCCGTGGCGGCCGTCTTGACCCATGACCCCAAGTTCGATCTTCCGCTGCTGGAGGCCGCGCTGGCCCTGGACCTCGCCTACGTGGGCGCCATGGGATCGCGCCGCAGCCACCTCCAGCGGGTCGAGGAACTCCTCAGCGCCGGGGTCCTGCCGGAACGGATTGCCCGGCTGCACTCACCCATCGGACTGGACCTCGGCGCCACTACCCCCGCCGAGGTGGCGGTCTCCGTCACCGCCGAGCTCATCGCCGCGCGCAGCCGCGACGCCACGTGCGCGCCGCTGCGCGACACCGCCGGCACCATCCACCACCGCGCGCCGGCACCGGCGCCCACAGACCTTACCCCGCAGGAGATCGCATGGACATGAACACCATCGAGGCGGTGGTCCGCACCACCGACCCCGCAGATTGGCGAGACGGCGACGCCTGGCTGGCCGGCGGAACGGTCCTCTTCTCCTACGGCAGTTACGCCTTTGGGCCTCAACCCCTCAAGCGGCTGCTGGACCTCGGCTCAGCCGGCTGGACTCCCATAACCGTCAGTGACGACGGCATCGACCTCGCCGCCACCTGCACCATTGCCGAGCTGTACACCCTGCCGGCCGGCGCCGGCGCGGACGGCCGCGTCTGGCCCGGGCTGGACCTGGTCCGGGCCTGCTGCGATTCCTTCGTGGCTTCGTTCAAGGTGTGGAACATGTCCACCGTGGGCGGCAACCTGTGCACGTCCCTGCCCGCCGGGCCCGTCATCTCGCTCTGCGCCGGACTGGACGGCGTTGCCACGGTCCTCGCACCAGGCGGCGGCAGCCGCACCGTTCCCGTGGCGGACTTCGTAACCGGTGACGCCACCAACTGCCTGGCACCGGGCGAGCTGCTTCGCAGCGTCCACCTCCCGGCGTCGGCCCTTTCTTCCCGGGTGGCGTTCCGCCGGCTGTCGCTGAGCAACCTGGGCCGGTCCGGGGTGCTCCTGATCGGACGGCTCGACGCCGCTACCTCCCTGGTCCTGACCGTCACCGCGGCCACCAAGCGGCCCGTTCAGCTCCGGTTCGACGGCCTGCCCGATGCCGACCGGCTGGCAGCTGCCTTGGACGACGCCATTCCCGCGGACCATTACCACGACGACATCCATGGCCTGCCCGCCTGGCGCCGGGACATGACCTACCGATTGGCCGAGGAAATCCGCGCCGAGCTCGCTGCGCCGGCGGGAACGCCCGGGCTGCCCGTGTCCGGCGACTTCTGGCCGCCCCGGAGCGATTCCGCTCCCGTTTCCACAGCACTTCCGAAAGGGGCCTGAGCATGGGCATCGAGATCAACGGCACCGCGTCCGGGGCGGCTCCGCGCCCCGGCCAATGCCTGCGGACGTTCCTGCGGGAGCAGGGCAACACCGGCGTCAAGAAGGGCTGCGACGGCGGCGACTGCGGCGCATGCACGGTACATGTGGACGGCACGCCCGTTCACAGCTGCATCTATCCCGCCGTCCGGGCCGAGGGGCGCTCGGTGACCACCATTGAGGGGCTGGCCGGTACCGCCGGCGGCCCCCTGCATCCGGTGCAGCAGCAGTTCATGGAGCGGCAGGGGTTTCAGTGCGGCTTCTGCACGGCCGGCATGGTGATGACGGCGGCCTCGTTCGACGACGCCCAAAAGGACAACCTGCCCCGGAACCTCAAAGGCAACCTCTGCCGGTGCACGGGCTACCGCGCCATCGCCGACGCCGTCTGCGGGCACCCCGGGCACCCTGATCCCGGGGGGCCGGGCTCCGGCATCGCAGGGGAGGGGCAACCGGATCCTGCGCCGGGCCGGCTGGGTGACGACGTCCCGGCTCCAGCCAGCCGCGCCGTAGTCACGGGCGCTGCCCGCTACACCCTGGACCTGCCCAAAGAGGAGCAGCAAGGGCTGCTGCACCTGAAGATCCTCCGTTCCCCGCACCCGCACGCCCGGGTGCTTTCCATCGCCAAGGACGCAGCGCTGAACGTGCCAGGCGTGGTGGCGGTCTTCACCTCCGAGGACGCCCCGGAGCAGCTGTTCTCCACCGCCCAGCACGAACTCTTCACTGACGACCCGGACGATACCAGGGTGCTCGATGACGTGGTGCGGTTCATCGGGCAGCGGGTGGCCGCCGTCGTGGCTGAATCGGTGGCCGCCGCGGAAGCCGGTGTCCGCGCACTCCAGGTGGAATATGAGGAACTTCCCGCCGTCTTCTCGCCGCAGGAAGCGCTGCTGCCTGGTGCCCCCCTGGTCCACGGAGACAAGGATGCCGTGAAAGCGCGCATCTCCCGCCCGGAGCGGAACGTGGTGGCTGAACTGCACTCGGAACTGGGCGACGTCGCCGGCGGCTTCGCGGGCGCCGACTTCATCCACGAACAGACCTATCAGACCCAGAGGGTCCAGCACGTCGCCCTGGAAACCCATGCGGCCATCGCCACCGTAGACGACGACGGGCGGCTGCAGGTCCGCACCTCCAGCCAGGTCCCGTTCCTGGTCCGCCGCACGCTGTGCCGGGTGTTCGGGCTCGAAGAGGACCGCGTGCACGTGGTGGCCGGACGCGTGGGCGGCGGATTCGGCGGCAAGCAGGAAGTCCTCACCGAGGACCTCGTGGCGCTCGCGGCCCTGAAACTGAAGCGGCCGGTCCAGCTGGAACTGACCCGCACGGAACAGTTCACCGCCACCACAACCCGGCACCCCTTCACCATCAAGCTGAAAGCCGGTGCCGCCAAGGACGGCCGGCTGACAGCCCTGCAACTGGACGTGGTGACCAACACCGGCGCCTATGGCAACCACGGCCCGGGCGTCATGTTCCATGGTTGCGGTGAATCGCTGGCGGTCTACAAGTGCGCCAACAAGAAGGTGGACGCCCAGTCGGTCTACACCAACGCCGTCCCGGCCGGCGCGTTCCGCGGCTACGGCCTCAGCCAGATGATTTTTGCGATCGAGTCCGCGATGGATGAGCTGGCCTCCGGGATCGGGATGGATCCGCTCGAGTTCCGCCGCCGGAACATGGTCCGGGAAGGGGACCACATGCTGTCCACGCAGCCCCAGCCGGAGGAGGACGTCCACTACGGAAGCTACGGGTTGGACCAGTGCCTGGACTTGGTCCGGGACGCCCTGGACCGGGGCAGCGAACGCTACCGGCAGGCAGGGCTTGAGGACCTCGGGCCGGACTGGATGGTGGGCGAAGGCGCGGCGCTCTCCATGATCGATACCGTCCCGCCGCGTGGCCACTTTGCCCATGCCCGGCTCCGGCTCCTGCCGGACGGAACGTACCAGGCCGACGTCGGGACCGCCGAGTTCGGAAACGGGACCACCACGGTGCATGCCCAGCTTGCCGCCACGGCGTTGTCCACGGAGGCATCCCGGGTGGCGGTGCGGCAATCGGACACGGACCTGGTGGAGCACGACACGGGCGCGTTCGGTTCGGCCGGAACCGTGGTGGCCGGCAAGGCCACCCTTGAAGCTGCCGAAGAGCTGGCCGTCCGGATCCGGGCGTTCGCGGCCGGCATCCGCCAAACGCAGGCCTCCGCGTGCGTCCTCGACGGCGACGCCGTGGTGGTCGACGGAACCCGCGTGGCACTTGCTGAGCTGGCGCAGGCCGCCGAGGAAGCCGGCGTCGACCTCGCCGCCGAGGGACGCTGGGGCGGCACGCCGCGTTCGGTTGCCTTCAACGTGCACGGGTTCCGGGTGGCGGTGAACCGCGGCACCGGCGAGCTGAAAATCCTGCAGAGCGTCCAGGCGGCCGACGCCGGCGTGGTGGTCAACCCGCGACAGTGCCGTGGACAGATCGAAGGCGGGATCGCCCAGGCCATTGGTGCCACGCTTTACGAGGAAGTGGTGGTGAACGACGACGGCAAGGTCACCACGGACATCCTGCGTCAGTACCACATTCCGACCTTTGCGGACGTGCCGCGCAGCGAGGTGTACTTCGCGGACACCAATGACACGCTGGGGCCGCTGGGCGCCAAATCGATGAGCGAGAGTCCGTTCAACCCCGTGGCCCCGGCGCTCGCCAACGCCATCAGGAACGCCACCGGAGTCCGCTTCGCGCAGCTTCCCATCGCCCGGGACCGGATCTACCTGGGGCTGAAGGAAGCAGGCCTCGTTCCGGCTGAGGCGGGTGCGGTGCGGTAATCCAGGTGTAGCCTGTGGCCATGACGGGCGAGACAGCCATGGACGCGGGCCGGGACGGAGGCATGCCGGGCCCCGCGCCCGCCGCCACGGCCGCGGCGGACACCGTGGTCGACCGGCTGTTCTTTACGTTCAGCGGCCTCAGCTCGATCTGGTTTGCCGTGCTGCTCCTGCAGTCGAGCCTGGAATGGCCGCACATCTGGGTCCTGGTGGTCTTCTGGGCAGCGCTTGCCTACCTGGTGCTTCCCCGCCTGCACCGCATCCTCACCAGGATCTACCTGCCCGACTACTTCATTGGCCGTTCGCGCACCAGCGACGGATTGCTTGGGGACCCGGTCAACGTGGCCCTGCTTGGCCGGGAGGCCCAAATCCATGCAGCCATGCGGCAGGCCCGATGGACCCTCGCCGATCCGGTGACCTTCGCCTCAAGCCGCCGCATCATCACTTCCACGCTGACCAGGCGCAGCTACGACGAGGCGCCGGTGAGTCCACTGTTCCTTTTTGGCCGCCAGCAGGATTTCGCCTACCAGCAGGAGGTGGACGGCAACCCAGGCAAACGCCACCACATCCGCTTTTGGAAGGTACCCCCGGGCTGGCTGCTTCCCGGGGGCATCCCGGTGGACTGGCTCGCCGCCGGGAGCTACGACAGGGCCGTGGGACTTTCCCTGTTCACGCTGCAGGTAACGCACAAAATCGCCCCAGGCATCGACGAGGAACGGGACTACGTGGTGGGGTCCATCCAAGCGGCTGCGCCGGAAGCGGCCGTGACGATCATCAAGGACTTCTCCACCGGCTACCACTCCAGGAACGGGGGAGGGGACAACATCATGACCGATGGCGACCTGCCCATTGTGGACCTCACCCGGATACCGGCGGCTGATCCTGGACTGTCCCGGGCGCAGGCTGCGAAGGAGCGGCGGCCACTGCCCACTCTCTTCGGGGCAGTCCTGGTCACATGCAGGGGATTCGCCGCCCTCTTCCTGGCTTTCCTGCTCCTGGCCGCCGCATCCGACGAGGCCCTGGCGCCTCCGCTCCTGGGCGGTTCCGCCGGCGACCTGGACGTGTCCGGGGCACTGCTTCCCGGGGCAATCGTCATGGGGGTCTTCGCCCTCGCTGAGTTCCTCCTTGCACGGTTCATCTCCCGGGGCGGAAACCGCGCCCGGGTAACTGCCATGACACTGGGGAGCCTTTCCATCATCACCCAATTCGCCACCACTGCCTCGGGCGGACCGCCCATCACGCTGGGCACCACGCTGGTCAGCTTGTCGCTGGACATCCTGCTGATCCTCGCACTCTCCAGCGAACGGTCCAGGACCTTCGCCCGGCGGCGGACGGGCGCCCTGGGGCACCCCGGGTCTTTGGGCGGCGTACCGGTGCCGGGCAGCTAGATTCCTTCGGAGGATTCACTGAGCTTTACGCCAAACCCATATAGTCAGGGGATGGAACAGCGGATTTTAGGTAAGACCGGACGGAACGTCTCCATCGTGGGGCTGGGCACCTGGCAGCTCGGCGCGGACTGGGGCACCGTGGACCCGGCACAGGCCCAGGCCATCCTCGCCGCCTCCGTGGAGGCAGGCGTCACCTTCTTTGACACGGCCGATGTCTATGGCGACGGAAAGAGCGAGCAGGCCATCGGGAAGTTCCTCGCGGACAACCCGGGGCACGGCGTCACCGTTGCCACCAAGATGGGCCGCCGGATGGAGCAGCGGCCGGAAAACTATTCACTGGCCAATTTCCGCCAATGGGTGGACCGCTCACGGAAGAACCTGGGCACCGAAACCCTCGACCTGGTCCAGCTGCACTGCCCGCCCAGTGCCGTCTACAGCAACAACGAGGTGTATGACGCGCTGGACACGCTGGTCGCCGAAGGCGCCATCCGCAACTACGGTGTCAGCGTGGAACGAACGGACGAGGCCCTGGAGGCGATCCGCCACGAAGGGACCGCATCGGTACAGATCATCCTGAATGCCTTCCGGCTCAAGCCGCTGGATGAAGTCCTCCCCGCGGCCAAGGCTGCCGGCGTGGGCATCATCGCCCGGGTGCCGCTCGCTTCCGGCCTGCTGTCCGGAAAGTACTCGAAGGACACCACCTTCGCGGAGAACGACCACCGGAACTACAACCGCCACGGCGAAGCGTTCGACGTGGGAGAGACCTTCTCCGGCGTCGACTTTGACCTGGGCCTGAAGGCCGTGGCGGAGTTCGAGCAACTGGTGCCCGCCGGGGCCACCACGGCACAGGCGGCCATCGCCTGGATTGCGGCGCAGGACGGCGTCAGCTCCGTCATTCCTGGCGCGCGCAACGTGGAGCAGGCCCAGGGCAACGCCGCCGCTGCCGGTGTAAGTGTTGGCAAGGAGTTCGACGACGGTGTCCGCTGGATCTACGACCACTACTTCCGCGAGGCCATCCACCCCCGCTGGTAATACCTGTCCGCAGGTATCGGCGTGCGTTCCGGCAGCGGCATCAAGGAGTTCGTGGCGCGGCTGTCAGCCGCGGAAACCGGACCGGCCTGCACCAACTTCTTCTCCGACGCGGTGCCGGAGAATGCGCTGCGCCGCCGGAACCTGGAGATTTACCTGCAGGAAATGCGGGACCGGCAGCCCGGCGTGCTGTTGCTGGGGGAGGCGCCGGGTTTCAGGGGCATGCGCATTACCGGCATTCCGTTTACCAACCGGACCATCCTGGAAGGCCCGCCTAACAGCTTTGGACTCTTTGGCCCGGGCAAGGGGTACGTTGTGCCGCCCGAAGCTGCTGGGGTAGCTGCCGAGCCAACGGCAACGGTGCTCTGGCAGGTCCTGGAAGAAGTGAATTTCCTCCCACTGCTGTGGAGTGCCTTCCCCTGGCACCCGCACCAACCCGGAAAGCCGTGGTCCAACCGCACGCCCAAGCCGTCCGAAACCGAACTCGGCACGCCCTTCTGGCAGGAACTGGCAGGATTGTTTGGGATCAGCTCCATCGTTGCGGTGGGCAACGTGGCCCAGCACAGCCTGCAACGCAGCGGGGTGGCTGCGCCCAAGATCAGGCATCCGGCCCACGGCGGCCGCTCGGGCTTCAAACAAGGGCTGGAGGAATTTCTCGCCGCTGGTGGTTGAGGGCACCGGTGGTTGAGCTTGCCGAAACCGGGAGCCGGGTGGCCGGGCCTGCCGGTGGTTTGGCTTGTCGACACCTGTCCCGTGTCTTTGGGTGACCGGTTGTCGTGGCCGGCCCCTAAATCTCGGACCTTGAATGTCGTACCCCGTTGCCATGATGGGTTTATGGGGAAAGCGGCGGTGGTGGGGGCGTTGGCGGATATTCGTGCTGCCCTTGCCGTGTTGGTTGCCGAGGTGGACGGGTGTGGTGGGGTGCCGTTCTGTGTTGCTGATCCGTTGGCTGGGTTGGCGGATGGTTGCCTTGATGTTCTGGCCGGTGTTCGTGAGGTGGAGGCCCGGGTCGCTGGTTTGAAGGCGCGGGCTGCGGTGGCGTTTGCGGATGCTGCCGGGGTTGTGGCGGGGCCGGGGGTGCCGGTGGTGGCGCAGGAGATGGCGGTCGCGGCGGAGATCGGGTGTGTGCTGGCGCTGGGTCCGCGGGCTGCGTCTTCGTTCCTGGCCACCTCGCACGCTGTGGTCAAGGGGTTGCCGCGGACTGCGGCTGCTTTGAACGACGGGACCCTGTCCTGGCAGCACGCCACGGTGATGGCCGATGAAACGGCCAGGTTGGATGCTGCGGGGGCGGCGGGGTTGGAGGCCCATTTCCTGGACCCTGATGCACCGGATCCGGTGCGGGGGTGTGCGGTGGGGGAGTTGCCGGCGCACCGGTTCCGGGCCAAGGCCAGGGTTTGGCGGGAACGCCACCATGCCGGGAGCATTGAGCAGCGTCACGCCAAGGGGGTGGTGGACCGGCGGGTGGAGTTCCGGCCGGACCGGGACGGGATGGCTTGGCTGGGTGCGTATCTGCCCGCGGACCAGGCGGCAGCGGGCTGGAACCGGCTGACCGCTGTGGCCCGGGGCGTGCAGGGCCCCGGCGAGGCCAGGACCCTCACCCAGCTCCGGGCCGATGTGTTTGCCACGTCCCTTCTGACCGCGGGGCTGAGCACGGGACAGGCCGCCGGGAGGGTAGACGTGGGGCCAGGCGAAGGTTGCACCAGCCCCGATGACCTCGAGAGGCCTGCCGATGTCCCGCCTGATGCGGTCCGGGCGCAGGTGTTGGTGACCGTGCCGGTGTTTTCGCTGCTCGGGTTGACGGATGAGGCGGCGGTGCTGGATGGGCATGGGCCGATCCCGGCCTCGATGGCGCGCCGGTTGGTCGCTGAGGGGGCGGGCTCGTTTTACCGGGTGCTTGTGGATCCGCGGGACGGGGCACCGTTGGAGATAGGCAGGAAGAGTTACCGGGTGGGCAAGGCGATGCGGAATTGGCTCAGGCTCCGGGACGGTAAGTGCCCGTTCCCCGGCTGCAGCAACCCCTCCCTGGACACGGAGGCCGATCACATCCTGGCCTGGGCCAACGGCGGGACCACCGGGATCAGCAACCTGGGACAGCCCTGCCCGAAACACCACCGGCTCCGGCACACCACCGGCTGGAAACCCACCCCGGCCAGCAAAACCGAACCACCGGGCTGGACCTCACCGGCCGGCCGCCACTACCACAGCGAACACCAGGACTGGGAACCCACAAAGTGGCCCCATGGATGCCTTGGGGGTGCCGCAGACATTGTCCGCCACCGCGGATCTCCTTGGGAGGATGCCTTGGAGGGGTTCCTGAGCGCCCATTCCTGAGTACCTGGGTGTTTACCGGAGAAGGCGGAGCTGGTCCGGGGTGTCGATATCCTCGCCGCTGGACTGGTCACTGCAATCCACTTCATCGACGAGTTCCGGATGGGTACGGAGGAAGATGCGCGCGCCGGCGTCACCGGTCACCGTTGCGGCCACCGAGGCCCGCAGCGACCCGTCGATGAGCAGTGGATGCCCGCGGCGGAGTTCCCATGACTGCCCTCCGTTGCCGCCGTGGCCGGCACTGCCATCCGGGCTGTGGGTGTCCGGCGAGCCGCCGAGCGGGCTGCCGGCGTCCGGAAGGCCACCGAGCTGGCCGCCGTCGGACTCAGGACCGCGGTAGGCTGCAGCCGTGATCCGACCCGGACGGTGGGCGGCCAACAGCCGCCGTACGATCTCAGGGGTCAGCCCTGGCTGGTCCACGAGGGCAATGAGCAGGTGGTCTTCAGGATCCGCGGTGTTGTTACCCAGCAAGAACGAGCTGCCCATGCCGGACTGCCATTCCGGATTGACCACCACGCGGCAGCAAGCGAGGGCGGCGGCAGCCTGCACCGCGGATGCTCCTGCGCCAGCGACAACTACCACCTCCCGGCAGCCGCCCTTCAGCAGCTTGCCGGCGAGCACCTCCACCAGGGGCCGCCCCCGGTATGGAAGCAGGGCCTTTGGGCCCAGCCCCAGGCGGGTGCCCGCCCCCGCGGCAAGCAAAACCCCCGTCGCCCGCGCGCCCGGCCCTCCGGATTCCTCACTGTTCTCCATAGCTGCACCCTAGCCAACGCCAAAGCAGTCGGGGCAGCTTCCCCCGGAAACTGCCCCGACTGCCGCCGACGTGGACTTAGGCGTCCCCGCCAGCCCCGCCGGTAGTGCCGGCGTTGACGTCCAGGAGCTTGTACCGGTCCATGGCGTATGACGGGGCGCCCTCCTCAACTTCCCCACGTGCCGCGAGCATCTGCAGCGCTTTGACCACGATGGAGTGGGTGTCGTTTTTGAAGTAGCGGCGGGCTGCTGCGCGGGTGTCGGAGAAGCCGAAGCCGTCGGCGCCGAGGGTGGCGAATTC